>JBFYWB010000055.1:0-15865 GCA_041299015.1 Deltaproteobacteria bacterium
GTAAAAATGGCTGACTCTTTCCTGGTGTTGGGTTGCGGTCAGGGGGTGCACACGGTCATCGATGCCACCGACGGCGGGATGGTGCACCCGGGCTGCGACACCATTTTCGGCGGAGAGACCGTGTCCGAAACCGACATCAACGAATACTGTTCACTCTGCGGCGAATGCATCATCGAGTTTACCGGGGGGCTTTGCCCCATGACCCTGTGCGCCAAGAGCCTGCTCAACGGTCCATGCGGCGGGGCCGAAAACGGCAAATGCGAGGTGGACCCGGATCGCGACTGCGGCTGGATTCTGATTTACGAGCGCCTCAGGAAACTGAACCGTCTGGATTTGCTGCAACCGTATCAAAAGCCGAAGAACCACGCGAAGTGGAGTCGGCCGCGGAGTCTGAAGGTCAGCCCGCACGAGGCCACCTTCTGTTCCATGGCTGGCAAGATCACGGTTAACAACCAGGATTGATACTCCCGACCTTGATGCCGGGCTGAAAATTTTTAAGGAGAACCATCAATGAAATTAAGCGAATTGTTTGACAGGGGCGAGTTCGTGGTAACTGGTGAGGTCGGTCCGGTGAAAGGGGCCATTCCGCGCGACGAGAATTTTGTGCCGCCCTGCGTTAAGGAAGCGCAACATTTGAACGGATGCGTGCATGCCATCAACGTAACCGACAACCAGAGCGCGGTGATGAAACTCGGGTCCTTGGCCGCCTGCGTTCGGTTGAAAAAAAGCGGCCACGAACCGATTTACCAGATCACCTGCCGGGACCGTAACCGGATCGCCCTGCAGTCGGAGCTCCTGACCGCCTTTTCGCTGGGGATCGACAACATGTTGCTGCTCACCGGAGACCACACCAACTTGGGTGATCACAAGCAAGCCAAACCGGTTTTCGATCTCGATTCGGTGCAGCTGGTCAGGATTGCAGCGGGGCTGCAGGCCGGCACGGACATGGCCGGCAATGAACTGCTGAATGCACCCGATTTTTTCATCGGCGCCGTGGTGAACCCCAACTTTCGGCCACTCGACCTGCAACTGATGAAAATGGAAAAAAAAGTGGCCGGCGGCGCACATTTTTTCCAGACCCAGGCCGTTTACGACGACCGGGTCGTCGATGAGTTTGTCGAAAAAGCGGCCAAATTCGACCGCCCCATCCAGCTCGGCGTCGTCCTGCTCAAATCGCCCCAGATGGGCGTCTATATGAACCAACACGTTTCCGGTATTTCCGTGCCCCGGGAATGGATCGATGAGATCGGTTCGGTCGACAAGGGCGACCGCAAGAAGAAGGCGGCCGAAATGATGGGCAAATTCATCAAAAAACACAAATCCAAATTCCAGGGCGTCCACATTATGCCCCTGGGCTGGAGCGATGTCGTCCCGGATATCCTGGAACAGGCCGAAATACAAATCAATCACAATTAAACGTTCCGGATTCGGAAACTGACTTCTCGCGGGGTTTGATCATGTTGGATGTAATCCATACGTCTATGGAAGAAAGAGTGGCAACGCTCGAACAGCGGATAGTGCATCTGGAAGGCGAACTGCAGGCAGTCAAAGGGAACCTGCCTGACGATCAGCTCTCGATGTCGAGATCATTATCTGCGAAATGTCGATGGATTTGATGGGTTACAGCATGGACGAATTTATCGATTATCCCAATGTCTCGCTGGCCGGGGCGGCCCATTTCCCGGGGGAGGCCGCCAAAAGCAAAGTAACGCTTTTCATCTGATTTTATCGGTTTGCGAAATTGGCGGTTGATGTGATAGGACCAGTCAGACTGTTATTTTTGAATCTGAGAGCATGAGGGAGACGATAAAATGACCAACAATGTCGTGATCGCGTTGTCCTGTGGTACAAACGACACCAACCGGGCCACCCGCGCCATTCACCTGGCCACCATTGCCCACAAGGAAGGCAAGGACACCACCCTCTTTCTGCTGGATGAAGGCGTTTATCTGGCCAAAAAGGGGATTATCACCCACGTACGGGCCGCCACCGGCGATGTGGCCGACGACCTGCTGGCCTATCTCCAGGCCCACGAGGTGCCGATCTTGGTCTGCACGCCCTGTGCCAAGGCAAGGCAGATCAAGGAAGAGGACCTGATCGAGGGGGCCCGCATGGCCACCGCGGCCGAATTCATCAACATGTCCTGCGATGCCGCCGTCATCAGCCTGTAGTAAGGTTTGCATCATTGTGCTTTCAGTTTTACGACGACGATCGTCAGGTCGTCCGCCTGCTTCAAATCGGCGCGGAATTCCTCGGCGGCAGCATGCACGGCCAGCAGGATATCGCGTGCGGATTGACCGGCGTTTTCCCGAATCACCTTTTTCAGGCGGCTCTTTCCGAAGAGTTCGTTCTTCGCGTTGACGGATTCCCAGATACCGTCCGTGCCGATGAAAAGAATTTGACCGTCCTCGATGGCACCGGAGGACTCTCTGTAGGGAATGCCGGCATCGACGCCCAGCGGCAGGCCTTTACCCTTTAGTTCTAAAAAAGCGTCCGCTACCGGATCATACAGCAGGGCCGGGTCATGGCCGGCCCGCACCCACTCGATTTTTTTCTGTTCCCGGTCGATACGGGCCAGAAAAAGGGTCATGAATCGCCCGGAGCGCTCCACGTCTTCGGCAAATCTTCGGTTGACATCGGTGACGATATCCCCCAGGCTGCCGTGCATCGATACCCGTTGTCGAAGAAGGCCGCGGGCGGTGGCCATCAGGAGGGCCGCGGGAAGACCGTGACCGGATACATCGCCCACCGCGACGCACAGCCGTTGCCGACCCTCATTACCCACGCACAGGTAATCGAAGTAATCTCCGCCGGTCTCCTCGCTGTAAAAGGCCATTCCGCGGACGTCCAGGCCCGAGAGGTTCGGCGCGGTCTGCGGCAGGAGGTTGTATTGAATCTGCATGGCCACGTCCAAGGCCTGCTGCATCTTGACGTGAGCGCCCAGTTGGGGACCGACCAGGTTGAACACCCGGCCGAGCTCGCCGAACTCGTCCCGGCTGCGGATATTGACTCGGGCTGTGAAATTTCCGTCGGCCAGTTTGGTGGACGCAGCGGTGAGTTGCTCCAGCGGACGCGTGACCGAACGCGAAAACATCAGCGCCAAACCGGCGTTCAGGGCGATGAGAAAGACAAGAAAACCGGCCGTTACCCGCTCGACCTTGTGCACGCGGTCTTTAACGGCCCTCCGGATTTCCTGGGCCGGCTGCAAGATGCTCTCCACCGGCACAATAAAGAAGAAGGATGTTCCCTGGTGCGGCATCGGGCCATAGCACCATATGCTGTCGCGCTCCGCGTAGATCATGCGCCGGATGCCGGAAATGCGGGCTGCCATGTCCGCTAAAAGTGACTGAAGCTGATCGGTGTCGGTCGCGGTCAACCAGCGCGACGACATCTCGGAACCGTTGTCTTCCCACACGATGGTTGACTGCCGGGCCTCGACCAGGATTTTTGCACCCACCTCACCGGTGGACGGACGGGCAGCCAGGGAACCGACGAAGGAGAACGTGTCATCCGGTAAATTCGAGCGCGGGATGGCTGATTCCAGCAGGGTGTCGAGGGGCACCACGATGCTGGTAACGCCGTGAACCTGTTCTTCTTCATTTTCCAAGGCAACGGAGGTGGCCATGACCGGTCGCCGGCTTTGGGCATCGATGTAGGGCGCGGACCAATGGCTTAACTTTTCTTCGAAAGCACTGCGATACCAGGTTTGCTTCAATGGATCGCGGCCGGGAAAGTGACCGGCGGAACACGGATACGCCAGGGCGACGCCGCTCGGCAACCCGCTGTAAAATCGCAACGCCAGTGAACCGAGCTGTCGCGAGAGGGTCTGAAATACCGTTATGATTCTTTGCAGTCGGATGAGATCTTTTGCGGCCATATCGGCCTGGGCGCCCGGAACAATCAATGGGCACGCAGCAGCAGAGCTGCTTAAGACAGGGGAAAGGACCCCTTGGGGACTGGATTTGCCGTCGCCGGTATCCAATAGACGCTTGGTTGCGAGAGCCCTGCCGGTCATTTGGGTGGCATCATCGGGACTCTCAACCAGGGAGCGCTCCATCTCGAAGGCCTGGAAGAACAAAGCCATCTCGACCTGTTCACGACTGCTGGCGATCGACTGGGAATAAATGTCTATCAGCTGCCGGAGCCGGTTGTGGGCATCGTCGATATGATATTTTTCAATGCGGGCGGTGAGAGCAGCGGCCATCAGGTGCACGTTGTGGATGCCGAAGGCCCTCAGCCCGACGATCGGCAGAATGGAGAGGACCAGCAGCAGCAGCAGCAGCTTCAAGCGGAATGTCATCACTGTTCTCGCCCGGATCCGGCGATAGTGAAGTGAATCGACGCGGACCCTCTTAATTTGGGTGGTGGAATCCTGGCGGTCTTGCCGAGTAAAAAAAGGCGGGGGGATCTCACCGCACCGTTTGAAAACCTTGCCTCAATCCCCCTTTTACACAAGCAAAAGCCGTACCTTCGCCACGGTGGTGCGCAGAGAGGTTCAGATGCGCATGACTTTTTTGAGATCGATGTCGTATTTCTTCATACGGTTCCAGACGGTCACACGATTGACGCCGAGGCTACGCGCCGCCTGGGATTGGTTCCCTCCGGTCCGGCGTAAGGCTTCGACGAGGGCGATTTTTTCGGTTGCATCGCCCTTGACGAAGCTTACCGGTGAAACAGGATCTGCATGACGAGGCTCGCAAAGGTGCGGTGGAAGGTGGTCCTCGCCGATCAAACCCTCCTCGGCAACCACAAAGGCGTATTCGAGGGCGCTTTTGAGCTCGCGCACGTTTCCCGGCCAAGGATAGGCCATCAAGAGGTCGAGCGCTTGGGATGTGACCCCGGCGATCGGCTTGCCGCTCCGGCCGCGCAACCGCTGAAGAAACCGTTGGACAAGGAGATGATATCGTCGGCGCTGTAGCCGGTGAGATTTTCAAATGCGTCGTTCACCATGAGAATCGTGCCGTCTTTTCCGACCAGCATGAGGCCCTCGGCCATGGTGTTGATAATCCGCTTCCAATGCCGGTTGATTTCTTTTCTTTCATCGATTGCCGTCCGACATGTCAACACGTTGTTTAAATGCTTGTTTAAATACCATTAAACAGGTTTCCTTTCAACATCACGTTTTTAGATTAATTACATTAAAATAACAATAGGTTATAAAATTTATGGGCGGGCTTGTTCTGGGGCACGTTGGTTGCAATCAAGGCTTTTAACCATTTCGACAACATCCAGGTGAAACCATGGCCCGGAAGAGAAAACTCGATCTTACCGGCATCGTCTGGCCCGTGTGTCTGCTCAAATTCAAAAGCGTGCTCGATGAGGTCGAGCCCGGCTGCGGCTTGGAGGTATCGCTATGCGACCCGGATGTCGTCCGGTCACTCGGCAAGATCATCGACAACTCGCCGGGTCTGGTGGCGAACATCACCACGGAAGCGGGACGGTACTGCATACGGATTATCAAACAGGAAATGCAAACGAAGATATTTCCGTCAAGGAGGAATCAATGGAGTTGAGTCGCCGCGGATTTTTCAAGTTCTTGGGCGCTTCCGGCGCATCGATGGCGACCGTCGACCCCTGTGCGACCGCCGACGCGTCGTTGAAAGCGCCACCGGACGCTTACGGATGCCTGGTGGATCTGACCCGCTGCGTCGGATGCCGCAAGTGTGAGCAGGCCTGCAACCGGGTCAACAACCTGCCGCCGCCGGAGAGACCATTCGAAGATGCGACCGTCCTCAACCAGGAGCGCCGCCCCGATGAAACCGCCTACACGGTGGTCAATCGGTATTTTTCGGGTGCGTACAACCAGCGTAAGGAACTGGTTCCCACTTTCGTCACGCAGTTCTTCGGTGCCGCCCGTGGAAGGCGCCTTTGCCTGCGAAAAGTGCCACACCGGAAACCCGCACTACGGCAACAAGGTCCTCGACCATCACCTGAACAAGCATACTGAAACCATCGAATGCAACACCTGCCATTCACCGGTGTACGCCAAGTGCAAACCCACGAAAGTCTTTTGGGACTGGTCCAAGGCCGGGGACACGGCGCGCAAGGCCATGCCGGACAAATACGGCATGCCGGACTACGACTGGAAAAAGGGCGAATCCCAATGGAAGGAGTCCGCCAAACCGGTCTATGCCTGGTTCGGCGGGTATACCAAACGGGTGTTGATCGGCGACCGAATCGACCTGAATGCCCCCGTTACCAACCTGGTCGAACCGGTAGGCTCGATGAACGATCCCAACAGCAAGATCACCCCTTTCAAGCTCATGAAGGGAATCCAGGCGGCGGATGCCAAAAATGGCTATTTCATCTACAAGGGAGATCCCGTCATCCACGGCGGGCGCTTCAAGAAGCGGCCGATGGGGTACAAAGCGGAAAAATAACCCATGATCAGTTGCCGGGCACCGGCCGGCATGGATCCGCCTCAGGCGGTTTCCGTGTCGACCGGTGCCTGCAGATGGGTCCTTTCTGGCGGCGCACCCATACCCCCCCTTTTTTTGGCGGGGCACCAACGCTATCCTGCACGAGTGATTTCCCCGCAACCGGCGACTGTCATTTAAGTTTTCGACGATTTTTCCGATAACACATCCGGGACCGACCTGTCGCACCCCCCTGAAAAATCGTCCGGCCCAACGGTCATCCGAAAAGGAAACAAGCGATGCAACCAAATGACATTTTGAATGAAATCATCGATGGTATCGGAAAACTGCCCACCCTGCCGGGGGTGGCCATCAAAATACTGGAAACGGTTCAGGACCAGAAAAGCGGACTCAAAGAACTGGCCGACATCCTGTCGACCGACCCGCCCTTGAGCGCCGAAGTGCTGCGCTTGATCAACTCGCCTTACTACGGCCTCAACACCCGCATCACTTCCGTTCAGCATGCTGTCAAATTACTGGGGGCCACGACCGTCAAGAACCTTGCCTTGAGCTTTTCGGTGGTCAAGTGCTTTCAGGCCGACAACAGTGATGGATTCGATTATACCCAGTTCTGGAAGGATTCCCTTTTCAGTGCCGTGGCCATGAAGTCGATGGCCAAAAACATTTGCCGCCAAGCGGCGGATGACGCTTTTTTCTTGGGGTTGCTGCACAATATCGGTATTCTCACTTTGAGCCAGTGCATGCCCGACCAATACAGCCTCGTTTTGACGGAAAAGAGCAAAAGCCAGGCTTCTTACCAGGATGCCGAGAAACAGGTTCTGGGATTTACGCACATGGATATCGGCAGTCTCCTGGTGAAAAAATGGGGCTTGCCGGATACGTTTTACAAGCCGATGCGGCACCACCATTTTCCGGCGGAAGTCAAGAACGGCAGCCCGGAGATCCTGCTAATGACGCGCCTCCTGCACCTTACCTCCCTGCTGGTCGATTTCGTCAACCTGCCCGACAAGGCCTATCACCTCGGCTTGATCGATCATTTTACCAAGGCGTACGAATTCGAGGAGCACTTTCAGTTGGAGGCGCTTCTCCATGAAGTGGGCGAACTCACGGAGGCCGTGTACCCGATCTTCGAAATCAAGATCGACTCGGAAACCCGTTATTTGGAAATGATCGAAACCGCCCGCAAAGAGCTGATTCATCTGTCATCCGATTTTTTAAGCCGTCTGATCGAACAGAACAAACGCATCGAGATCCTCAACGAGCGCGCCACCCACGACGGGTTGACCAAATTGACCAATTACCAGAGGTTTCAGGAAGTCCTGGACGAAGAAATGTATCGGGCCAAACGCTATACATTTCCCCTCACCCTGCTCATGGTCGATCTGGATCATTTCAAGAAAGTCAACGACACCCTGGGCCATCTCGCCGGTGATTACATTCTGCGGGAAACGGCCGAACTGTTGAAGCAGTCGTTGCGCAAGTCCGATGTTGCCGCCCGCTACGGCGGCGAGGAGTTTGCCGTCCTGCTGCCGGAAACGCCTCAGGAAGGCGCCTTCATACTGGCCGAACGCCTGCGCGAAAAGTTGGCCGCGACGCGCTTCGCTTACGGCGATCAGGCCGTCTTCGTCACCATGAGCATCGGCATCGCCGCGCATTCACCCAAAACAGATTCGTCCAATGCGGACCTGATCAAGAAGGCCGACACGGCCCTCTACCGCGCCAAGAAGGAAGGCCGCAACCGGTGCTGCCTGTTCTCCCCCTATTAGACCTGGTGCCGGTCACTTCACTCGACGGGAGCCGGAACGATTGCGTTGCGGCCCCGTATCAAAGTCTTTATCAGTAGCAGTCTCCGCCGGCAGGGTTGATCCGCTTGATCTTTCGTTGTTTTCGGCGCCGATTTTGTGTATGCTGCCGGAGGCTTCGATAGCGGCGGGGAGGCATGTGATTTTTTCGCGAACCGGCAAGATCTGTGATGATTTTTACGTGGTGGGGCATCCGGCCATACCGGTCTACCTACTTGATGGCCCGCAGCCGGTGATTTTCGACGCCGGGCTCACCCTGCTGGGCGACCTTTATACGACCGAGGTCGCAAAGATACTGGGCACCCGGGTTCCGGCCTTCTGTTTTCTCACCCATGCCCACTTCGACCACTGCGGTGCCGTGACTGTTTTTAAACGGCGCTATCCCCGAATGGAGGTGCTGGCCTCCCACAAAACCGGCCAGATCTTGAAACGGCCCAACGCCATTGCACGGATCCGCCACCTGAACCGTGCCGCCGAAACGCTGGTGAATCAGATCGGCGTGACCGGTACGCCCGGCGCCAGTTTCGAGGCGTTCGACATCGATCGCTTCGTTCAGGAGGGTGATCGCGTCGAGATCGCCGCCGGTTGCCAAGTCGAGGTGATCGCGACCCCTGGTCACACCCGGGACTGCCTGAGCTACCGAATTTCAGGCAAAAATATTCTGCTCGCTTCCGAAGCCGCCGGTCAGGCCGACCGGACCGGATACATCGTCACGGACTGCCTGGCGGATTACGCCGCCTATCTGTCATCGCTGCGCCGGCTCAAAGCGTTGGCGCCCGACGTGCTGTGCCCCGGCCATATCTTCGTCTACAGCGCCGCCGACGCTTGTGCTTACCTGGAAAGGGCACTGGCGGCCTGCGGCGACTTTTTCGACGCGGTGTCGGCCTGTGCCGCAGAAGAAGAGGGGGATGTGGGGCGCATCATGCAGCGGATCAGGGCTCACGAGTACGACGCCAACCCCGGGCCGAAGCAACCGGAAGCGGCCTATCTCCTCAATCTGGAGGCACGGATCAAAGCGGTTTTAAAAGCCGCTTTGCATTCGACATCCGACAATTGACGTTCGAGAATCAATGATATGGCCTCCCGACCCGACCTGTCCGTCGATATCGGCGGCATCCGCCTGCGCAATCCGGTGATGACCGCCTCCGGCACCTTCGGCTACGCCAGAGAGTTTGACGCCTATGTCGACTTGAATCGACTGGGCGGCATTATCGTCAAAGGGCTTTCCATGGCCCCCAGCAGAGGCAACCGGCCGCCGCGCATCGTCGAGACCGCCTGCGGCATGCTCAACGCGATCGGTCTCGAAAACGTCGGTATCGAGAAATTCATCGCTGAAAAACTGCCTTTCCTGCAGGGTTTGTCGACACCGGTATTCGTCAACATTTACGGTCAGACCGTTGAGGAATACGCCGCCCTGGCGGAACGGATCGAGGCGCTCGATACGGTTGCGGGCATCGAAGTCAATATTTCATGCCCGAATGTTAAGGCCGGCGGGGTCGCCTTCGGGGTCGATCCGGAGATGGCCGCCGCGGTCGTTCGGGCAGTCAGAAAACGCACCCGGAAACTGCTCATGGTCAAGCTGTCCCCCAACGTCACCGACATCACCCAGATCGCTGCAAGGGCTGAAGGGGAGGGTGCCGACGCCCTGTCTCTGATAAACACCCTTACCGGAATGGTCATCGACATCGAAACCCGGCGTTCAAAACTGGCCAACATCACCGGCGGGCTTTCCGGGCCGGCCATTCGTCCGGTTGCCCTGCGCATGGTCTGGCAGGTGTGCCAGAGGGTGAAGGTTCCGGTGATCGGCATCGGCGGCATCCTGAACCCCGGTGATGCCATCGAGTTTTTTATCGCCGGCGCACGGGCGGTTCAAGTGGGTACGGCCAATTTTGTCAACCCGCGGGCGACCATGGATATCCTGGAGGGGATCGAGCAGTACCTGGTAAACAAGGGGATTCCACGGTTGGACGATCTGGTCGGAACGCTGGAAGTGTGAAATCGGTTAAACGGTTAACCCCAGTAAGGGAGGATGACGTGAAGACAATCAGAGCAATAGCCTTTTTCGCATTGGTTTTAGGGTGCCTGCCGGCTTTGGCCGAAGATCTGCAGGTCGGTGCGACAGCATCCGACTGGTCCTTTCAAGATGCCGACGGCAATGTGTCGACGATGGATTCCTGGAAGGGGAAAGTGCTTTTGATCAATTACGTGGACCCGGACGAATCCGATCTGAACGAACACCTCACGGATGCCATGAAAAAAGCCAAGGACGAAGGTCGTCTCAGGGAAGAGACGTACAAAGGTCTGGGCATTGCCGATTGTGCCGCCACCTGGAAGCCGAACTTTGCGATTCGGGCCATTGCGGGGGCCAAGGCCAAGAAATACGACACCGTCATTCTGTTCGATGAGCGGGCCGAGTTGCGCACTGCCTGGGGACTTCAAAAGGACACCTCCAACATCATCCTGCTGGACAAGGACCGCGCCGTTGCAGCCATTATCCGCGGCAAGGTGCCGGAGGATCGGGTGGCGGAACTCGTCCAACTGGCCGTGGACTTGCAAACGAGATGAATTGATGGATTGACATCAAGCTTTCCGTTATGGATCTCGAAATAAGGCTCCAATCCGAAAGGAGGTCACATGAACGAGAGCGCCATTACCATCAGGCTCATGAAGGCCGACGATTTTGAGGCCGTGGTTGGAATCGACGCGACGGTACTCGGGGTCTCCCGGCCAGAGTACTATGAACTGAAGTTTGAAAAGCTTTTTAGATCGAAGGATTATGTGCCCACCTCGCTTGTGGCAGAGGAAAAAACCGGAGAGGTGGTAGGGTTTATAATGGGGGAACTTTATATGGGCGAGTATGGCATTTTCCAGGAAGAGGCCAGATTGGATACCATCGGTGTCGCGCCCAATTACCAGAACAAGGGGATCGGCGAGCAGCTGATCAACGAATTTATGGATCATTTGAAACATATCGGCGTTAAAAAAGTAAACACCTTGGTCGACTGGAATAATTCCAAACTGATCCAATTCTTCAGCGCGAACCACTTTAGCCCCTCCAAAACCATCAACCTGGAACGAAACCTTTGATGTCAAAATGTTAAATATGGTCGACGCCTGCGGATGTCGAACTCTTTCTTGTTCGGGTCGCCGCCACAGTAATTGAAATAACGACAACCGTTTTGAACCGTTCCCAAAGCAAGGTTGCTTGGCTCGTCGATTGATTTCTCCCGGCAACTAGGATACCAAGCTGCTGAAAAAAAATAACGGCCAGCGTTCTTCACAGATACATGATCGAAATAACCCCCGGCAAAATCAAAGACACAACCGTTTGTGTGCCCGGCTCCAAGAGTTACACCCACCGGATGCTGATCGCGGCCGCGCTTGCAGACGGGGTCTCTGAGGTGCGGAATCCGCTGAACAGCGAAGACACGCTGATCACGCGGCGCTGTCTGTCCGAGATGGGAGTGGCGATCACCGAGGCACCGGATCACCTTCGAATCCAGGGGACCTCCGGTCGGCTGCGGTCGCCTGGAAAGCCTGTCGATCTCCGGAATTCAGGGACCTCCATGCGCCTGCTGGCCGCGGTGGCCGGCTTGGGTGGGGGCGTCTGCGTTCTGACCGGGTCCCCGCGGATGCAAAAGCGCCCGATCCAGGACCTGCTCGACGGATTGAATCAGATGGGCGTTGCCGCCCGGTCGCTGAATGCCGACGGGTGTCCGCCGATCGAAGTCACCGGCGGCGGCATAAGGGGGGGCGGCGTAGAGATCGACTGCCGCATCAGCAGCCAGTTTCTGTCGGCGCTGCTGCTGGTCGCCCCGTTTGCCAAGGAACCGGTCACCATAACGGTGACCGGCGGGTTGGCATCCAGGCCTTACGTTGACATGACCATTGCCGTCATGGAACAGTTCGGCATCACTGTCGACCGGCACGCTTACGAACGGTTTGATGTGGCGGCAGGGCAGACTTATCGGGCCGGCGACCATGCGGTGGAACCGGACTGCTCTCAGGCCGGTTATTTCTGGGCGGCCGCGGCCATCACCGGCGCCGGTGTGACGGTGGCCGGGACCTCACGGATTTCACTGCAGGGCGATGTACGGTTCACCGAGTGCCTGGCGGCCATGGGGTGCCGGGTAACGGCGGAGAGCGACGGCATCAAGGTGATCGGCGGCCCGTTGACGGGCGTGACCGTCGACATGGGGGACATGCCGGATATGGTGCCGACCCTGGCTGTTTTAGCCGCCTTCGCCCGGGGTACCACGGTCATTGAAAACGTGGCTCACCTGAGGGCCAAGGAAAGCGACCGTCTCGGTGCGGTGGCGGCCGAGTTGACAAAGATGGGCGTCGAAGCCGCTTGTTCGGGCAGCGGACTGCGCATCGTGGGCGGAAAACCGCACGGTGCGGAGATCGACACCTACGACGACCACCGCATCGCCATGAGTTTTGCCCTGGCCGGATTGAAAATCCCGGGCATCAAAATCAAGGACGAAACCTGCGTCAAAAAATCCTTTCCCGATTTCTGGGACGTCTTCAAGGGCCTTTATCGGGTCAAATAGCAGCGACGCGATGCATGATGAATAACGTATTTCTTATCGGTTACCGCTGCACGGGCAAGACCAGCGCCGGAAAGCTGCTGGCCGCAAAGCTCGTATGGACCTTCGTGGATGCGGACCAGGTGATTGCCGATCAGAGCGGTCGCAGCATCGCTGAATCTATAACCGCAATGGGCTGGGCGGCGTTCCGGGAAAAAGAATGCGAGGTCATTGCCCGGTTGTCGGAACGGGACCGGCAGGTCGTTGCAACCGGCGGCGGGGCCGTGATCGCGCCCGAAAACGTGCGGCGCATGCGCTCCAGCGGCAAGGTGATCTGGCTGCAGGCTTCGCCGGACACGATTCGTCGGCGCATGCAGGCCGACGCCGGCACCGCGGCCAATCGACCCTCGCTGACCGGGCAGGGGAGCCTTGAAGAGATCGGGGCAGTCCTTGCCGAAAGAGAGCCTCTTTATGCGAGGGCCGCGCACCGTCTTCTCGCGACCAACGAGCTGAGCATCGCGGAGGTCGTCCAAAAAATTATGGCACTCGTTAAAAGCGACTTCAAAACCGACCCAACCAACCTAATAGGCTCAACCGGCTAACGGGCTAAACCGACTCAACCGACGTAACCGGTTCAACCGAAAAAAGGCTCATCTTATGTCCAGCACATTCGGAACCCTTTACAGGGTGACGACCTTCGGCGAATCCCATGGCCGAGGCGTCGGCGCCATTATCGACGGGTATCCGCCGCGCATCCCGCTCTCGGAGACCGACATCCAGCCGCAGCTCGACCGCCGACGGCCGGGCCAGAGCCGTCTGACGACCGAGCGGGCCGAAGCCGACCGGGTGACCATCCTCTCAGGTGTCGAAAACGGCCTGGCGCTTGGGACCCCGATCGCCGTGCTGGTGTCCAACCAAGACCAGAAACCATCGGACTACCGACAGATGCAATCGGTTCCCCGCCCTTCGCACGCGGATTACACCTACCAGATGAAATACGGTATCCGCGCCGCCAGCGGGGGCGGGCGCTCGAGCGCTCGGGAAACCATCGCACGGGTGGCGGCCGGTGCTATGGCCGAAAAATTTCTGCGGGTAACCTACGGACTCGACATCGTGGCCTGGGTCAGCGCGGTTGGGAATACCATCGTGCCCGAGATCGACATTGCAAGGATCACCCGGGCGGACGTCGACCGTCACGCGGTGCGCTGTCCTGACCAGGACGCTGCCGGGCGGATGCAGGCTGAAATCGAGGCCGCCAAAGAGGAGAAGGATTCGATCGGGGGGATCATCACCTGTGTCTGCCGTAACCTGCCGGCCGGGTGGGGCGAGCCGGTCTTCGACAAAATGGAGGCTAAACTGGCCCAGGCCATGCTCTCGATCCCGGCCACCAAAGGGATTGAAATCGGCTCCGGCTTTGCCGGTACCCGCATGCGGGGATCGGCCCACAACGACCCGTTCGTCAAAAAAGGGGACCGCTTGGGGACCCGCACGAACTTTTCCGGCGGCATCCAAGGCGGGATATCCAACGGTGAACCGATCTTCTTCCGGGTGGCCTTCAAACCGCCGGCCACCATCGGCCGGAGCCAGGCCACAGCCGATTTCGAGGGCCGCGCGGTGGCCCTGGCGGCCAAAGGTCGCCATGATCCGTGCGTCGTGCCTCGGGCGGTGCCGATCGTCGAGGCCATGGCGGCCCTTGTGCTGGCGGACTTCGCCTTGCGTCAAAAAGCGCGGGGCTGACACTCATCGGGACGACGAGAGTGCCGGCTCAATATTGATCGGTTTAAGGTCTATGGTTCAAGGTGTATGGATTCATCCGCTTGCTGTATAGACTTGAACCCTGAATCTTAAACCCTCTACCTTTAACCTGGAACTGTTCATGATCGGCATCATCGGATACGGCCGTTTCGGCCGACTGGCGGCACGCTATCTTTCCAAAGACAACCCCGTCCTTGTCTGCGGACGGCGGGAGTCGCCGCAGGAGGATATGCCGGAAGGCGTCCGCAGAGCCTCCTTTCATGACGTCTGTAGCCAACGGGTCGTGATACCCTGCATGCCGATATCTTCCTTCAGGGACGTGCTGGCCACCGCCGCCCCGTTGATGAGGCCCGATGCCCTGGTGGCAGACGTGTGTTCCGTTAAGGAGAAGCCGGTCCTTTGGATGAAAGAGGCGTTGCCCCAAACGGTGTCGATTCTTGGAACCCATCCCATGTTCGGTCCGGACAGCGCTTCATCAGGGCTTGAAGGGATGAAAATCGCCCTGTGCCGGGTTAGGATCGACGACAACCGGTACGGTAAAATTGTCGCTTATCTCAGGCGCACGGGGCTGACGGTTATCGAAACGAGCCCGGAAGAGCACGACCGCCAGATAGCCGTCAGCCTGGCCCTGACCCACTTCATCGGCCGGTCACTGGCCGCATTTGGCGCACGGGAGCTGGCGATCGATACGGAAGGCTATAAACGATTGCTGCACATCCTGGGCGTGGTGGAGCACGACACCCCCCAGCTGTTTGCCGACATGCATCGTTTCAACCCTTACGCCAAAGCGGCGCGTGAAGCATTCATGCGCGCCATGGCAAAGGTCGAATCGGATTTGAATCCATGAAGGGCCTTTCTTCTAACCGAAGGGCGGGTAATTGTTCTCATCGCCTGCAAACGTCTCGAAATCCCGTTCAAGCAGAAACCGGCTGATCATTTTGTTGACGGCATCTGCCGTGTCCACCCGGTAGTGTCCCTTCTCGTTTTTACCCGCAATTTTTTTCATGTTCTCCACAATGGCCTTCAGCGATGCGGTCGTCATGACCACATTGGCGTGAACCTCGATGGTGTCGATGGTGTCGCTCTTCATCAATACCCTCCCTGCCTATGAGCTTTACTTCTAAAAACACCCCCTTGGGAAAAGGGGCGAAATTTTTGTCACCGTTTGGAAATCCCTATTAATAACGAGCAGATAGAATGATTTAGGGTCAGTACCTAAGTACCCGAGGTTACTAAAGTAGGGGAACCTTAAGCATTTTTTTGGGATTGTCAGGCCCTGACCGCCACGTTACATCACCCCTCAATTCAAGCGGCGCTGAACTCACTCAACCTCATTCTCACGTTCGATTTGAAAGGAGACCTCACATGCAGACAATCAACCGAAGTTTCGCCATCATGACCG
>JBFYWB010000063.1:0-22702 GCA_041299015.1 Deltaproteobacteria bacterium
AGCGGTCATTTTGAAAGGAGTCGGGTCGAGGACCAGTCGGAATCCGGTTCAGGAAAACCCTGCCGGGCATAACAATGAGCAAAACTACTTTACGGATATTACTACCGATCGTCTGCGCCTTTCTTCTTTCCTGCGCGTCCCTGCGATCGAGTGGAAAAACAGCTGGAGAAGGAAACGCGCCTCCGCCCAGCAAAGTGCCGGCTTCGGCCATACAGGGCACGCCCTTCGGCCCGGCCGATGAATTTGCCGGCAGCCCTTATGAAACCATCGGTGTCAGCGGCTTGTTCGATGCCCATCCGGCAGAAACATGCCAGATTGCCGTTTTGGCCAACGGTGACGATTCCTTTGCGGCCCGCATCCAGGCCCTCGAAAAAGCCGACACCTCTATTCGCATTCAGGCCCTGGTGTTCACGGGAGACGAGTCCGGTTTGCATATCGCAGAACTCCTGAAGGCAAAAAAGGCACTCGGGCTCGATGTCAGGGTCATTGTCGATGCCATGTCCAACCCGGGCGTGCAGACCCAGTGGATGTATTTTGATTTGAAACAAAACGGCGTCGAAGTGGAAGGCTATGAGACCTTTTATCTCCAGTGGCTAAACGAGATGCCCATTACCCGCCACGCCGCGGTGGATAAAACAACCGATCCGAACAAGCGATTTCATGAAAAAATGTGGATCATCGACGGCGAGACCGATCACGGCGTGGCGGTTGCGGGAGGATTGAACATCGCCAACGAATATTTTCGCATCGATCCCCAAAATCCCAGCCGGTACTGGCGCGACCAGGATGTGATTGTGAAGGGCAACGTCGTCAAAGACATGGTGGCGACATTTGACCGCAATGTCGACTATTTTCTGAAAGTCAAAGAGAGCCGCGGAATTTTCAACACGAACATCTATTGGGGAGCGAGCCGCCATGTGTTCGAAAAAACAGGAAAGATTCACATGCGGCACGTGACCGACGAGCGCTTGAATGGAATTGTCCGCGAAATGGCCGACAAGAAACTTGACCTGAAATATGACCATTGTGGGCCGCGATTATTATGATGATATGCTGGTCGTGAACAACGAACCCATCGTTCAGTATTGCGAGGAGGGCGGCGTACAGATTTGGGAATGGCAGGGACGCCGGAGCCATGCGTCCGAACAGTCCGAGGGGACCATGCATGCCAAGTATGCCGTTTTCGATCGCCGCGTTTCGATTGTCGGCTCCTACAACTTGGATCCGCGCAGCAGGATGCTCAATAGTGAATCGACGCTCGTATTCGAAAATGAAAATTTGTCCGGGCAGCTGGCGGATCGATTTTATAAAAACGACCTCGACTTCAGCAGACGGATAACCCTGGAAGACACCCAATCGTTTGTTGAGTCGACGAATGCGGTTTACCAGTTGCAAAAAGAGTTGGGGATATTTCTTGAGGATGCCCTCTAATGGGTGCACGTCGTCCCGAAAGCTCAACCGGGGAACTCAATCCTGCCGTTTTTCTCCGCAAGGAACCACCAAAAATATTCCTTGAAGTCGTCAAGGGTGCATGCCCCCGGACTGGTCAGACGTTGAAGAAAGGATTTCCGATGGATAAGGAGGCCTGAATGAGATCGATTAAATTTTCTTCTGCCGTAATATTTTTTCTGATGACTATCATCAGCTCGCATGGGTTCGCGAAGGACGAGATCCGCACGGAAAGGATTCAGTTCAAGTCGGGCGCGGACGGAGCCACCATCAAAAACCGTATTGAAGGCGACGAAATCGTCGACTACCTGCTCGGTGCCAAAGCCGGCCAGACGATGCACGTCACTTTGCAGACCAGCAACCTCGCCAACTACTTCAACGTGCTGCCGCCGGGATCAAATGCCGCGATCGATGTCGGCGCCAATCTGGACAACAACTGGACCGGCACGCTGCCCGTTGACGGCGACTACAGGGTTCGTGTCTACCTCATGCGCAGTGCCGCCCGCCGCAACGAGACGGCGAACTACACCCTATCGGTCGGCATCACCGGCCGCGCGGATGCCAAAGTGGCGGGAACGCCTTATCACGCGACCGGCAAGGTGCCGTGCTCGGTCGGCACGGACCCGAAAGGCTCTGCGCAATGCTCATTCGGCGTGCTTCGCGGCGCGCCCGGACAGGCCGAGGTCCATCTGGCATCGCCCGGCTTCGACGTGACGCTGCATAAGGACAAGTTGCGTATACTGAAGTTCGCCGGCGGCGTGGTGACAAGCCCCGATCCCAAGGAAAACGTGACATTCGAGAAGCGGGGTGACGAATATTCAATCGGCGTCAATGATTTCTATTATTACGTGATTCCGGAAGCGGTGATCGACGGCGGCTGATCGTTTCTGCAGAAGCCCCAAGCCTTGCGTGGAGGTATCAGGAAACCGTGTTTGATGCCGTGGGGAACCTCCGATCGCCATGCGACCATTTTGGGTCGATCTGCCGCTAATCCGGCCAATTTGTCCTGATCATCTCGATCTGGTTTGCAGTCAGGACAATAGCGGTATGGCATCTATCCAACATACAGTGATCCAATGCCAAAAAGGGGGCTTGCGCCCCCCTTTGTGCACTCATCCCATTGAAATTCTATTTGGTTGCCGGACTTCCGTATCCGGTTCCATCGGCCGGACCGGATCCAACGTTGCCCTTGCCGTGACCCGGGCCATGGCTGTAGCCTTGACTTGCGCCATCTGCCGGACCAGGCCCCGCGACCGGACCGGGGCCTGCGCCCGGACCTGGACCTGCATCGGGGCCCGCGCCGATACCACCGCCGCCACTACCGCCGACTCCACCACTACTTCCTCCAGCGCCGCCACTGCCGCCGGCACCTCCGCCGGCACCTCCGCCACCTCCGCCACCTCCTCCGGCTCCTCCGCCGCCTTTAGCGATAATGATCGGCATCACTGAGGGCTGATCGAAAGTCGCTGTATCGTTTGGGTTTAGATCAGTGGGTGTCAGACTCCAGGCCGGGGATACCAAAATCACGAGCGCCAACAACGGAAACAGTCGTTTAATGGTTTTCTTCATAACGATATCCTTTCCTTTTCAATTATGTTGATGGATTCGAAACGACCAAGCGTTCGTCCCTTTTTAGACAGCAAAACGAACGCGTACCCTCTATGTGGAATTTTTGAATAGCCGGTTTAAAATGTCAGTTTGCCCGGGATAGGCCCTTATCGATTTCCGCCGCCGCCACCTCCGGCACCACCCCCCCCGGCACCGCCGCCTCCAGATCCTCCCCCGGCCCCACCGCCGGGACCTCCTCCGGAGCCTCCCCCGGAACCTCCGCCGGAGCTTCCCCCGGAGCCTCCGGGCCCACCCGCGCCTCCGGGCCCACCCGGCCCGCCGCTGTTTCCCGATGAACCGGCGCCGCCATGCCCTGACGACGGGCCCGTCCCGCCGGGCATACCGCTCGGGGCCGCCCCCTGACCTTGGAAACTTTTACCCTGCTGGATGGCACTCGCATAGCTCCTGGCGAGATTTTCAGGAAGGGCATGTTGAGACTGAGACAGAAAGGATTGGTGCATTGCCTGCATATCGGCAAGGCTGAGCCCTTTGCTCAAGGCCTGGCTCACGAGATCGGCGACGGCTTTCGATGAAGCCCCAAGCCGGGCGGCATCCCGCGCGGTTTCAAAGGCCGTCAAGGCCAGGGCATGGGCTTGATCAGACGTTATCGATTCAGCGCGCTGCCGGACCGTCTTTACCATACGGTCGGCATCTTCAAAAGACAATCCGGCGGCGATTCCGGCGGCCAGTGTCCGTCCGAGTTGGCCTTTTTTGTCCGCTTGGGCAACCAACAGGCCGGCTCTTGAAAATGCGAAATCATTTCGGGACCGGACCGCATCCATCGCGTTCAAAATGATGTCCGGAGAAACCTGTTTGGCAACTCCCTCGAAGACCTTGTTCACGATCGGCTGAAGGGGCAGCTCTGCGCGGTGTGCTTCGGTCATAATCGCATGGGCCCTCAGAATCTGCTCGTTCTCGAAACCATTCTGCAGCATCACGCCGGTCACTTCGCTGACGCTGCCGACGTCGACGCCGGCCCGGATCACTTGTCGAGCGCTGGCGCTGATTTGATCCGACACGCTGCCCGCCAGCCCCAGCTCAGGCTCATTCCCGATGGCAATTGCAGCCTGAAATACAACCAGAATTGCAAGAAAGGATATTTTTTTCATAATGCCAATCGCAATACTCACCCCGTTGCCGGGCATTTGGTGCCGTTTTCTGCTCAATGACCCCTTGTGCTGCCGTTCATCGACTTTTCGCACCGGCCGGTTTCACCCCTGTCTTTCATCGTTCATCACGGTCAGTCTTTGTTCCTGTTCTGCGTAGAATGGCCGCCGGGCCTGTAAATGCAATTCTTACGGCCGAAATCGTCATTTTCATGAAACCGACATTCAGGCAGGAAGAGTTTTCCATCGACGACATAAAAATAGGTGAATTCTGCCCGCCCCGGTACCGTCACCTCCCAAGTGGTTCCGCTGGTTCTTCTGGCCGCGTGCGACGCATAAGCATCCACCGACGAGGCGAAAACGACGGTGCGCGCGCCTGGAATGTCGAGGTAAAGATGCGTCCCCAGGTCCGACGGGACAGTGTAATGATGCGCGCCGCACCCTGTCATCAGAACGGTAAGCGCCCAAAAGAGGAACGGATGACGTCTCACGACCTGTCTCTCACCTCGAGAATCGAGTTTTCGCCGCCGAGATCGTCCTTTTCGCGGGCCAGGATCGTCGGGTCGGGGATCCGTTGGCCGCCTTCGATGATGTAGCACAGGCGGTATTCGCCGGGCGGCACCTCCTGAACGGTTTCCCAGTAACCCTGCGTGCCGGCTTTTTTCAACGCTATCGATTTCCAACCCGAAAAACTGCCGGCAATTTCGACCCGCGTCGCATCCGGTTGGTAAATGACGAAACGATAAGGCACTTTGGGGCTTTGCGGGTGCGGCATCGAATACACCAGTAAAACCAGCAACGCGGTCAGGGCCGCCGCCCACGGATAAATCGGGCGCAGTCCTGGAAAACGCCATGGTCGTTTTTCCTCGAAACGCACTTCCGGAACGCGTTCGACCCCGTCCATGCGCAGCATTTTTTCCTGCCTCAGCAGCTCGATCGTTTCGTCCTTGAAAACGGCCTCGGCGTGCACCGTCTCGACAAAAGAGAGCTTGTCATCCAGGCCGAGTTCATCATCGATGAACAGACTGATCAGTTCGCTCTTCATATTGACCTTCCCGCAAAATTTTTTTGAGTTTCAGGCGGGCCCGATGGACTCTTACCTTCACGTTGGCTTCACTGAGCCCGGTCACGGCGGCAATCTCACGATAGGACAACCCGCTGGTGACGACCAGCGTCAACACGTCTCTTTCATCTTGTTCGAGTTTCTGCAGGGCCGCAAGCACGCGGCGGCATTCGTCCCGCACGAGGTAGCATTCCTCTTGATCGCAGCCGATATGGTCACGCTCTTCCAGGCATCGCGTGCCGCGGTCCGGTTTGCGAAAGCTGTCGATCACCGCGTTGCGCGCGATGGTGTATAGCAACGCGGCGCTGCCTTCTTTACCGTACCTCTCGAGATAGCGCGTGAAGCTTTCCTGCATGATATCGGCAGCCAAATAATAATCGCCCGTAATTTTGAGTAAATACGAAAAGAGCCGATCCTTGTGCATGTTGTAAAAAGATTTGAACTTTTCCACTGTGAAAGAGACTCGGCCTTTTTTTATGGTAACGGAATACGGCTGAAAAGGTTACACCCGATACAGCGGCGCAGTCACTGATTTTTTATGGAGGGTCGATCCGCTCAAGCGCTGATCGCCTTTGAGAGCAGGAAATTGTCGTGGCTGAGGATTCGGGTAAGATTCTGCTGAAGGGGCTCTTCGGTATCGACCCGCAGGTGTACCTCCTCCCGGATGTCGGTCAGCGGTTCGAATCGCTCCTGCAGCTGTTGGAAGTGCTGCACCCGGGCATCGGACACCGAGGGGCCGATTTCGCGCCGCCGCAACCGTTCGATCAAGACCTCCGGCCGCGCGGCGCATTCGATGAAGAGAATATTGGCGTCCGCATCCCGGGCCAAGCGCAGAACCTCCCGACGGCGTCGGCTGCTGGCGTAGGTGGCGTCCAGGATAACGGACCGCCCGCTTGCCATGCGCTCCTGGGCCTGCAGCAGGAGACTTCCGTAGGTCAGGGCCGTGACCTCCCGGGAGTAGATCCCTTCCTCGAAGGGTTGAATCACCGCCGTTTCGGCCGAAAGGTCGAACAGCTGTTTGCGCACCGCGTCCGATCGCAGAATTTCGAGTCCGAGAATCTCTCCCAGAGCGGCGGCGATGGTGCTTTTACCGGAGGCCGGCAGACCGCACACCACCCAGATCACGGGCCTTGTGAACTGCAGCGCATAGCGGTAGCCGAGTGCCAGATATCGCTGCGCCTCTCGGCGGCTTTTGTGGTAAGCGTATTCGCCCGGCCCCAATTCGGACAGGCGCAGGCAGGCCACTTTCATTCTTACCATGGCCCGGTAGCATTTGTAAAAATCGAGCAGGGCAAAGGCATCCGGATCGGCGGCGCTGCGCACATACGTATCGACCACCTCCCGGGCCGCTTCCGGAAAGCCCTCAAAGTCGAGGTCCATGGCCAAAAAAGACAGATCGGAAGCAATGTCGCCGTATCGGAAACGGTCGTTGAACTCGATGCAGTCAATGATCTGGATCCCGTGGTCGAAATAGATGTGTCCGGAGCGCAGGTCGCCGTGGCAATCCCTGATCCGGGCGCTGGCGACGCGTTTTTCGAACAGCCATTTTTTTCTCTGCAGAAACGACCGGGTGGCCGCCCGTACGATTTGAAACGGCCGCGCCTCTATAATGATTCCCAAGAAGCCCTCGGCCAGGGCGAAGTTTTCTTCGCAGTTGCGCCGGACCGTTTCCAAGCCTCCGTAAGCATCGATCTCCGGACCGCCGGCCGTGGTGGCATAAAAATCAGCCAACCGCAGGGCCAGAGCCTCGATTTCAGCGCTTCCGATCTTACGGGCCAGCAGTTGCCGCACCATCATCGCCGCCTCCGGCAGCTGCCGCATCTGCACGGCATACTCGACCGGCACGCCGGCACCTGCCAGAGCAAATCGGCCGTGATCGCGGGTGATCGGCACGACCCCCAGATAGACACCATAGGAAAGGCGCCGGTTCAGTTCGGTTTCCTGTCGGCAGAAATGAAGTCGTTTTTCGAGGCTGCCGTAATCGACGAACCCCAGGTTGACCTCTTTTTTGACCTTGTAGGCGAATTCCCCCGTCAAAAAAACCCTTGAAATATGGGTTTCGCGCTGGCGCACCGCTTTCACCGGATGCGGATAGAAATCCGGATCCGCCATGGCCTGGAAAATCTCGTCCTGTTGAAAAGTCATTGTCGTCATAACCCGGCCGATGACAGTTAGGGCTCTTCATCGATCAATGGGTTCTTTTATTCTTCACCGCCGGAGTGTCCGCCCCGGATCTTCCGGACCTGTTCCTCGTACCAGCCGGCGAAGAGCTTATCGAAGTACTTCTCGTCCTCCACCATCTCACGTGTAATCTTGAAGGGTTCCCTAACCCCCATGTAGTTCAGGGCCGAGGCGCCAAGAAAGAGTTTTTTAAGAGTTTCCGAAACCGGCATCATTTTCTCCCGGGCGTACTGACCGATAAAGGTCTGGAGGTCATCGTCCATGACCAGCTCGATGCCGTATTCGTGTTTGAAGTTTTCGATAAAATCGACGAACGGTGACTTTTCCAGCATCGTCCACAGACTGTCGCCCGGATTGAGGCACAGCTCATGGGTCACCTGGAGACTGGTGAAATTAGAACCGGGCAGTTCGAACTGAAAATCGGTCAGGATGTTTTCCCACACGCTGACCAGCGCCCGCGCGCCGGTCCGCCGGTTTTCGGCGATCTCCGCCACGCATTCGACGGCCGCCGGAGTAAAGGTCACCTCGATATCGAAAAGTTGGAACTCGAGTTGATACTGGTGAAGGATCGAGTCCTCCGTGTCGCGCATGATGCGAATGAGGTCGTTTTTCGACAGCAGGTTGACGAACGTTCTGATGGGCGACCTTCCGACCAGTTCGGGCAGCAACCCGAACGTGATGTAGTCGTCGGCCTCGGCCTTCTTATAGTAATTGGCCAGTTGGGCCGTCCGCGGCTCTTCTTCGGCCCCCGCAAATCCCTTGATCTCGACGCTGCCGTCCTCGTGCACACGGCCTTTGTGTTTGATGCGCTGCCTGACGATCGACTCGAGGTTGTCCTGCGTTCTTTCAAACGAGCCGCCCAGCACAAAAAGGATGTTTTCGGTGCTGACCATGTTATCCGTTCCGGGCCCCTTTTTCCCCTTCCCGAGGCTGATCATCTCCTGGATTTGTCCGGCCGGTGATAGAGGATTGTGGATCGACACCAACTTTCTTTCAATCAGTTTCAGGACTGACCGCTGAAACCCCTCGCGGGAGATGTCGTGACCGACGGCGGTCCCCTGCTTGGCCTTTTTGTCGATTTCATCGATGCAGATCAACCCTCCGTATCGACTGATAAATCTGGCCTGGTCTGCCCGGGTTTCACCCGGGGCCAGATCGATCAATTCCCGGATCATGTCGTCGGCGCTCTTGCCGACATAGCCGGCCTCAGTGTAATCGGTGGCATCGACGATCAGGGTGGGGACCTGCAGCAAATCGCCGATAACCTCGACGCAATAGGTCTTGCCGCTGCCCGAGGGACCGGCGATAAGCGTGTTCTTTTTCCTGAAACGCTTTACGGAAACCTGATCTGGATGGTCACTCAGGTACTTGATCATCGCGAAGTGGTAGGCCGCGGCGATGGAGAGCCGCTTCTTGTATTCTTCCTGACCGATAACGTATTTGTCGAGGTGGGCCTTGATCTCCTTGGGGGTGAAGATCCGGGGCGCTGCGGAAGCGCCGGCACGGGACCGATCGAACCTTTCCGCCAGGCACGTGTGATAGGCCTTTTCGGCTATGTCTTGCGCGTCCAGAAAGGCCTTTGCGGCCTCTTGTTCCGTGCAGCCGTAATCGGCCATGATCCGTTCGAGCGCTTCCTTGGGTATCGATATCTTCATGTCCGTTTACCCTTTTAGCGGCGGAACGAATCTCCCGCACCCTGAGCATTTAAGATCTATAGTGAACGTATGAACATGCCTGCGAACTGTCAATTTTTCTTTTCCGCCGGTAAGACTTTTGATTCAGACGACGCGGGCATGATATGTGAATTCCCAATTCGACTCACAATCAGCTGTTGTTTTTTGGGAGGATGCCCGATGAATCAAATCGATACCAGAACCCGTATTCTCGAAATTTTAACCTCCATCGCCCCCGAGGCCGATCCGGCCCGGATCGAGGGGGCTATCCCCTTCCGGCAACAATTCATGTTCGATTCCGTGGATTTTCTCAGTTTTGCCATTAAGCTTCAGGAAGCCTTCGGCTTGCCGATCCCGGAAACCGATTTTCCCATGCTGTCAACGCTCGACGGCTGCCTCGGCTACATTTCCGCGCATGCCCAATGATGACCGCTCAACCGGTTCAATCGGCCGAAAGCGCCAGTGCCACCCGCACCACGCCCGGATCGTCCGGATCGCGTTTCTGTTTGAAACCAAGGGCCTTGCAAATCTGCAACATGGGGCGATTGTCATCCAAAACATCGCCGTGTAACCTCCGGATGCCGCGCTGGCGGGCGTAATCGATAATACGCCGCATCAGCATCGGTCCCAGACCCATACCGGTCATGTCGCTGCGCAGGACAATGGCGAACTCTGCGTCTTCATTGTCGGGATCAGCTGATACCCTGACTGCGCCATAAAGCTCCGGTTTACCGGCAGCGTGCTTTCCGGCCAGCACCAGCACCATTTCGCGATCGTAATCGATTTGGGTCAGGCGTGCGGCTTCGGCGTGCGGCAGGATTTTCTTGGGATGCAGGAACCGGAATCGAATGGCCTCCGCCGAAAGACTGGCGAAAATATCCTGATACGCAGGCTCGTCCTCCGGCCGCACCGGCCTGAGCAGCATGGTCCGTCCGCCCGGCAGCGCGATGGCTTCCTCGAGTTCCGTGGGATAGGGACAAATGGCCGTCCGGCTAAGAGCCGGCGGCGGCGCCTTCCGGATGCGGCAAACCGCGTCGAGGACGATGACGCCAACCGGGTCGACCCATAACGGATTGATATCGATGGCCTCGATTTCCTTTATATCGCCGATGAGCTGCGCGAGCTTGACGAGCGTGAAGGCGACGGCCTCGATGTCGGCCGCCGGACTGCCGGTAAACCCTCGCAGCAGCCGGAAGATCCGTGTACGGGTTATCGTTTCGAGGGCCAGTTTCATGTTCAGCGGCGGCAGTGCCAAGGACAGATCCCCGATGACCTGCGCGGCCTTCCCACCTTGTCCAAAATAGAGCAGGGGGCCGAATACCGCATCCGTCAGCATTCCGAGGCACAGTTCGTGACCTCCGGTTCGATCGACCCTCGGCTGGAGGGTCAATCCGTCCGCAAAATGCGCCTCGGCCACCGGTATCCGGTAAGCCTTTAGGAGCGCAATGGTTTGGGCGGCCGTCAACCCCTCCTGGTTCTGTTCGCGGGCTGCCTTAACCAGATGGCGCGCCTGATCCGTGTCGGGCCGGAAATCACCGGGGATGCTCGGCGGGGTTTCCATCAGCAACTCCCGACCGTGTCGGTAGCGGTACAACTGCATGAACCCTCGCACCGCCTCGGCCGGTGTTTCATAACTGGGAATCCCCTTTTCGGTGAACATTTGCCGCAAGGCCTGGGTGGTTCCGTCCCCCAACCAACAAGTGAGGATACCGCAGCGACTCCATCGGCCGGCTTGAGCTGAGACCGTCTGAATCACCGCCTCCACGGGCTCGCGTCGCGAGGCCGCGGCACACGGCGCATTGAGGACCAGCACCGCATCCACACCGTCGCCCTCGATCAGAATCTCCAGGGCGGCCTTATAGCGTGCCGCTTGAGCATCCGGCCGGATGTCGACCGGGTTCATCCGTGACCATGTCGGCGGCAGCACGGCACTCAACCGTCCGATCGTAGCGGCGTCCAATTCCGCCAGGCGACCGCGCTTGTCGATCAGAGCATCCGCCGCCAGCAAGCCGAGACCGCGGCCGTTCGTCAATATGGCCAGGCGGTTGTCGTTGACCGGCTGCATCAGTCCCAGGGTCGTTACGGCATCGAAGAGGGCCTGCAGATCGTTGACCCGCAAAACACCGGCCCTGGCAAAGGCTGCTTCATAGACTGCGTCCGTGTCGAAAACACCGCTTGCGGCGCCCCGGTTCGGCAACTTTTCACCGCTGTGACGACCGCTCTTGACGACGATAACCGGTTTGATGCGGGCGGCGGCCCGGGCGGCGGACATGAATTTTCGGGCCTGGGTAATATGCTCCATATGGAGAAGGATGGCGCGACAATGCATGTCGCCGGCGAGAAAATCGAGCATGTCGCCGAAGTCGACATCGACCATGTCCCCGAGGCACACACAGTGCGAAAACCCGATGCGGCGGTGAGTGGCCCAGTCGAGCACCGATGACAGCACGGCGTTTGATTGGGTTACGAAGGCAAGTGCACCGGGCAGCGGCTGAAGATGGGTGAAGCCGGCGTTAAGGTTGAACCGCGGCACCATGACGCCGATACTGTTGGGACCGATAAACCGCAGCAGGTGCGGGCGGGCAGCCGCCTGCATCTCGGTCCGCAGCGCACGTGCGGCGTCCCGGTCGTATCCCGCGAACCCGGATGAAATGACCGCCGCCGCCCGGGTACCGACGTGCCCCAGATCGGCAATGACGCCGAATACCACTGCCGGTGCCGAAGCGATGACCGCCAGATCGGGCGCCGCCGGCAGCGATCCGACGGCGTTGAAAGCCGGGCACCCTTCGATCGACCGGCACTGGGAATTAACAAAAAGGATGTCGCCTCCAAAACCACCGCCGATCAGGTTTCCGGCCGTCAGAGCGCCGGCGGATAAAGGATCGTCGATCTCCCCGATCAAGGCCACCGAGCGGGGCTGAAACAGAAATTTAAGGTTGCGTATCGTCATGCAGCCTCCTCTGGACTTTATAGCCGGTCAGGCTGATCGGTCGGCCGAATCCGTCTCTCCGGTCGCCTCCGGGTCCTTCAGCAGACGTCTGACAATCTTACCGGCCCTGTTTCTCGGCAGGTCGTCGACGAACGCGATTTCCCGCGGACTTATGGCTGGTCCAAGGCGGCTGCGCGCATGGCCGAGCAAGGAGCGCCGCAGCGGCTGATCTGCATTCCAGCCGGGTTTCAACGTGACAAAGGCTTTAACCCGTTCACCGATCAGCGGGTCGGGGGTTCCGATCACCGCCGCCTCGCTGACGGCCGGGTGGCCCATCAGAACACTTTCCACCTCGAAAGGGCTGACCAGGTGGCCGGCCGTCTTGATGATGTCATCGGCACGGCCCACGAACCAGAAATAACCCTCAGAATCCCTCCGAACCAGATCGCCGCTCAGATACCAACCGCCCGCAAAGCACCGCGCATAGGTCTCCGGTGCACGCAGGTACTCCCGGAACAGTGACGACCAATTGGGCTTAAGGACCAGTTCACCCACCTCTCCCGGCACCGCCGACCCAATGACAGTCCCATCCTCAGCCCGTCGAACCACCGCGGCCTCGATTTCGCGCAACGGCCACCCCATCGATCCGGGCCGGATCTGCGGAGCGACGGCAGATGAAATCATGATACCGCCGGTCTCGGTTTGCCACCAGGTGTCGACCGCCGGCAGTCCCAAGCTGCGTTCGGTCCAGCGCACGGCTTCGGCAGCTAACGGCTCGCCGACGCTGCAAATCAGGCGCAATGCACCCAAGTCATACGTGTCGCGGGGGCTGATCCCGGCGCGCATCAGGCGCCGAATGGCCGAAGGGGAGGTGTACCAGACACTTACCCGTTCCTGCGCCAACATCCGATACCAGCGCCGCACGTCGAAGGCTTCACTGTCGACGATGCTGGTGATCCCGTGCGCCAGCGGTGCGACAATGCCGTAGGATGTCCCCGTGACCCAGCCGGGATCGGCGGTGCACCAGAAGATGTCTGAACCGCGAAAATCGAAGACTTCCTTGCCAGTCTGGGCAAGATACCGGACGCCATCATGCACGTGGACGGCTCCCTTCGGCATTCCGGTCGTACCGCTGGTGAAGTGCAGCGTGGCCCGTTCTTCCGGATCAGTGAACCCGATGGGAAAAAAGGCCGGGGCCGCGCGCATCAGCCGCGGCAGTGGTGCGGTGTCTTTCCCATGGGCGGCGTCGGTGTCCGTCAGCAGAACATGTTGCAAATGCGGCAGCCGACTCCGCAGGCCGTCCACATTCATCCGATAGAGAAGACTGGTTGTAACCAGCACCGCAGCCCGGCTGATCGCAAGACGATGGATGACGGGCTCCGGACCGAAGTCTGAAAAGAGCGGGCAGAACACGCAGCGCGACCGCCAGGTGCCGAGCGCGGCAAAATAGAGCGCCGGAATGCGACCGGTGTAAACCGCCACCACCGCACCGGATTTAACCCCCAGCCCCGCCAGCACGCCGGCGAAGCGGCTGCTTTCTTCCCGCAGGTCGGCGTAAGTCACCTCGATTCGATCCCCGTTCGCCTCCGGCCATCGCAGCGCCACACGGCTGCCCCCCACGCCCGTGGCGTGCCGGTCCACGGTCGCATGCGCAATGTTCAGCCCACAATCAGCGGTAAGACCATTCATCTCTTTTCAGTTCCCCGCCGATAGGTAACCTCTCCGATCGTCAAGAGGCAATCTTCAGACTTATCGACATGATTCACGGAATCATCCGCCGGCACTGGTCAGACTCGCCGTAAGACCCACCCGACAGCAGCGCTATCCGGAAAATGATCGCTTCATCGGTGACAATTGAGTTGTTAACTGTCATCAGGCAAGGGCTATGCCAGGCTCAAGAAAAAAAGATATAATCTTAACATATCGATATTCCATTACTTAACCGCACAGTCGACTGGATGGTTGCGGGCCGAACGGGTTGGCAGTCAACATATTTAACACGCTGTAAAAAGGATCGACAAAGATGTGCCTATCAGTTGACAAGGGACAATGGCCCCACCCTCGCGATCGCGCCGTATGGCACTTGCGCTGCTTAAGATTGATTTTATCAGCCGAAAGGGATATCGGTGACAAGATCCTGCCGCCGTTCGGAACGGTTTATCGATCATGACGGATGCCAACACCCCAGTAAAGGAAAATGACCCATGCCGATCAAAAGAATCGTCTGCTGCACTGATTTTTCGGAGAATGCGGAGACCGCATTTAGCGCCGCTCTCGAAATGGCCGAGAAGTATAGCGCCGACCTGACGGTTATCCACGTCCTACCGCCGCCCATCAACCCCATGTTGGCCGAAACCGGCTGGATCCCGCCGGATGAACCCCGGGAATCGCTGCTACAGCAAATCGAGGAAAAGATGGCGCTGGAATACGGCAGCCTCATAAACGGTCGCGCGGACTACCGCCTGGTCGTGCTGCACGGTCATGTCCCGACCGAACTCATCGGATTTCTGACGGAAAACCCGATCGATTTGGTCGTGCTGGGGGCCTATGGCCTGTCGGGTATGGGTCTGGCCATCTTCGGCAGCGTCGCCAAACAGGTGGCCCACACCGCACCGTGTTCGGTGATGATCGTCCGAACGCGGCCATAGGCGGCACCATCTGACTGGCTCTATTCATCAATCCGGTGACTTTCGATGACCGATGCATCCCGATGCGCCGTGTTGCTCGTCGCTCGCATATGCCTGGTATGATCGCTTCTCGCACCTTGCGCTACGACGCCGCGACCGTCTCGGTCTCTTGACAGGCCGCCCGCAGTGTCGGAACTTGCTACCGCAATGCGGCAACCGGGGTGCCGGTGCTTTTTTTCAACGGAGGATAACATCGGTTCGTTAAAATGAGCGCTACCGCAACATGAAACCGAAAAAGAAAATAAAGAGTTGGCAGATCCCGCTTTACTCCCTTTTCGGCTGGTCGACCCGCGTTTTTTTCGCGCTGCTTTTTGCCACCTGCCGGGTGCAGGAATTCGGTCGCGAAATCGCTGAGACCTATCAGCGGGAGAACCCCGGCAAGGGTCTGCTGGTGGCCACCTGGCACAGGGGAGTGATGTTCCTGGTCCACCACTTCCGCCATCAGAAGCGTGTCACCATGGCCAGCTCCAGCAAGGACGGCGAACTGGCCGCCCAAGCCGCCGAGCACCACGGATGGATCGTCGTGCGGGGGTCATCGAGTTATCGGGGCTTCGAGGCCCTCAAGGAACTCGTTCATTATTTTCAGAGGGGCTACAGCGGTGGGCTGGTGGTCGATGCGCCGCGCGGACCCGCGCACGTGTCGAAGATCGGCATCATCACGGCGGCCCGCATGACCGGATTGCCCATTTTGACGCTGATGTGGAGCGCCGACCGATGCTGGCGGCTCGACAGTTGGGACCGGACGATCATTCCGAAGCCGTTTTCCCGGATCGTCGTGGCTTACGCTGAAGATCTCATTTGGATTCCCCAACGCGCATCGCGGCAAGAGATGGAAGCCAAGCGCCGGTTTCTCGACGATACGCTCAACCGTCTCATGTACCAGACCGACCATTTCTTCACCGCGGCCGATGTCCTCGACCCCCGTCTCATCGCCGTGCCGGAAGCGACACAGGCCAGTTGAAACCCGGCGGATCGAACGGTTTCGTCTTTTTTGCGCGCCTGGACCCCCCTGTCGCAGCGAAACGATCTGTTCGACATCAAAACGTTGCCGCACGAACCATCCAGGCTGTGAAGGGCTCAGACCGGCTGATTGTCCCCATCCCCTCGGTTAGGCAGCGATCTCTTCCAGCTTCAGTTCATGCGTTATGCGGATGCAGTCGATCACACTCTGCGCCGCGGGGCAGAGATGCAAATAGCCGTCCATCGCCGCCCGGGCATCCGCGGCGTGTTCCTTTGGCAATTTGAGGCGGTAGGAAACATTGATCCGGGTTATTTTCAACACGCCGCCGACATCTTCGATGTCACCCACGGCGGTCGCGTCGAACCGATCCTGGAAGGTTCGGATCTTTTTTTTGGCCAGCACCGTGGCCAGAGTGCCCATCATTCAGCCGCCCACGGCACCGACCATGTGGTCGAGTGTGGCGGCATGCTCCTCTTCCGGTGTCACGCCGTAAAAGTCTTTGATACCGCCGTGGACGCCGTAGTAGACAGGCTCGTTGAAGCCTTTTATGACGGCCTTGCGGGTCGGTCCGTTCTCCCGCGTGATCGTGATGTGAGATTGATGAACGATCTTGCCCATTTTGTTCCCCCGCGGATCCCGAACGGCCGCAGCTCCGTGTCTGCTGTGCGAACGGCCGGTCCGAATATACGTTGATTCAATTGGATGAAGAAAAGCCAGCGGTTTCGTCTTGCAGCGGCAATGACACAACCACGCCTTTGACGCTGTAAGCCCTCGCGGTGGTTTACCGACCGGCAGGTGCAAGCTTGTAAAGTATTACAGTAACCCCGAATCGGTTTGGGTCAATAGACTGTCCGCGTCCGGCAGGACGCGCACGGGCCTGGAGGTCTTTCGAATCGGTTTTTACAGAGTGTAAAAAAAATCGACAGAACACTGCCGGCAACCGAACCAGCCCACGTCCCCGCCGAGACGCTCTACCGTCTCTACAGGTGCTGTTTACCCTTTAGCAGCGTGCTGTATCGCGCTGGCACAGCCCTTGCTAAATGATGTCGACAACGGTGGACACGGAGAAAGGGTGAGCACACTCAAACACATATTGATCGCCGATCGCAACCCCCATGTGCGCAAGTTCCTGAAGCGGGAACTCGAAGCCGAGGGCTACCGAGTCCGGCTGGCCGAAAGCGGTGTCGAGCTGCTGAAATGGGTCTTTCACCCCCATCCGCTGGACCTCGTCATCCTCGATCCCGACTTGCCGGATACGGTTGCGCGCCAATTGATGGACAAACTGAAAGACCGAAAACCACCCCTTCCGGTGGTGATTCATGCTTTTCTGTCCGACTACGCCGCCGCCCCCGACATGCTGGATGCCGATGCTTTTGTCGAAAAAGGCGGCAACAGCATCGAATCTCTCAAAAAAGCGATCAAGAATCTGAAGCACGGGGCCCCTTCGTGAAGCCATGATCCTGTCCCTGCGCGGTTGACGATTCTTTCTTTAGATTTTATCCGACCTGCCGCAACCAACGGGTCCGCTTGAAAAAGGGGTTGCCAATTTTTCCGAACACGAACGATGTCGACATGCTGGTCGAATCGCTGCGCAGCGAACTGACCGGTTTACCCAAGCGCTGATCGTCTCCAGCACCCAGCCTCTTCAAGATAGCCGCTCCTTTCCCGCCAAACTGAAACCCATTGGCACCCAAAAGGCGCTAACCTTAAAAAAGAAAACCATGTTATTTTTTGTCATTTATAGTAATTTCAACATATATATTATTTTAGTTCTTGACGAATAATAACGAAAAATCTATCAAGTTCTCTCTTGGTTGGTAATCTTTGAGATGCAAGGGAGTTTGTGGTGAGGAATATTCGGTCCACACAGGAAGTCGACCAACTGCGTGATGTTAACGTCTATGAAAAGGAGGACTGTCATGAACAAACTGGTATTGAGTGCGGCTTGCCTTTATATGCTGCTGTGTTCTCTTCCAACCTTGGCTCAGGACAAGGTGATCACGATGAGCACCACCACCAGCACCGAAGCCTCCGGGCTTCTGGACTACCTGCTGCCCGAATTTTTGAAGGACACCGGGATCACCGTGCGGGTCATGGCCAAGGGTACCGGCGCGGCCTTGAAGGACGGTATGGACGGCAACGCGGATGTGGTTTTCGTGCATGATGTGGCCCGGGAAAAGAAGTTCGTGGAAGAGGGCTATGGCACGAAACGGTATTATGTGATGTACAACGACTTCATCATTGTCGGCCCGGCGGCCGATCCGGCAGGCATCAAGGGCGCTGCCAGCGCCGTGGAGGCGATGCAGCGCATTGCAGCGGCTAAGGCGCCGTTTGTCTCCCGGGGCGACGACAGCGGCACCCATGCTCGGGAAAAGCAGCTCTGGGAAGCCACGTCGCTGGCCTTGACCGAGGCCAAAGCACCCCAGGATAGCGGCGGCTGGTATTTCTCCATTGGCCAGGGCATGGGCGAGGCCCTGATTTTTGCCCAGGAAAAACTGGGCTATGTCCTTGCCGACCGGGGCACCTATCTGCAATACAAGTTCGGTCGGCAGAATCCCTACGAACTGGTAATCGTCTACGAAGGCGACGACATGCTCAAGAACCCCTACGGCGTGATCCCCGTCAATCCGGCCAAGTTCTCCAAAGTAAAATTCGATCTGGCCGACACCTTTGCGAAATGGTTGGTTTCCGAACGCGGGCAGCAGGTCATCGGCAGCTATAAATTGCTGGGCCAGCCGCTGTTTTTTCCGGATGCGAAATAGGTTTATCCGGTATTGAGCCGCGTAAATGGAATTTTTGAACCAAAGCCTTCTTGCCGCGTTGCACATGATCTGGTCCCTGGACCCGGAGATGTATTTCATCGTCTACGTGTCCCTGTACGTGAGCTTTTTTTCCACCCTGATCGCCTCGGTGCTGGGCGTGCCCCTGGGATTTCTCATCGCGGTGCGGCAGTTCCGGAGCAAGCGGGCTGTTATTACCGTCCTGAACACCCTGCTGGCCCTGCCCACGGTGGTCATCGGTCTGTTTGTGTATGCCTTTTTGTCCCGGCGCGGCCTGCTCGGATCCCTGGGGCTTTTGTATACGCCGGAGGCCATCGTCGTCGGCCAGATTATTCTGATCCTGCCCTGGGTAGCCACCTTAACCATGGCCGCGGTCAGCCGGATCGACGAGCGCTACCGGAATACCGCGCTGACCCTGGGGGCCACGGGTCTGCATGCCGCCCTGGTCGTGGCCCGGGAAGCCCGATTCGGCATTCTGGCCGCGATCATCGCCGCGTTCGGCCGGGTCATCGCGGAAATCGGCATCGCCATGATGCTCGGCGGCAACATCAAGGGCTTTACCCGGACCATGACCACGGCCATGGCCTTGGAGCACAACAAGGGGGAATTCGTCCTGGCCGTGGCCCTGGGCATTGTTCTGTTGACCGTCAGCCTGCTGATGAACATCGTCCTGCAACTGGCCCAAGGACGTTACGGAGCCAACCGATGAGCCTGTTTGCTTTGCAGGCCGTGCGGCAGGTTTTCGGCGGGCGCACGGTTCTGACCATCGAGCGCCTAGCGCTTGCCCCTGGCGTCAGTTACGCCCTGCTGGGCCCCAACGGCTGCGGCAAGACCACCTTGCTGCACATTTTGGGCTTTCTCCAGCCACCGGTCCGGGGAGAAATCCGCTTCAAGGACCGCGTTGTGGTCTGGCGCGAGAAATCGCTGCAGGCCTTGCGGCGGCAGGTGGTGCTGGTGGATCAGCACCCGATCATGTTCACGACCACCGTGCTCAAGAACGTGGAGTACGGTCTCAGGATGCGCGGAGTTCCGACCCGCCAGCGCCGTAAAATCGCCGAAAGCTGTCTGGACCGGGTGGGCATGCACCCTTTCGCCTTCCGTCCGGCGCATCAACTCTCCGGGGGCGAGACGCAGCGGGTGGCTATTGCCAGAGCCCTTGCCTGTTCCCCGGAGGTGATGCTCTTTGACGAACCAACGGCCAGCGTTGACGCGGAGAACCAGGCGGTTATCGAGAGACTGATCCAGGATATCCGCAAGGAAAAGGGGATCACCGTGATCTTTGCCACGCATAAACGCCTGGAAGCCGCCAGGCTGGCGGAGGAAAGGATTTTCCTCTTCGAGGGGAGATTGAGCGGTCCGGGCGGTGAAAATCTGCTATCCGGGACCGTTTTACGGGGGACTGACCGGACTGTGTGCCGTGTCGGGGGAAAGATTGAACTGGACGTGGCGGCCCGGCATTCAGGACCGGCCAGGGTGTTCATCAAACCCGAGGGGATCCGTATCTTTAGCGCCAAGCAGGCCGAAACCATGTCGGCCGCCAAACTGCTGCCGGGCAGAGTGCTCCAGATGACCGCCGAAGGAGACCGCATCAAGGTCCTGTTGGACGTCGGGGTGCTCCTGAGAACCCTTCTGTCCAGGGAAGAGGCCGTTCGGTCCGGCATCCTGGTCGGCGATCAGGTGCACGTCGGGTTTGCTCCCGACGCCGCGCAGATCGTCCAATGAAAAAGGCAGGGATTCATTCCTTCTGTTACCGGTACTGAGCCAGGCCGAGCAGATCAATCTCTAAGCGCCGGCAGTCTCAAGGCGGCTCTGAGCGATACGGCCAAAGCCTTTGAACGGCTCACGGGGAATCAGGCAGTCACCGAATTCGGCCCCTCCGGCCTGCACTCCGACTATCGGTCCAGCGGAAAAATCATTTTTCCACTTAGACTCAGATCGTATCCTGGCAGGCTGCCGGCCAGTTCATGGAACTGTCTTTCGTGCAGCAGGCTTAGAAACCGCTGAATACCCTCGTCAAAAAAGCGCTCCTTGCCAATCATCAGATCGTAGCGTTCCCAGCGCAGGGGCAGAAAGTCGAGGTCGAGGATTCCGGCCACGGCCCGAATCGCCGGCGCAGCATCCGCCCGGCCGGCCAGGATTTCGAGGCCGACATCCAGGTGCCTGCTGAACTCACGGGTGTAACCGGCAATCTTTTCGCCGGTGATACCGGCCTTTTTGAATTCATGGTCCAGCAGCAACCGCGTTCCGGTCCCCAGCGGACGATTGGCGATGCGGATGTCCGGACGGGCGAGATCGGCAACCTGTTCGATCTTTTTAGGGTTTGTTTTACCGACCAACAGGCCTTGTTCACGGCGGCAGAAATTGACCACCGCCGGCATGCGGTCGAGTTCCTTGACGGCAAAATCGAAATTGTATTCGTCCCCGTTTTCCTGGAGCAGGTGGCTGGAGGCCACGTGACACAGGTTCTGCCGCAGAGCCCTCAACCCGCCCATGCTGCCAAGGTTTCCGAAAACCGCCAGGTGCGCGCTGTTCGACGAGTTGAACAGGTTGATGGCCTTGTCCAGCAGCATGTCGTTGCTGCCGGCGATGATCAGCAGGCCATGATAGGGCGGCAGTTTGGTCCCGTTTTCCGGGTAGTTGATCGTGTGGGCCTCGATCCACTGTTCCACCAGATGGCGCGGGAAAAGCCACTTGCCGGTGACTTTGGTCGCCGGCAGTCCTTTTTCGGACACCAGCGTGTAGACCATCTTCTCGTTGACATCGAGGAGTTGGGCCACCTCTTTGGTCGAGAGGAGATTTTTCATCGTTCCTGGTCTCTGCGATGGAATGGTTCGACCTCGTGTATATGCGTTACCGTTATCCAATGTCAATGATTTTTCTGATAACCTCTCTTAATAACTTTAAAGAACTATAAATAACCCCAGGTGAAGCTGAGTCTTGACTTCGAATTAAAGTCAATCTAAGGTTTGCCTGTTCGGTGGTGGGTGAACCGATTTTTTAGCTTATGGACTTCGTCCGAGGCTTCCGTTTTTCATCCCCATGACATCACGGCAAAAAGACGAAACCGCACGGTCCGCGTCATGACCACTCCAAATAAACTTACTCGCGCTCTGGGGCTTTGCTCCGGAAGCCTCGAGAGCACGTTGGCCGCACTCGTGCTTCGGAAACAGGGAATCGCGGTGGAGTGGATCACTTTCGAAACACCGTTTTTTTCGGCCGCCAATGCGCGCCGCGCCGCCGAAATCACGGGTATTTCGCTGACGGTCGAGAATATCACTGCCGAATACGTCGCCATGCTTCGCGATCCGGCGTGCGAATACGGACAGAACAGGACGCCGTGCAGCGACTGTCACGCCCTGATGTACAGGAAAGCGGCCGAAATCATGCGTGAAAAGGGGTTCGACTTTCTTTTCAGCGGCGAGGTCGTCGGCCGGCGCTCCATGCCGCAAACCGAGCCGTCTCCGCGCTGTGTCGCGGAGAGTCCGAACCGCACCGCCGACATCCTGCGGCCGCTCAGTGCCAAGCTCCTGCCGGAAACCGCGGCGGAAAGAAACGGCCTGGTCGACCGGACCGAGCTGCTCGACATCGCCGGCCGATCCCGCACGCGTCAAACGCAGCTGGCCGATGACGTCGGTCTCGCCGAATACCCGGCCCCGGACGGCGAATGTCTGCTGACCGACGAGGGCTTTTCCAATCGGCTCAGGGACCTGTTTCACCATCAGGAGGGCCTTGGCGAGAACGAACTGAATCTGCTGCGATATGGCCGCCATTTTCGACTCAAGGGCGGAGTGAAGCTGATCGTGGGCCGCGATCAGGGCGACGACGACAACCTGCTTCGCTATCACGAACCGAAAACCGATGTGGTGATCAGACTCAGGGACTATCCCGGTCCCATCGCCCTTGTCCCCGGCGGCAGCAGTAAAGACCTTATCACGCTGGCCGCCTCCATCTGCGCCGGTTATGGCCAAGTGCCGGCTTTCACCCCGGTCGAGGTGTCCGTGACGTCCGCCGGCACCCGCGAAACCCTTCGCGTCCTCGGTCTGCCGCCTTCGGATGTTCGCCGGTTTTTGATCTGAAAACGGGCAATCGGTCCCCTAACGCCTGTTTCCGATCAACTGCCCGCACGCCGCCGAAATGTCCGTGCCTTTGCTGCGTCGGACAATCACCGTGTAGTGTTTATCAAGAAGGATCTGTTGGAAACGCTCGATGACCCCCTCCTCCGGCCGCTCGAATTCACTGGCCGAGTGGGGGTTGAAAGGAATCAG
>JBFYWB010000065.1:0-13049 GCA_041299015.1 Deltaproteobacteria bacterium
TGCACCCCCCAAGCCCAAGCCGCCGCGGGCCTCGTCAGCCCGGGCCAGGCCCAGGAATGCCCTGGTCCTGATCCCGCCCAAGCCGGCGGCGGACCCAGCCGATACCGAGAGCCCCGCCGCGCCCCGACCCAGGCGCCGGACTCGGGCGACTACCCGGGGCGACGCCCACCTGGATCTGGCCCGGGAGAGCCTGCGCGATCTGGTCCATGACCCGCGCATCCCGCCGGAGGTGCGGGCGGCCCTCGCGGAGGACTATGCCGAGGTCGAGGCCATGCTGGAGAAGCTGGACCAGGGCCACATCCATGTCGCCGCCTTCGGCCGGGTCAGTGTCGGCAAGTCCGCCACCCTCAACGCACTGCTCGGGGGGCGGCACTTCAGCACCAGCCCCCTGCACGGCGAGACCAAGGCGAGCCAGATGGGGCGCTGGGCGGAGTTCGACGCCGGGGGCATCTTCCTCATCGATACCCCAGGGCTCAACGAGGTCGAGGGGGAGGAGCGCGAACGCCTGGCCCATCAGGTGGCGGCGCGTTCGCGATCAGGGCCTGATCCGGTTCATCACCGACAACGGCGGGGGTGGGCTGTCGTCCTCCGTGGGAGAGTCGGCGCGCTTCTCCAACGGCTGCAAGATCGCCCTGGAGCGGGTGCCGCTGAAATACGAGGGTCTCGACCAGTGGGAAATCTGGGTGTCGGAATCACAGGAGCGCATGACCGTGGCGGTGAGGCCGCAAGACCTGGAGCGTTTCATGGCGCTCTCGGCCCGGCATGCGGTCGAAAGTACGGTTATCGGGCGCTACACCGATTCGGGTAAACTGCACATCACCTATGACGGCCAGACCTGCGCATTCGTGGATCTCGACCTGCTTGAATCCGGCTTTCCGCAATGGCAGTTCGAGGCCCGCTGGCAGTCGCCACAGATGCGCGGATTTGTCGAACCGGTATTGAAGGCGCCGACCGATGTCGGGCGTCTGTTGACCGATATGCTGACGCGTCCCAACATCTGTTCCAAGGAATGGATCTTCCGACAGTACGATCACCAGGTCCAGGGCGGCAGCGTGATCAAGCCACTGGTCGGCGCCGACCGCGATGTCAACAGCGACGCATCGGTTATACGGCCCTTGCTCGGATCCACCCGCGGACTGGCCATGGCCCAGGCGTTGCTGCCCACCTATTCGGTTATCGATGCCTATCACATGACTGCCTGTACGATCGACGAGGCGGTGCGCCGACTGCTGGCCGTGGGCGCCCGGTTCGATCACATCGGCGGGGTCGACAATTTCTGCTGGCCGAACATCCAGGATGATCCGCTCACCAATCCGAACGGCCGCTTCAAGGCCGCCCAACTGGTACGGGCTTGCCGGGCTTTGAGAGACATGTGCCTCGCCTATGAAATTCCCCTGCTTTCCGGTAAAGACAGCATGTATGTCGACGGACACCTGCCGGGACGCTACGGCGAGGTCCACAAGGTTTCGGCCCTCGAGACCCTGCAGTTTACGACCATCGGAGTCATCGAGGATGTGACCGCTTGCATCACCATGGACAGCAAGGTGCCCGGTGACCTGGTTTACGTTCTCGGTTTAACCCGCAATGAATTAGGGGCTTCGGAATACTACCAGCACTTGGGCTACACGGGACTGAACGTCCCCCAAGTGCGCCCGCAGGCCTTCAAGGAAGTCTACCGCGTGCTGGAACACGCTATTGCAGATGGTTTGCCCGCCTCGGTTCACGGCGTGTACCGCGGCGGCCTCGGCATTCACCTGGCCCTGGTGGCGATGGCGGGCAACCATGGTCTGCAGGCCGAGCTTGAGCGGCTGCCGATAGACGGGGTGGAACGCAGCGATACGGCCCTTTTTTCCGAGTCCGCCGGCCGGTTTATCGTCACCGTCGATCCGCAACGGCGGATGGCGTTCGAATCGCTTTTCGAGGGGTTGCCCTGTGGGTGCGTGGGACGCATCACCGCAGAACCGATATTTTCGCTAACGGGTATAGACGGCCGCAATCTTGCGTCGGTGGACGTCCCGACATTAAAGATGGCGTGGAAGCGGCCATTTGGTGAGCTGATATAGTCCGAAAATAAACTCAAAAAACTAACCTGACTATTACCACGATGCATGAAGATCAGTTGAGTCAGTTGGGTGGAATTTTGGAGACCGCATGAAAACAGTCAAAGCATTGGTGCTCAGCGGTTATGGATTGAACTGCGACAACGAGACCGCCCATGCGCTCGAGTTGGCGGGAGCCGCACCGGCCAGGGTTCACCTCAATTGCCTCATCGACGGCACCGTCAAGCTCACCGATTACCACATTCTGGTTTTCGTCGGCGGCTTCAGCTGGGGCGATGACCACGGCGCCGGCGTCATCCAGGCCGTGCGTCTCAAGACCAACATCGGAGACCAGATTCGCGCCTTCATCGAGAAAGGCAACCTGATCCTGGGCATTTGCAACGGGTTTCAGGCTATGGTTAATCTGGGTCTGCTGCCCGGTTTCGATCACGACTACGGTTGCCGTTCCGTGGCCCTCACCCACAACGACCGCGGCAATTTCCGCGACGACTGGGTGAGCCTGTGCATCGATGCTGATTCACCCTGCATCTTTACCCGCGGAATCGAGCGAATCGATCTGCCGGTGAGACACGGCGAAGGAAAGTTTTATGCTGAAAAGCCGGTCATCGAGCGCCTCGTTTCGAGCCATCAGGTGGTGATGCGATACGCCTCTGCGAACGGGCAGCCCGCCGGACGGCGATTTCCCCACAACCCCAACGGTTCGGTTGATGATATCGCCGGCATCTGCGACCCGAGCGGTCGCGTGTTCGGCCTGATGCCGCACCCGGAGGCGTACACTCATTTCACCAATCACCCCGATTGGACCCGGCGGAAAGAATTGGCGCGCAGGCAATCGCAAAAAATGGAAACGGGTTTGACGCCGGGAATCAAGATATTCCGCAATGCGGTCGAATTTCTCGGGGGTGATCGGGGGGCTTCGGCTCAGCTTCGGACCGAACGAGTGTGAAAAGACTTTGCTCGGCTACGCAGTGCGCGCAGCGGCGCGATTTATGTTGATGGCCGTGAAGTTCTCCTGCTTTCCTGATTTCTTTTAGTGTGTGGTACTTCTTCTAATTCTTCCGCCATATCCTTCCCATGGGTGCTAACTTTTCCCTTCCAAAGTATTTGGTTCCGGTTCGTTCGGGTTTTGGAATGTCTTTGAAAATCCCCCCTGCCGCCCTTTTCCCGAAGGCAGGATTTCTGACCGCATGTCACCGAGATTGAGTTTCACCCTGTAACGCTTACACTGCTTAAGTGTTTTTTTTGCGTTGCCTATCCGGATTTCCATCGATAGGTATCCTGCCAGTTTCGATTGTACGAAAGTATGCCCACGGTCATCGGCGCTTTGACGTATCCGGCACGGGGTACTTTAGACGGAGGCGATGCAATGGATAAAAAGTGTTCGGGATTTACGCTCATCGAACTGGCGGCCGTCCTTGCCATCGTCGCCGTTCTGGCAACCCTCAGCGTTTCGAATCTCATCGCCTGCCGGCCGCGGTATGAACTCGGGGAAGCGGTGACCGATATCCTCTCGCTGCTTCAGAACGCGAGGCTGCGCGCCGTAAAAGAAAACCGCCGGGTGGTCGTTCTGTTTGACCCGGACGGCAATGGCCGGCTCGAAGGCGATTACATGGCTTTCGTCGACAACGGCACCGGCGGTGCCGGTGAATGGACCCGGCAGAGCGAAGACGACGAGCCTTTGCTGGCCGGTGGAAAGGTGCCGGAGGGGGTCCGGCTCTTGCGCACGAGTTTTAATCACCACCGTCTGCGCTTCGACAGCCGCGGCCACCTGATGGACATCAATCGCAGTGTCACCCTCATGAACACGGACGGGTTGACCAGGAAGATAACTGTCTACGCATCGGGCAATTGTCGGGTGAACTGATGGAGAGAAGATTTCATAAAACGTTGAGGCAAGCAATCGGTGACAGGCAGCCGGCGTGTTCCCCGCGGAGCGGTCATACGCTGATTGAGCTCATGATCGCCATGGCGATTGCCGGACTGGTGCTCGTTGGCGTTTACACGGCTTTCGGCGCGCAGTTAAAGGCCCACACCGGCCAACAGTTAACCGTCGAGATCCAGCAGCATATCCGTTCCGCATTGATTCTGATGCAGCGCGACATCCGCATGGCCGGCTACGATGCCACATGGCGGGATGACAACGGCGACGGGCTTCACGATACCCGGAACGCGGACCTGATCGATAACGATTGTGATGGCCGGGCCGATGCAGCCGACACGGCGGGAGACGAGGCGGGCGACCAAGCGGGATTTATCGCCGCCGGGGCGCATTACCTCCAGTTCCGCCTGGACCACGGAGGAGACGGTGATTTCTGCGATTCCGAGGACCGCATCGGCTTCGGTTTTGCGACGGCCCGCGACCGCAACCGGGACGGCATTGCCGATGCAGGGGCCGCTCCACTGGGGCGCAGTACCGGTGGCGGGGGGCTGCAGCCGCTGGCCGAAAACTTTCAGGCGATCGCCTTCGGGTATGCCTTTGACGACGACCGGGGCGCGGCGATACCCGATGGCGGGATCGACATGAACGGCCGCAACGTCGCCTGGGCCTATGACAGCGACGCGGACGGGTTCTTGGACACGCTTCTGGACAGCAACGCCGACGGGGTGATCGACAGCGCGGACGACCTCGACGGCAACGGACGGATCGACGACGTAACCCTGACCCCGGCGGTGCCGATCAAGCGGATCCGGGCCGTTCACATCTGGCTCCTGGCCCGCACGCGGTCACCGTTGCGGGGTCATCTCGACGAAAATACATACGTGGTGGGCGATAAGGTTCTCTCTTTCGGCGACCGCTACAAACGGGAACTGCTGACGGCGGTCGTCTATTGCCGCAACCTCGGGCTGCGCCTGTAAAACTCATGTGGCGGCTCCGGGATTCGAAAGGGTAGGCTATGAAGCGTGATCTCGTTGAACGAACGGCGGCTGTCGGAGCGACATATCCAAATGGGTTTACCTTGCTCGAAGTGCTGGCGGCCATGGTTATTTTTTCGATGGGAATCCTGGCGCTGGCAGGCTTGCAGATCACCACGATCAACGGCAATGCCAGGGCACGCATGCAGACCGAAGCCACCGCAATCGGGGTGCGGACCCTCGAACGGCTGCGGTCGTTGCCGTTCGACCACGACGACTTGCTGCCGACAGCCGATCCCCATTGGCTGCCGGCCAGCGCCAGCCGGCCCTATACCGTGGGCTGGACGGTGACGGACGCCACTCCCTTGAGCGGCACCAAGAGGGTGCGGGTGACGGTGACACCGGCCAACACGGTCAACGCGCGGATGATCACCATCAGCTCCATCCTCGCCGAATAGGAGAGAACAGTCATGAAGAATCCAACGGATGTGATGCGCGGAGAACAGGGATCTGTGCTGGTCGTGACGGTCATGGTGCTGGCGCTCCTGTCGATCGTGGTTTTCTCTGCCGCGCGCACCAGCACGACCGAGGTGCAGATCGCCGGTAACGACCTGCAGCAACAGAAGTATTTTTTTACGGCCGAGGCCGGCATCCACCATGCGATCAGGTTGCTGGAAGAACAGTTTTGCGCGGCCAATACCATCCCGATGCGCTTCGGAGCCAGGGTCAATTGGAATTTCGCATTTTTGGGCGGTGATCAAAAGGCCGATACGTCCGACGATGCGGTCGATAGAAACGGAGATGAAATGGGCTGCCTTACGGAAGGCGCGGTCTGGATCGAAAATGACCGGATCGACGGAATCGGCTACCGCGTCACGCTGTGGAACAACGACGATTCGGCCTTGGGAGGGGTCTTCGATGACGACCGTGACGGTCTGGTGTGGATTCGATCGGATGCAACCGGTCCCAAGGGCGGAGGGGCGAGCATCCGGGTGCTTCTGCAGGGGGAGAGTAAAGGGCAGGTATTCAGCGATTACACGGCCCAATCCGGCGGCGGGGCCGGGCCAAACACAGTCGCCAACGACGTCAACCCGATCGTCGACTTCGACCGTCAGTTCTAGAAGTGATTTTCAGTTTGAATCAACCGCTGATTTTTTCTGGAGAATATTTCGATGACGCTCAAACAAAGTGTGTGCGCACAAGCCTCGTTGGTATTCTACGTCCTACTGATACCAATCGTCTTCGCTCTTTGCAGTCTACCGGCGGCAGCCGAGGACATGAGCGGATGGTCAGAAGACATCGGGTCAGGGGGGCCGCGCACGACAAGCGAATTCATTGCGGCCGTTGACGCCTGCGCCGATCCGGTTGGGGCCGTCTTCAGCGGCGGGTTCGATCCCTCGGATTTCAAGATGGTGAACATGATCATCGACCCGGACAGCGGTCATATGGTTCTTCGAAACGACTCGCCGGACATGAGCGCCGAGAAGATCAGCATCCCTTTTACCCAGGACGTGTATGCCACATTTCTCTCCGAAGGATCGGCCGCTATTTCGGACCTGGGCTGGACCCTTTACAGCGATGCTGTTGACGAAAACGGTATTTTTATCGGCTGGGACAGCTTGTCGCCCGAAAAAAAGCATCTCATCTTTCAGCGCATCGCGGATGACACCGAAAACTTCGGCGATGGAGACGGCGCCCTCGACGCAGGTTACGGCGGCGGCCGATTTCCGATCGGCGACGAAACGGCCTTGGCCGCCTATGATGATGGAACCGGAGGCCTGTTTGTCGTTGACCGGGACGGACTGGTCACACCGCGGGACATGAAGAAACGGTTGGGACGCTTTGCGGCCGGCAGCGAGATCGTTTTCTTTCTTGCGACCGGCAGGCTGGGGGACCCTATCGGGACGCCCGACGTCTTTTTCAACAAGCCCTGGAGTGCCGACCGCTACGATGCTTGCATACCCGACAGCGGGAGCCCAACATGGATGGACGCGGGCAACGGGCTCTTCGAGAAAGTCTTCCACTTGGGAGAACCGGCCGCACCCGGTCTCTGTCAGGTGGAAACCAACTGGCTGGAGGCCCGGCTTCTCGATCGGCTCGCCGTCCAATTCGATCTACACCTCTCCGGCGAGGGCTCGATGGAAATCAAATTCGGTGAATTTTATGCGCACATGTTCGGAAGCACTTCTTCGGGCGATGCCAACCGATGGGTCTTGGGGTTCGAGGATAAAAATGCATCAACGGGCGGCGCGGACATGGATTACAATGACCTGATGTTTCTGGTCGAGCGGCTGAACGGCGGCGCCGCCCTACTGGACCCCGCCAAATCCATCACTCCCGACCAAGAAAATGCCCGTTTCACGAGCGTGGAAATAGGCGTATGCGACGTCCAGCCAGTTGACGGGTGCGCCGGTAAAACCGCCCTGACGTATTTCGTATCGCCGGACGAAGGTGCCAACTGGATCGAGATTACCGTTTGGGACAACGTGCGTGCTTTCGAATTGGACGGGCAGGGGGCCGTTGTCCGCGGTGATGCGATCGATCCGGTGACGTGGACACCCGGTGCTCCGGCGGCGACCTGTCGCAGGCGATCGATCGACCTGATCGATAAAGGCGTTACCGGTAATCGCTTGCTTTGGAAGGTCGAGATGCAGAGCACGCTGGCGACCTGCACACCGGAAGTGATCGATGTGCAGCTGCAGGCCGCAGCGGCGATCAATAAAACGATTTCAAGAGCGTCACCCGTCATTCAAGCCAATATACTCTACGCCGGTGCCGTCGAAACGCCGGCCGCCGGCTGGAACGACCAGAACCTGCGCGGCCACCTGACGGCCCGCAGGATATACGATCCGAGCGCACCGAATACAACTCTCAGAGCGGAAGAACCGCTGTGGGACGCCGGAGAAGCCCTGTCGGCGATGAGTCCCGATGAGCGCCGGATTTTCTTTCCAGGCATGGGCGTGCGACGAGTTGACGGCGAATACTTGACCGACCGGAACGGACTGCGACTGCGCGGCGATGGCGTCAGGGTCACTTTTGCAGGCTTTTTGGATCACGCGCCGGTTCAGGCGACGACCTTGCGTATTTTCGATGGCCGCCCGGAGGTTTTCAGCGGGTCGGGGACGTCGGTACTGAAGGGCAGCCTGGGTGGTAAGGGATTTATCGATCATTTCAGTGGCCGGTGGGAAGTGACATTCAACCGGCCGCCGGCCGCCGGTGTGCCGATCATGGCTAGTTACAGCTGGTACACCGTCGATAAATTTCTTAAGCAGTTTCGGCCGGAGAATGTGACCAACGACATGCTGGCCCTGATTGACGCGCATATCTGGCCGGACGGTTACGCGCATGACCTCAATCGCGACGGTGTCTTCGATGCGACCGCCGGACAGACCGATGCGGCATGGTTGGTAAATTGGGTCAAGGGTTACCGCCGGCCCCAAACAGGAGAGAAAAAAGAGTGGTTGCTGGGGTCTGTCAACCAGAGTGTGCCGGCGCTGATGATTCCGCCCGGCTACCCGCGCTGGCTGTATGGAACCGAAGTGACGGCCGAGGAACGTGAAGGTTTTACCGAATATCAAAGAGCCCATCAATCGCGTCCCTCGGTTTTGTTTGTCGGTTCCGGAGACGGAATGCTGCACGCCTTCGATGCCGGTGCTTTTCGTCATGGCGACAATCCGCTTACCCCGAGCATAAAGGAAAACCGCGGATATTTTCTATGGCAACCCAAGAATGAAAACAGCCCTCGCTACTGCACAAATTATGGCGGATCCGACTGCCCCGCTTACGGCACGGGTCGCGAATTGTGGGCTTTCATACCGGCCGGCCTGATGCCGCGGCTGAAAAACAACCTGATACCCGGAGGGGAACGTGCTCAAATCAATAGCCCACCGGCCCTATCCGACGTATATATCGACACCGATGGCGACGGTCTTGACGACGACTGGCGCACCATACTGATTGGCGGAACAACCAACGGAGACGGGAACATCTTCAGTCTCGACGTAACGGATCCCATCAGGCCGGCTTTCCTCTGGGAATTCAGCGCCATGGATCTGATACATGATGACAACGCGCAAGCCGTGGCGACGATCGGTCGGATCCGCGACCCCTCGACCGGCGAACCAAAGTGGGTCGCCTTTATTTCCACCGGCCGTTTACCGGACGCCGACCTCTTCCCGGCGGTTTACATGCTCGCTGTATCCGATGGCAGTGTCCTGCAGCGGCTGACACTTGACGATGCGGTCGACTTGAACGCAAGCGGATCAATCGAAGACGGCGAAGCCGCATATGGTCAAGCCGGCGTGTTGAGCGGTCCCCCGGTCATCGTCGATTCGGACGATAACGGGTTTGTAGATCGATTATACGTCGGATCGAACCGCGGCCTGGTTTACAAGGTCAATCTTCCAGACGACCCGAGGGCTTTCGGCCAGTTGACCCATTGTGTGGTCAACACCGATTTTACCGATACGAAAGGGAACCAGATACCGGTGGACCAGCGCCGACGGGCTGTAAATGCCACGCCGACGGTCGTCATCGAATCCGGGATCGCAGAAAATGACGATCTGGCCAGCCGCATCCGTCTCGTCTTCGGTACCGGCGACAGCTTCCCTGAAAACGCCGCCACCGGCACCACGCATGCCCGCAATTACATTCTTGCTTATATCGATACGGCCGCCAAGGGGGACTGTAATTCCAACAATCACCGCTTGGACTGGTTTTACGAGCTGGAAGAAGATCACGGTGTGCGCGCGCCGATCACCACCGCAGCCGGACGGCTCTACGTCGGCACCACGACGACCGGAACCGAGGATCCGTGTGCAGCAGTTCGCGGGGGGAACGACAAGTTGGGGCTTCTGACCGTCATGGATCTGGAAGGTGCGGTCTATATGAGCCGGAGGATGGGGAATGTTCATGTTGCGCCGTTGGTCGAGGACCAACATCTTTACCTGATAACCCCTACGGTTTTGCAGTCCTTGGGTAGCGGGCGTTACAACTCTGCGCTGCGTTTATTCGGTGAACCGGTTGTGAATGTTCGGTCATGGGAGACCGTGGATTGAGGCGCAGGCTATGGCAAAAATTAACCTCCTTATCAGACCTACCCCGTGGAGCCTTCGCAGAGCGATTTTTCGAGTCGGTTTAAAATAAACAGGCAGGGCAAATTCCTGGGCGAATCTGACCTGCCTGCTCGCGGATGCCGTCGGGTTGGTTTTATCTGTCGAAAAAAATCCTTTAACGTCATCTCATTTGGTCAGCAAGTTGTTCGCACAGCTATTGCCGAGCTCTTCGGCAGGGGTGCCGTCCGGACATATGGTCGAATTCCATTTATAATATTTTTCGAAGATCGGATCCCACCATATGACTTGGTCCATATTCGCTCCGGAAAAATCAGCGCCTGTCAAATCGGAACCCGAAAACGAAGCGTTTTTCAGATTCGCATGGGTAAAATCGGCGTTGTTAAAATTACTTCTATAAAAGGTTGAATGATGGAGAACAGCCCCGGAAAAATCCGTTCCCGAGAAGTCGCCATAGTCGAAATAGGAATGGGCGAGATATGCTCCCGCAAAAAGACCGGCATTTTCTTCGGTCACTTTACTGCTTATGCTGAGTTGCATGTCTGTTTTTATGTTGGCCCACTCGTCAGAATTGGAAAAGTTGCAGCCGGGACAGATAAAACGGCTTGCTTTGCCGGCGGGTCCCGGATCGCCTTTGTCGCCTTTCGGTCCCGGAGGGCCGGCTATGCCATTGGATTGTAGATTTTCGATCTTACGATCCAGGCGGTTGACTTTGTGATCCAATTTCGCGACACCTTTGTCTATATTGCCGATTGCCTTCCAGATACCGGCGAAGGGATTGTACCAGGAGTGTTTACAATTCTTTTCGCTCGCCTGGACGGCCGTTGCCAAAAGCAAGGCTACCAGCAGTATCACCAATACCTGCATCAGTCGCTTATTTTCCATTTTTTATACCTCCTTTACTATTTTTCTTGAGCCGGGCCCGATCGATTTGACTTGTCATGGGCTGACCGTTAGCTTCCATCCCCACTGCAAGTACTGTGCAAACCAGCGTTGTGTATTGGGATGCCCGTACGATATGGCAGTATTTCCGATGACTTCAAGTTTACTACTCTTTGTTTTGTCCACAGGTTGGAAAGTGAATTCAGAGTGCCTAAACCCGCAATTTGTCAATTCCCGGGACATAATTTGTCACTGAATTCAATTATTTGTACTTCATTTCAGTATTACACGCGCTGATGAGTGCTACTGTTTCCGATCCTGTCGACGCGAGACCGCTCTGGTGTCTCGGCTCGAGTACTGGAACGGTATGGTTACGAATAAAACGGAACCCGCTTCCTGATATCTCTTTCAAGGTGAAAGTCGCATTGTTTCTCCTTGACTTATGCGAGGCATTTTTTCCACGCAGCGGATTTTACGTACATGATGAGGCACGCCCTGAAACTATTAAAAGTTTTTAGAGAGGTATTAAAAAACTTTTAGGTTTGCTGTCGCTCTGCGCCTGGTTTTTACGGATACAGCAGACTGAAATCAATGGGATGACTTTCAGTAACCGACTGGAAAGTAGATAAATTTTATCTTTTTTCTTGTGCGGAGAAAATCAGGCGGCGTGGCTTGAAGTCGGCTGGCACGCTTTTTGGATTTGAACCAGCACCCGGTAAAATTAGGAAAGGAAATGTCATGCGCAATGATTCCGGATTTACGTTGATGGAGCTGGCCGTCGTCATCGCCATTGTGGGTGTGCTGGCAGGCATCGCCGTACCCAGTTTTGTGAACTGGCTGCCCAAATATCGGCTTAACAGTGCAGCAGATGACATCCAGTCATTGGTTCAAAATGCGCGACTGAGAGCCGTCAAAGAAAATGCCCGCGTGGTTGTGCTGCTCGATCCGGATAATGACGGTCTAGACGGGGACTACCTGGCCTTTGTGGATGAGAATGCCAATTGGAATCTGGATACGGGCGAGACGCGTGTGGAACAAGGAGAAGTCACACCCGATATTCGCATCACCGGATCCGGTTATACCAATCACCGGTTCAGTTTCAACAGCCGGGGCCTTTGCTTGGAAGGAAGCGGAAACATTACGCTGCGCAATTCAAAGGGGCGAGCCAAAACCGTTAATATCGAAATGACGGGTAACTCTCGAATCAACTGAATCATCTGTTACGCAACCACCGAGACTATGACCATGCTGAAAAAAATCAGAGGCAGTTACGGATTTACCATGGTTGAACTCATGATCGCCATGGTCATTGCCAGCATTGTAGCGGCGGCCATTGTGATGGCTTTTGACTCTCAGGAGAAATCCCAAGTCAATCAGCATCTCGTCGTCGAGATGCAGCAGGAAGCCAGGGCCGCCCTCTATCTCATGCAAAAAGATATCCGTATGGCCGGCTACGACGAGACGTGGGAGGACGGCAACTCTGACGGCATTGACGACAACCGTCCATCGGATGCGTTGGACAACGATTGCGACGGTGTTATCGACGCCCCCGCCGATATAGATGAAGGCAATGACATCACCGGCATCGTGCAAGCCGGACCACACCTTATCCAAATACGGTTGGATGAAGACGGGGATGGAGATTTTTGCGGTCTCAACGAACTGATCACCTACGCCTTGGCGAGCGGATCCACTATGGGAACGATCGACGCCGACGGTTTGGCCGACACCGGGGCTATGGAACTGCGCAGGGGCGATCAAATCGGCGGAAGCCTTGAAAGACTCGCCGGTTCGATCCAGGCAGTGGCTTTCGCCTATGCATTTGACGATGACCTCGGCACTCCCGATGGTTTGGTCGATACCGATGCAGGCGGCAACATCATCTGGGCCTACGACAGCGACGCGGACGGACTTCTGGACACCCAATTGGACAGCAATTCCGACGGGGTGGTCGACGCCGCAGACGATCTCAATGGCGATGGGATGATCAACGACGTGGCCCTGGCACCGGCGGTGCCGATCAGTCAGATCAGGGCTGTGCGTATCTGGATCTTGGCGCGGACCCGCGCTCCTTTACGCGATCATCAACATGCTGAAACCTATGTGGTGGGTGATAAGATGATAACCGCGGCGGATAATTTTGAACGTGTTTTGCTGACGACCACAGTGAACTGTCGAAACC
>JBFYWB010000010.1:0-29944 GCA_041299015.1 Deltaproteobacteria bacterium
TTTACTCATTTTTTGAAGCTCTTTGACACAGGTTTCCACTGCGGCATCGATACCGCGCTTGATGGCCATCGGGTTGTTGCCGGCAGCCACCAGTTTCTGGCCCTCTTCGTAGATCGCACGCGCCAGAACCGTTGCCGTGGTCGTTCCATCGCCGGCCATGTCGCTGGTTTTACTGGCGACTTCCTTGACCATCTGGGCGCCCATATTTTCAAACCTGTCTTCCAGTTCGATCTCTTTGGCCACGGTGACGCCGTCTTTGGTGACCGTCGGAGAGCCCCAGGATTTGTCGATGACGACGTTTCTGCCTTTGGGCCCCAAGGTGACGACCACAGCATCCGCAAGCGTGCGAACCCCGTTCAGCATTGCTTCACGGGCTTTCATGTCATATTTGATAACCTTTGCCATTGTTGATTCTCCTCCATTTTTACCAGGTATTATTCGATTACACCAAGGACGTCGTCTTCACGCATGATGAGAAACTCTTCGCCTTCGATCTTAACCTCGGTTCCGGAATACTTTCCGAAGAGTATTCGATCACCTTTTTTCACTTCAAGGGCAATCCGCTTGCCATCCTCGCCGACTTTTCCGTTGCCAGCGGCGATCACTTTACCCTCGGCCGGTTTTTCCTTGGCGGTATCCGGGATAATGATACCCCCCTTGGTTTTGGATTCTTCTTCTACCCTTTGCACCAAAATACGGTCCTGCAATGGTCTGAGTTTCATACCGTGTCCTCTCCTTTACGCTGTAATGGTTTTTATGGTTTAAGTAGACAGGTTGTGCACCCCACGGCAGGGGCACTATGTGTATCGATCCGCACGATTGATTAAAAAGAAAACCACGTCAACCGGATGAAAGCATAATTTAGATGTCATTACAGGTATTTAATCCAGATATTATCGGCAATCTGATTTTTGTTAGCTATAATAATCACACTTTGTTTTTTGTAAAGTCATGTTTAAAAAAAAGTTGCGTTTTTGAAAAAAATAAACCGCTGTCATTCGAGGGGTGCGTTTTGGGCAAACCCGGACATGCGACACCGATATGCCCAGGACGAACAACGCTCGGGGGCTTCACGCGGAAGGTGGCCTCTATGACCTGATTGGCTCGGTTCGGGTGCTAATCGTCTAATGACTTTGATTGTGTGTTCGTTGCGGTAGTGCCGGTATCTGGCGGCGATTCGGCTTTTTTGTCATTCGATCCGTCGGGTGATTCCTTGAGGGCGGATGTTCGGCTTTTTCCGGCATAGTCGGTTGCGTACCAGCCGGTTCCTTTCAAGTGAAAACTGGTGTGGGAAACGAGTTTGTTCAGCCTGCCGGAGCATCGATGACAGCGGGTAAGGGGCTTGTCCGAAACCTTCTGCAGGACTTCTTCAACGCTGCCACATTGGCTGCACTCGTATTCGTAAATGGGCATGGACTAAAATCCTCAGCTGAATTTAATTATATTCACCCTCGTAAACTCAACGTCCAAAATTATCCATTGTCAGTGTTTTTGTCAAGACTTGATTTAGCTCCCTGAATCATCGTGAACGACAGCGGGTGGTCAGGGTGATTTCATACCGTCGTAGGGTATCCGCCATTGGTTGTAAAACTCGAGAACGTCGCCGAGTCCCGACACCCTAAAGGGCTTGAGAATCTCGTGGGTTTTCGAGTGGACCCGTTTTTCTTCCGCCAGTCTTTCGTCGGGTGCGGCGTCAAAGTACTGCTGGAATTTGCTGAAACGAACGATATGGATCAGTTCATGGGTCACGATGTAAAGGACAAAAGGGAGCAGTTTCAACTTTGGCCTTTGTCCCAAGACGGCCAGGATCGCATGGTCCTGCAGGCAGATCTTGTAAAGGTCGTAGGCCGAACTGCCGAGGGCGCGATCGCGGTGACGCCCTTCATAGCGAACGATCTGGGCAAACGGCCCCTCGACGACTTCATCGGCTGCCAAGTCGCATAGCGTCTTGATGTCATAGCGCCGATGGAGCCATTGACTGGCCGACATCTTGTAGTAATTGCTGACCAGCTCCTCGGCCAATGCAACGGCCTTGTTGACGATCTCAATCTGTTCAGGGCTAAAGGTTACCGGATTCTCCATCATTTAGTCGACATCTTGCTGGTCCGCCGCCATTGGCAAAAGTTGGGATTTTACTCTACACGGTTTTTGGGTTAAGTAAATATAATTTTTGCGTTCGATACCAAATTGACCTGCCGGATTGATCTGAATGATGATTACGCCGGATTGTGTGAGATTACGTGAGGCCGCTGTAAAACGGAAAGGAGCATCATAAATGGTCGACCAGCAGGATTCGGGGAAAGAACCGCTCGAGATTGAAGTCAAATTTTATTTACAGGACCCCGTTGGTTTGCAGCGGGCGATTGCCGGTATCGGTGCCGTCAGCCGGGGAAGGTTTTTTGAGACGAACTACCGCCTCGACGACCACAACGACAGCCTGATGAAAAGGGCATCGCTGCTGCGGCTGCGTCGCGACGACTGCGCGCGGCTGACCTTAAAGACCAAGCCTGAACAAAGCGACACTCGTTTCAAAACATACCAGGAACAGGAGGTGATCGTCAGTGACCTCGAGACCATGGCCCGCATTCTGGCGCAGTTGGGATTCGAGCGGCGGCAAGTGTACGAGAAATGGCGCGAAACGTACAGACTGGAAAAAACGCTCCTGTGCATCGACACCATGCCGTTCGGGAATTTCCTTGAAATCGAAGGCACCAGGGAAGCAATTGTCCGGTTGGCCGCCCGCCTGGGGTTTGTCTGGGAGCAGCGGATCTTGAAAAATTACCTTGAGATTTTTGCGCTGCTCAAACGCCGCTTCAATTTACCGTTCAACGATGTCACTTTCCGGAATTTTGAATCGATTCGAATTGACTTTGAACCGGTTATCCGACAGATGGCAGCGGCCTGATAGGTTGCTCGTCCGTTCAACACGTCGTTTCGACGCTTTTTCTCATGGCCCTTGCCGACTGCCGATGCTCACCGGAAATTCTTTTTCGAGCACCAGATTCCCGTTTGCGGCAAAAACGAATATGGTGGCGAGCGTGTAGCGTTGAGCATTTTCTTGGTCGTCGACCTTAAACCGGATGGTCCGGAAATTGAAAATAGAAAAGGCCCTACCGAGTGTTCCGTCGGGTCTGCCGGATTCAAGGGGAACCGGCGGCAGGACCAGCCAGTTATCCGGACTGTCGGTGTCGCCTCTCAAAACGACCACCGTCTGACCCGAAATCTCTTGGGATTTTGTTCCATCGTTTCTGATGACGTATTCCACCCGCAGCGTTTTGGTGCCGGGTTCGTACACGGTGGTGAAATTTCGGATATCGGCGCCGATATCCGTACCGTGCGCACTTGTCGCCTGGACCGTGCGGTGACTGTTTTCAACTGCCGGTGGATTCGCCGGGCTGATGTCGCCAGTCGCGGGAGGTTCTTCATTGGCTCGGGATTTTATCACCAGTTGGTCGCCGGGGTGAAGCGTGCTGTCGCCCTCCATTTGGTTCAGCCGGCGCAGTTGGTCCACCGAAACGTTGTAGCGCAACCCAATGGTATAGAGCGAATCGCCGGGGACGACGGTATGATAGACGTTTTTTTCCCTGTTGCGGGCCACTGACGCGGTGTCATTTTGCGGTGCCTGAACGATGGTTGCCGCCGTTTCAGTTTCTTCCCGGGAAGGGGGAACCGCCTTATCGACGTCCGGTTTGTCTCTGCGCCGCTCGGAAGGTTTGGTTGCGCTTGGGGTTTTGCCGCTTCTCGATTCCGTCAGTACCAGGCGGGTCATCAGAATGTCTTTTTCGTCGCGCAGGGACTGGATCGCCCTGTTCAGGTCGAAGACTTTTTTTTCGAGTGCCCGAATGTCGCCCGCAGCCCTCTGGTGCAGATATGCCAGTCCCCCGGCGAGTCCGCCAAGACTCAGAACGACCAGGGCCGTGAGGACGACGGCGGCTTTCAGATGGTTGAAGGCGATTGTTTTACTGTGCGCGCCCACGAACACCAATGCCCAGCGGCGATCGCCACGCGAGCCTCTGATCGGCTTCCTGGGGCTGCGGTCTTTTTGACTGTCCTGCATGTGCAAGGCCCTTCATGCATCTGCGCGAGTGTCTGTCCATACGGTAATCGGGTCGGCCGTTCGGGCCGCAAAAAAGCGGGCGGCATTGCCCTGATTCACGGCGATTTCGAAAAACCCGCGGCTGCCGACCAGTACCAACGGGCTGCCGGGTTTGACGCTGGCATAAGTCGGGAACAAGCCGGTGAGGCTGTGCCGGCCGATAATAAACCGCAGGCTTTCCTGAGTGGCTGCAGGATCGTGACGTTTGACCAACGGCCAGTCGATATTGGTTATCAGGTTTCCGAAACGGTCGATGTCGATGACGCTACCGCAGATACGGCCGTCTTTCTCCAAACGCGGCTGAGCAAGATCCAGCCGCACGAGTGTGTCGCTTCCGATCGGCGCGCCCAGTCGGTCGAGGGGCAGACCCAGCGACAGATGGGCCGCGACCGGGGCGAAAATGTCCCGGCCGTGAAATGTGCGACTGACCGGGTTTAAAAAGTAAGCCGTATTTTCGATTTTCACGATCTTCTCGATCGGTTTTTTTTCGATAAGGGGCGAGAGCACGCCGTTGTCCGGGGCGAGAAATGTCTGGCCCTCTGATCGCAAACCTACTACCGCACGTCTGCTGCCGACTCCCGGATCGACCACCACGATGTGAACGGTTTCCGAGGGAAAATACCGATAGCTGCCTGCGATGGCATACGCCGCCCGATGCAGGTCCTGGGGGGTGATCCAGTGGGTGATGTCGACAATGGTGGCCCTGGGGTTGATTTTCAGGATCACCCCCTTCATAACCGCAACGTAGGCGTCGTGAGTGCCAAAATCTGTCAGGAGGGTGATGACCGCCATGTCGATAACACTACAACATCAAAACAGCTTTTGCTGTATCTTGAACCCCAGGTGGCGGTAAGCCGCCTCGGACGCTTTTCTGCCGGCGGAAGTCCTGGTAATCAGCCCCACTTTGAGCAGGTAGGGTTCGACGACATCCACTAAGGTGTCGGTTTCTTCCTGCAGCGTGGCGGCGATCGCTTCGATACCGACCGGTCCGCCGTTGTAGAATTCGATGACCGTTCGGATGAAACGGCGATCGAGGTCGGTCAATCCCTTTGGATCGACGCCTTCCAAAGCGAGTGCCGCTTCGACCGTGGCCCGCGATATGGTCCCGTCGGAGCGCACTTGGGCGTAATCCCTGACCCGTTTGAGAAGCCGGTTGACGATCCGCGGTGTTCCGCGCGAGCGTGCGGCCAGCTCGGCCGCACCGAAATCGTCCAAGAGGACATCGAGCAGGACAGCGGAACGTTTGGTGATCCGGATCAACTCTGCTTCGGAGTAAAAGTCGAGGCTGCGCAGGATTCCGAAACGATCCCGCAGCGGTGAGGAGAGCAGTCCGACGCGGGTCGTTGCCCCGATCAGCGTGAAAGGCTTGAGCCGAAAGCGATGGCTCCTGGCGTGGACGCCCTTGTCAAAAACAAAGTCGATGGCGAAGTCTTCCATCGCCGGATACAACAGTTCTTCGACCGTCCGGGGGATGCGGTGGACCTCGTCGACGAAAAGGACGTCGCCGTCTTCGAGGTGGGTCAGAATTCCGATGAGATCGCCGCCCTTTTCCAGGGCCGGGCCGGAGGTGACCGTCAACGTTCCGCCGGTCTCGTTGGCGATGATGTGCGCCAGTGTCGTTTTTCCCAGCCCCGGCGGGCCATGGAAGAGAACATGATCGACGGGTTCTTGGCGCAGCTTGGCGGCTTCGACCGCGATTTTGAGCGTTTCCACGATTTCTTTCTGCCCGACGTAATCGCCGAAACAAGCCGGACGCAATGACAGGACGTCCGCGGCCTTGTCTTCGGGCAGGCAGGTACCGGAAACGACTTCCCGGTCTTTGGTTGAAAATTTAATGACATCATTCACGGCTTCGATTCTCCGCGATACACTTCTTCGAACAATTCTTCCGGGGTGCTGATCGCGCTGTTGCGTTCCAGGGCTTCCGTCACCAGCCGTCTGGCATCCGACACTTTGTGGCCGAGCTGGGAAACGAGGACGTCGATCACGGCATCGGCCGTCTCTGCGTCGACCGACACGGGCCGCCTGACCGCCTCGGCCGGTGATGCAAAGCGTTCCATTTTTCCACTCAGGGTCGCGATTATTTTCTGAGCCGTGCGGCCGCCGATGCCTTTGAGTTTTCTCAAGGCCGCCAAGTCCTTGCCCTCGATCGCGCGAGCCATATCGCCAACCGGCAAAGTCATGGCCTTGACCGCCTTAAGCGGGCCGATGTCCGCCACGGATATGAAATACTGGAAGAATTCTTTTTCTTCTTCGGTATTGAAGCCGATCAGAACGGGCTTGGGCTGTCGTTCGGTCTGCTGGTAGTAGATGTATAAGGCCAAGGGGTCGCCGATATGGCTGGCGTGCATGCGCTCAACCACATAGGCCGGCAATAGAACTTCGTAGCCGACTTGGTTCGCAAGGAGTAAAATACGGTCTTCTCCGATTCTCAGCAGGCTGCCTTCGAGGTAACCGATCATGGTAAGGCTTTGGGTTGATGCTGGTATTGGGCTCACGACGCCGGCGGCAGAGCAGTTGGCTTACTTCAGGCAGTGCCGGCGGCCGCAGCGATAAAGCCCGATCAGGGCCAGGCCGAGAGCATCGGAGGCATGCAGCGGCCGAATCGGGGAGGACAATTTCAACAGGTTGCGAACCGATTTTTCGAGCTGCATCTTGGTGGCATTGCCGTTTCCGGTCAAGACCTGTTTGGCTTCTCTGACCGGGACCTCCAGGGTCATCATGCCGATCTGTCTCCCGGCGAGCAATATGACACCTGAAACATGGCCCAGGATGATGCCCGACTTGGGATACTGCTTTAACGAAAAAACGTCTTCGATGACCATCAGGTCGGGCTGTTCGACCTCCAAAAGGCCGAACAGACGGCTGTAAATCTCGTGCAAGCGCCCGGGCAGAGACGTTTTTTGAGAGGTTTCGATGCTGCCGTAAGAGCAGCCGTTGATATCGATGCCGGCGCCGCTGACGATTCCTATTCCGGTAGACGATAAACCGGGGTCGATGCCGATGATTTTCATTCTCGCGAGCATGGCATGCAGATCGAATGCGCACCATTTAAGGCCGGGTGTGTGCCTGCGCTTTGGATGCCAATCATCGGAATGTCCACGTCACAAGCGGTTTTCCGAACCGAAAACTATTTGATCTGATCCAATTTCTGAGCCGCCAGCTGAGCCTCGGTGGTGTCGGGGTACTTGTTGATCAGCTCCTTGAGGATAAGCCGGGCATTGGCCTTGTCATCGATGTTGATGAAGGCATAACCCTGCTTCAGCAGGGCCGACCTGATTTTGTTGCCCTTAGGGTAGTTTTCGACGACTTTCTGGTACTCGACGATGGCTTTTTCGTACCACTTATCCCGATAGTAGATCTCCCCGATCCAGAACTGGGCATTGTCGGCATTCTGGGAGTTTGGAAAACGCTTGGTGAACTCCTGAAAGCCTTGGCGGGCCTTTTCGAGTTCACCGGCGTCGAAGGCCTGTTTGGACTGGTCATAGAGTTCCTGCTCCGAAAGGCTCGCAAGCGGGACGATTGCCGCAGGCGCCTTGGCCGGGGCGGGCTTGACGGCTGGGGGTGCGGCGGCGCTGCCCATGTCCAGATACTGTTCGATGCGGGTGATGCGGCTGTTGTTGACGCGCGATTCTTCTTTCAGGCGTTCGAGTTCCGTCGAGCGGGAAGCATCCGCGTCGGCGGGAACACTTTTTTCCTGTTTGATCCGATGCTCGATTTCCTCGAGTCTACCGTTGATCGCCCCGATTTGCTCGCGCATCGATTCGATTTCAACCCTGAGGTTGGCTGTTTGACCGCGGATATTTTGCTCCTTGTTATCGCTGGTTTGGCCGAATTGTTCGATCAGTGCTTTCTGGCGCGCCAGTTGGCCCTCGACAGCGGCCAAGCGGTCATCCAGAACGATGACATCGGAGCGTCCGGCGCATCCCGCTGCAGCGATCATACAGATAACAAGAACGGTAACATGCATCTTTTTCATGGTGTTTATGCAGCGACAGACGGCCGTTTAAGTGTGATCGGCCGCCTGGGATGTGGTCTTGTTCCTGTCTGGCGGCCGGTGCGGTCCGGTCACCAGACAGGCAGTCCAACCCATTGAGTGTTTAGTTGATGACGAACTGAGCGCGTCTGTTCTTGGCCCAGCAGTCTTCAGTTTGCTCGGTACAGACCGGCCGCTCCTCACCATAGCTGACGGTTGAGAGGCGATAGGCTTCGATTCCCAAATCGACCAGGAATGATTTGGCGCTATCGGCCCGTCGTTCGCCCAGCGCGAGGTTGTATTCGGCGGTACCGCGCTCGTCGGTGTGGCCCTCGATCGTAACGTAGACATCCGGGTAGATCTTTAAAAATTCGGCCTTTTTCTTCAACGTCGCTTGGGCCATATCATCCAGGTTGGATTTGTCGAAGGCAAAATAAATGTTCGTATCGAGAAACTCGCCTTTCGCCATTTCAAATGCCTTCGCGGCCGGATCCTCTACCGGTGGCGGCGGCGGTGGCGGCGGGGCCGGGGCCGGGGTTGCGACCGGAGCCGGTTCCTCTTTGGTAACGGTCTTCTTCGCACATGAAACCGTCCCCAGCAAAACAGGAATTACCATAAACAGTGCCAGAAAAATCCATAATTTCCTTCTCATCTTTTCCTCCTTTCGAATCCTCGTTTGTGTTAGTTTTTACTCAAGTTCGGTGACCAACTCGGAGTGGACTGTTCACCGGGCATGGTGAGCAGCCGCCTCTGGTCGGCACCGAAAGCGGTCATCACGTAAATCCTGGAGGGGCCTTCACGTGTTGAACTGAATGCTATCAGGCTGCCATCCGGTGACCAAGAAGGTGATTCGTTGCTCCCGGTGTCCTGAGTCAACTGCAATGGACGTCGTCGTTTCAGGTCGATGGTGAAAATATTGTTACGGCTGCCGGCCATTGACGCATAGGCAATACGATCTCCGGTAGGCGACCAGCTTGGCTGGGTGTTGTAGCTGCCCTCGAATGTCAGGCGTTCGACCTGGCCGCTTTTGATATCCTGGATATAAATCTGCGGTCCTCCGGTCCGGTTTGACACAAAAGCCATCATTTTAGCGTCCGGCGCCCAGCTCGGAGAGAGATCACTGGCCCAATTGTTTGTAATCTTTTTAATAATTTTCCCCGAACCCGTCAATAGATAAATTTCCTGATTGCCCTCGAAGGACATGGTGGCCGACAGGGTGAACTGACCGGGAACCCACGCGGGGGTAATGTTGATTCCCTTTTCCATGACGACCGCCTTCTGACTGCCTTCCGTTTGGCGGATGAAGATGTCCGGCTTGTTGTTGATGTAGCTCGTGTAGGCCAGCCACTTGCCGTCCGAGGACCAGGCCGGAGACAAACTGATGGTCCCGTGACGGGTGAAGGGTACCGGGCTGCTGCCGTCGAAATCGCAGATATAGATTTCTTTGTTTCCGCTCCCGGTGGAGATAAAGGCGATCCGGCTGTCGAATATGCCGCGCTTGCCGGTGAGCTGAACGATCACCTCGTTGCAGAACCGCAGGATAATCGGTCGGATATCATCCACGGTGCCGTGGTAGCGTTTGCCCAAAAGGCGCTTGCCCGCGAGGGTGTCAAAGAGCCGCAGCTCGATATCGACGAGCGTGCCGGTTTGCGACAGGCCGCCGGTCACCAGCAATTCGGCACCGATGGTGGTCCAGTTGCGGAAATTGATTTGGTCGGTCGCGGCGACCGACTTGCCCGGTTCGAGCAGATAGGCACCGCGATCAATCATGTTGAAGAAGCCGGTAAAATCTAACGATTTTGTCAGTATATCGGTTGCTTTTTGCATGAGGGCCGGATCGCCGTCGGCGGTATTCAAGGCCGAGAAAGCCGGGATGGCCATCGGAATTTTGCGCGAAAAGGGATTGTCGATATCGATGAGGTCGTATTGACCGAAGGAGGCCGCCGGCAAGAACAGGATAAACAAGACCGTCGCCACCCGCAAAGGATTTCCACTCCACTTGATCATGCTCAGGTTTCCTCGCCTGTTTTGTATTGCAGCAGGATTGCTTTTTCACTTGATGCCCTTGGGCCCGAAACGGATGCCGACGGTGTAGTCGCCTTTGAACAGTCCCGCGGGCAGCGGCGGCAACGGGCTCGACTTCACGATCGCCCGATAGGCCGATTCATCCAGATGGGCGTCACCGGATCTTTGGTCGTACCAGATATCGGCGATTTCGCCGTTCGGCCTGATCTTGAAGCCTATGACCGTCTCGAGTTCTGTCCGGCCGCTGCTCATCAGTTCGGAAAAAGCCCAGTTTTTTTGGACCTGATAGGCAATCTCGGCCTGATAAACTTGGACCTGGTCCCGGAATTGGGTTGAAGAGAGCCCCGTGCCGGCGGAACTGCCGAATACCGTTCCCGTCTGACCGGTGCCTTCCCCGGCGCCTGCCTTGCGACGGGGATCTTCTTTTTCGACTTGCTGTTTTAGACGGTCCAGTGTTTCTGCCAGTGAAGATTGCGGCTTTTCGGCGGTTTCTTTTTCGATCTTCGAAACGGCACTCTTGATCGCCTCGGAGGACTTAAAGGTCTTGTGTTTCAAGGATTCTTTTTTTTTCTCCGGTTTAACTGCCGGTGCCGTCGAGACCTCCGCTTCGGGTTTGGCCGGTGCGGGCGGTGGCTTGACAGGGGCGGGCTTGACCGGCTCCTGAACGACGGCCGGTTTCTCGGGAACCGTTGCCGCTGCGGCCGGTTTATCGGCGGCGGGTGCATTGGCTGCGCCGCTGCCCAGGGCCGGTAGTGAAACCAGACTGACATTGACGGCCGACGGAATGAATTTCCGGGAGGGCGTCAACGCCGGCATCGTCATCAACACAACCGCCAGAGCGACGTGCAGCAGAAACGATATGGCGACACAGGCGATCAGTGTCCGGCCGCCGCCGTCGCTGCCGGCGATTCGGGTCGCGTCGACATGTGACACGCGTTCTTTCATTGCGGCCACTACTTTTTGGTCACTTTTGCTTCTTCGGTCGGCGGCACGGTCACCATTCCGAGTCTTTCCACGCCGGCCAGCTTGATTTCCGACATCACGCGCACGACCGTTCCGTAGGGGATGTCCTTGTCCGCCTTTAGATAGACCGCGCGGTCGCTGCGGGTGCTCATGATTCTTTTCAGCTTTTCGTTGAGCTCTTCAACGGACACCGGCACGTCGTTGATGAAAACCGCGGCCTGGGTGTTGATCGAGATCATCAGATGCTCTTTTTCCGCAGGCAAGGGGTCGGCCGTAGCCTCCGGCAGAGCGACATCGACGCCCTGGGTCATCATCGGCGCCGTTACCATGAAAATGATCAAGAGCACCAGCATCACATCAACAAAGGGGGTGACGTTGATGTCCGACATAAAACTGTTGTTGCCGCCGCCGGATGTCAACCTTTTCTCCTTTCGATCCTGAGGATATCCCGTTCGACGATATTCAGAAAGTCGGCTGAGAAGCTCTGCAGCTCGGTTTCGATAACGCGGATTTTTTGGTTGAAATAATTGAATGCGATGACCGCCGGAATGGCCACCGCCAGTCCGGCGGCTGTGGCGATCAGGGCTTCCGAAATGCCGGGGGCGACCACGGCCAGATTCGCTGAGCCTTTGAGGCCGATGCTGCGAAATGAGTGCATGATACCCCAGACGGTGCCGAACAGACCGATAAAGGGCGTCGTGTTACCGGTAGTGGCCAGAAAGGGCACCATCTGGGTCAAACGGGTCATCTCGGTGTTGATCGCCCGACGAAGCGTGCGTTTTATGTTTTCGATACCGGTAGCCTGGGAACCGAGCGACGGGGTGTCGGCAGCCGACCCCAACGGCGTTGAAACGGAAAGACCCGATTGGCTGAGTTTCTTGAGTTCCAGGTAACCCATCCTGAAAATGCGTGCGATCGGACTGGCGTTGAGTTGTTTGGCCTTGACGAATGCGTTTGACAGATCGCGGCTCTTCCAGAAAAAATCGATAAATTGGGCCGATTCCTTATACGCCTTGCCGATGTAGCGCATTTTGATGAGGATGATGGCCCAAGAGGTGATCGAGAAAAACAACAGCAGGACCAATACCAGTTGAACCACCAGCCCGGCATTCAGGAAAATATGGATGATGTCGAGATCGGTTTGTTGCATGCAGAAAGAATCTCCTCCGGGATGCGTCGGCAGAAGTCGAAGAATCAGACCGGTGCCGTGCTTTGTCAGAAGACAAATTCGGTTAATTTAGAATGTCAGCGCTCAAGTGTCAAGAGATTTGCCGGTTTTGGCCAGCGATCGGAATACTCGGCGGGCAGAACCGAGAAGGATAAGGCAGGGGCTTGCCATTTTTTTACTCTCCTTTTTGGGCCCTCTTGGTCCGGATCCGTCTTCGCCGCCGCCGGCCGATTCATGCGCCGCAACCGATGCGGTTCGGTGGAGGTGGAAAATCTGAGGGGTTTGTCATTGACAAACTTGAATTCTACCTCAATTTGGTCTCAACCGGGTTTATCGAAAAAAATGGAGACCTGCATGAGCCGAGTAGCCGATTTCCTGTTTCAGGCCAGAATGCTGAAAGAGATTCCCCGCTCCGGTTTTGCCTTTCTCGGGTCCGGCAAAGAATCCGTGGCCGAACACACCTATAGCACGGCCGTGATTGCCTTCGTGATGGCGCAACAAGAAGACGGCGTAGATGCCGGACGGCTGATCAGCATGTGTCTGGTTCACGATTTGACCGAAGCGCGCCTCGGCGATCTGAACACAGTCCACAAGGCCTACGTCAGCTGCGCCGCGGATAGGGCCCTCGAGGACTCTCTGCGGGACCTGCCGTTCGGGGCCGCCGTTGAAGACCTCATCCGGGAGTTCGAGGCCAATCAAACCCCTGAAGCCCGGCTGGCGCGCGACGCCGATCAACTCGCGCTCATCATGGAACTCAAGGCGCTGGCGGATATCGGCTGCAGACCGCCCGAAAAATGGTTGCCCAAGGTCCTCGAACGGCTTCAGACCGCCTCCGGACGCCGTCTGGCCGAAGACATCCTGCAGACGCCTTGGGACAACTGGTGGTTCAACAATATGGGTTGACAGAAGCGGCGCCAGGATTTAGACAAATTATTTGCGTAAAAGCACCCAACGGACACGGAGGCATGCATGAACTGGTTCACCCAGACGTTATTTTCTTCCATCGGCAAAAAGTGGCTGATGGCCTTAACCGGTCTCGGGTTCTGCGGTTTTCTCACCACCCATCTGGCCGGGAACCTTTTTATCTACGGCGGCCGCGACGCCTTCAATTCCTACGCCGAGCACCTTCACAGCTTAGGGCCGCTGGTCACCCTCTTTGAACTGGGGCTGCTCGCCTTTGCCGTCTTGCACGTCGGCGGCGGCCTGATCCTTTTTTCTCAGAATTTCGCCGCGCGTCCCGATCGCTACACCGTCGACAAGAGCGGCGGCGGGCGGACGATCGGCTCCCGGACCATGCCCTACACCGGTCTTCTGATTCTTGTTTTCGTGATCTTCCACCTGCTCAACTTCACCTTTGCCGATAAAACCGGCACCACCATCTACGAGATTGTTTCGCGCACCTTTGCCAATCCGGTCACTGTCGTGCTCTACGTCTTGGCGATGGCGGCGGCCGCCATCCATGTCAGCCACGGTTTCTGGAGCGCTTTTCAGACCCTTGGCGCCAACCATCCGAAATACATGCCGTTTATCAGGGGGGCCGGCGTCGTCTTCAGCCTGGTCGTCGGTCTGGGATTCGGCCTGCTTCCGATTTATCTGTTGTCCATTGCCTGAAGGAGGTAACGCATGCAGCTTGATGCCAAGATTCCCGGTGGACCCCTGGCTCAGAAATGGGATCGGCACCGCTTCGAGCTAAAATTGGTCAACCCGGCCAACAAACGCAAATTCGACATCATCGTCGTCGGGACGGGGTTAGCCGGCGGTGCGGCTTCGGCATCGCTGGCGGAGCTGGGATACAACGTCAAAACCTTCTGCATTCAGGATTCGCCCCGCCGCGCCCACAGCATCGCCGCCCAGGGAGGCATCAATGCCGCCAAGAATTACACCAACGAGGGCGACAGCATCTGGCGGCTTTTCTATGACACGGTCAAGGGCGGCGATTTCAGAGCCCGCGAAGCCAACGTCTACCGCCTGGCCCAGATCAGCAATGCCATCATCGACCAGTGCGTTGCTCAGGGGGTACCGTTCGCGCGCGATTACGGCGGCCTGCTGGCCAACCGCAGTTTCGGCGGCGCTCAGGTGTCGCGAACCTTTTACGCCCGCGGGCAGACGGGACAGCAACTGCTGCTGGGCGCCTATAGCGCCCTGATGCGCCAGGTCGGTCTGGGAAAGGTGCAGATGTTTCCGCGGCGCGAGATGCTCGACCTGGTGGTCGCCAACGGCCAGGCGCGGGGCATCGTGGCGCGGAACCTGATTACCGGCCAGATCGAGACCCACGCGGCCCACGCCGTGGTGTTGTGCACCGGCGGCTACGGCAACGTTTTTTTCCTTTCGACCAATGCCATGGCCTCCAACGTCTCAGCCTCTTTCAAGGCGTACAAAAGGGGAGCCTATTTCGCCAATCCGTGTTTCACGCAGATCCATCCGACCTGTATACCCGTTCACGGCACCTACCAGTCCAAGCTGACCCTGATGAGTGAGAGCCTTAGAAACGACGGACGCGTATGGGTGCCCAAAATGCCCGGCGAGAAGCGGGCGCCGCAACAGATCCCGGAAGATGAGCGCGACTACTATCTGGAAAACAAATACCCCAGCTTCGGCAACCTGGTTCCGCGGGATGTGGCCTCACGCAATGCCAAGGAACAGTGCGACATGGGCAAAGGGGTCGGTGAAACCGGTCTGGCGGTCTATCTCGACTTTGCCGACGCCATCAAACGCGACGGCCGCGAGGCGATCGCCCGAAAGTACGGCAATCTTTTTCAGATGTACGAAAAAATCACCGGCGATGACCCCTACGGGACCCCCATGATGATTTATCCGGCCGTGCACTACACCATGGGGGGGCTCTGGGTGGACTACAACCTGATGAGCACCATCGACGGGTTGTTCGTGCTCGGAGAGGCCAACTTTTCGGATCACGGTGCCAACCGGCTGGGCGCCAGTGCGCTGATGCAAGGGTTGGCGGACGGCTACTTCGTGATCCCTTACACCATCGGCGGCTACATCGCCCGCACCTCTTTCGCCGACGTGACCCCCGACTCCGCAGCCTTCAAGGACACGGCCCGAGAAGCGGCCGATCGGATCGAAAAACTGCTGGGCATCAACGGCAAGCGCACGGTGGATGATTTCCACCGGCAGCTCGGGCAGATCATGTGGGATTATTGCGGTATGGCCCGCAACAATCAGGGCCTCGAAAAAGCCCGTGGAATGATTCAGGAACTGCGCGCCGAATTTTGGCAGAATGCGGTGGTGCCGGGTGACGACACGGATTTCAACCAGAGCCTGGAGCGTGCCGGGCGGGTGGCTGATTTCATGGAATTCGCCGAACTGATGGTGATCGATGCCCTGGCCCGCCAGGAATCCTGCGGCGGGCATTTCAACGAGGCCTACCAGACAGAGGAAAACGAGGCCAAGCGCGACGATGAGAATTTCTGTCATGTATCGGCCTGGTCTCACACCGCTCCGGACAAGGACCCCGAGTTCCACAGGGAACCGCTGATATTTGAAAACGTTGAATTGACCCAGAGGAGCTACAAGTGACCAAGACCATCAACCTGACGCTCAAAATATGGCGTCAAAAGGGTCCGGATGCCGCCGGAAAACTGGAAACCTTTGAGGCCAAAGACATTTCGACCGACATGTCTTTTCTGGAAATGCTCGATGTCGTCAACGAACGGTTGACCCTTGAGGGTCGCGAACCGATCGCCTTCGATCACGACTGCCGCGAAGGCATTTGCGGCAGTTGCGGCGCGGTGGTCAACGGCCGGCCGCACGGTCCCCAGAAGGGAACCACGCTGTGCCAGCTGCACATGCGCCATTTTGCGAGCGGCGATACCCTGGTGATCGAACCCTGGCGGTCACGCGCCTTCAAGGTGATCAAGGATTTAGTGGTCGACCGCAGCGCCCTGGATAAAATGATCCAGGCCGGCGGTTTCATTTCGGCCAACACCGGTGGTGCTCCGGATGCCAATGCCATCCCGATTCCGCAGGAAACCGCCGACCTGGCCATGGATGCCGCGGCCTGTATCGGTTGCGGCGCCTGCGTGGCGGCCTGCCCGAACGCATCGGCCATGCTGTTTGTGGGAGCCAAGGTGTCGCACCTGGCCTTGCTGCCCCAGGGCAAGCCCGAGGCGGCGCGGCGGGCTGCGGCCATGGTGCGTGAGATGGACCAACTGGGCTTCGGCAACTGCTCAAACGAAAGGGAGTGCGAGGCTGAATGCCCCAAGGAAATCTCGATCATCAACATCGCCCGTCTGAACAGGGAATATCTTAAAGCACGGCTCTTTTCGACCGTGCGCTAGGGTTTTCGCATTGCCGTTTGTCGGCATCGCAAGCTGATCTTTGGCGGATTCCAAGGGGAAGCACCGCAGAAAACCGGTGGTTCCCTTTTTTACGCGGACAGTTGGCGGATATCGGTGGTCGATTCGAGCGGCAGGGATTGCTTCATGATAGATCCGGCCGTTTTTTCGACTTGCGCCGTCAGGTCTGTAAACACCAACCGGATGCGGCCCGATTTGGGCAGGGTGCGGTTAAGGTCCGGGTGGGCTGCGAGATACCGGCCCAGCTGCTTCGAAACGCTGTCGGCCGCATCGACGATTCGGACCCGCCGGCCGATTTTTGCCTGGATGACCGTGGCGAGAAGAGCGTAGCACGGGTTGCCGAGAATCAGAGTGTCGATCCGGCGAACCTTCAGTGAATGAAGATATTTCTTGACGATCATCCGGGTCAGCGGTTTTTTCACCCAGCCCTCCTCGGTCAGCGGCACCAGCAGGGGGCAGACCGCCGAAAAAACCCGGGCTTCCGGTCGGGATTCCAGAATCATTTTTGGGTAGAGCCCGCAGTCGACGGTGGTGCGATCGGCCATGACGCCGATTCTCAGCGACCGGGACTGGGCGACGGCAGTAGCCACCGCCGGTGCGACCGTGTCGAAAATCGGTACCGCACAATTCCACTGCAGACGATTCATCGCCGCGCCGGCGGCGCTCTGGCAGGCCAGGACGATCAAGCGGGCACCCTGGTGCAACATCAGAGCGATGTTTTCAAAGGTGAAGCGTGACACGGTTTCCGCGCTCTTCGAGCCGTACGGGGCCCGGGCGGTGTCTCCCAGATAAAGGATATCGTAGTCTGGCAACTGCGCCGACAGCGCCCGCAAGACGGTCAGCCCCCCGATTCCGGAATCGAACACGCCGATCATTTCGCCCTCCTGCCAGTCCGGCAACGGTTGATTTTGCTTCCTGAACGGTTATAGTTGAGCGGGGGCTGGGTCCGGAACATTAATCCTTGACAGCCCGTCGAAAGGAGACGCGCATGCATACTCACGGAAGAAACGGCGGACCGGCCATGGATCAGTCCATTTTCAATCTCGGTCTTTCCGTGGAAACCATTTCGGTCTACCTGCTGGCCTGCGGCCTTGCGGATGCCGGCAAATCGGTCACCACCAGGAACCTGACCGAATTCTGGAACGGGACCGCAGACAGCCTCGAACACGGTCTCCGGGAACTCGAGAAAAGAAACATCGTTGTCCGCGTTTTGTCCGCCGGAGAAGATCGCGCCGCATACAAGATCGAGGAGGTTCATCGCTGGAAACGGCTTTAGGGCAGGGAAACCAGCAGGTGCCGGACGACGCCGTTCGATGACGCCGTTCGCTGACGCCGTTCATTGATCGGGCGCTCAGACGCTGCTGTCGGGCGCTTCGTCCCGAAGCGCTTCGCAAACCGATTGCCTGATCCGGTGTTCCTGCGCTTCGGCGTTCATGCCGGGACACATCGACGCCATGATCCGCCAGTTGGCGGCATCCCGCAGCACGCTCTCGATAAACGGCCATCTTCGGCACATTTGGGGTTTGACGGGATGGATGGTGCAGTTCCGGTCCCAAAAAATGCAGTATCCGTCATCCTTCTGCGCCAGCAGGAGCCTTTTTCCGGAAAACCGGCAGCAGTTCGCCACGAAAGACGCGGGGTCCGTATCGATGAAGGCGGCAATGGCCTCGATGTCACGCCCGGTCACGAAGGTGCCGCCGTACCCCCGGCAGCAGTCACCGCATTGTCGGCATTCGAAAATGGCTTCGGGTTCATTTGGGGGTGATGGCATGCCGACCCTCCAGCGCTCTTTTTAGAGTGACCTGATCGACGTATTTGAGATCACCGCCGACCGGTACGCCCGAGGCGATGCGGGTGATTCTTACCGGGCTGTTCCTCAGGCGGTCGGCGATGTAGGCGGCGGTCGATTCGCCTTCAACCGTGGTGCTGGTGGCCAGGATGATCTCTCCGACGGCATGCTTCACAATCCGCGCCACCAGTTCCCCGATTCGAATGTCATTCGGGCCGACGCCGTTGATGGGGGAAAGGACGCCGCCGAGGATGTGGTAATGTCCGGCGAATGCTCCCGACCTCTCGATCGACACCATGTCCGCCGGTTGCTCGACCACGCAGACCAACTGCGGGTTGCGCGCCGGATTGCTACAGATGGCGCACCTTTCGGCATCGCTCAGGCCGTAGCACCGGTCGCACAGCCGCACAGTGTTCTTCAGTTCCAGAATGCTGTGGGCCAGTTGCTCGACTTCGATGCGCGGGGCCCGCAGCAGATGCATCGCCAGTCGTTCGGCGGTCTTTTCGCCGATGCCCGGCAGCTTGGAGATCGATTGAATGGCTTTGCGGATGGAAGGCGGGTAATGGCTCATGTGAGCCCCGGAATGCTCAAACCGCCGGTGAGCTTGGCCATTTCGGAAGAGACCATTTCCTGCGATCTGGTCAGGGCGTCGTTGACCGCGGCCATGATGAGATCCTGCAGCATGTCGACATCATCCGGATCGACCACTTCCTTTTCGATCCGGATGGCCACAATCTGCTGCCTGCCGTTGGCCACGACCTTGACCATTCCGCCGCCGGCGGTGGATTCGATCGTCTTCTCGGCCAGCTCTTCCTGCAGGCGCAACATCTTGGCTTGCAGTTTCTGGGCCTGCTTCATCATGTTTCCCATGCCTTTCATGACTCTTCCTCCTTTATGATGGTCACACCGAGTACTTCTCCATCGAAGATTCTAACGGCTTCGGCGACCAGCGGGTGACTCATGGCTTCGTTTCTCAACTGGGCCGCTTCTTTTTTTTTTTCACTGTGGTCGGACGGGTCGGCAACGGCCTCCAAGAAGATGTCCACCTCGCGGCCGAAAACCTCCCGGCACGCTTTCCGGATGATGGTCAGGTTTTTGCTCTTTTTGATCATCGCCAGGTTGAACCCGTTGCCGCTGACTTCGATTTCGAGGCGGCTGCCCTCCAACCGTCTCAACCGGCACTTGAACAGACTGGCGGCCAGAGCCGGGTGGTCGGTCGCTATGACCGCTTGAACTTTTTTCCAGGCCTCCAGAAGGCCCGCCGGTGAAACGGGTTCGGCAGCCGGCGCTCCGACGGAATTTCCCGTTGCTGCCGGCCCGGTTTCAAGCGGGTTCCGCTTGGCCGGATCGGCGCCGACCGCGGGGATCGGCAGACGCGGAGCATCTGACGGTTGCGGGGCGGGGCCGGTCGGTGAATTCCCGATTTGACGGCGCAGCGCATCGAGTTTTTCGATCAATGAATCGATCGTCAGGACCGGCTTGGCCTGGAGCAGCCTGAAACAAGCCATCTCCAGGGCGATCTTGGGTTGGCTCGAAAATTTGACGGCGGGTTCCTCTTTGAACAGCAGGTCGAAGAGTTGGTTCAGATGGGCTGCCGGGAGCGATGCAACCTGCTCCTGCATGCGCTGAATGTCATGGACCGGCAGGTCGACCAGGCGGCCGGTCTGGCGACACAGCTTGACCACCATCAAATGGCGGAAGTGCTCGACCAGATCGGCATATAAACGTTTCATGTCATGACCGCGCTGGTGAATGTCATCGAGGCTTTCGAGCACCTTTTGCGCGTTTCCATCCAGCAGTGCCTGAACGAGGTCAAAGATCAGCTTGCGGTCGATGACGCCCAGCAGGTCCAGCACCTGCGCGTCCTCTATTTTCCCGTCCGAGCAGGCCGTTACCTGGTCCAGAAGGCTGAGGGCGTCGCGGATGCTCCCTCCGGCTTCGCGGGCGATCAGCGTCAGGCCGTCCCGGGAAATATCGAAACCCTCCAGCCCGCACAGCTTGAGCATGTGGTCGGTGATCGCAGCGAGTGCGATCCGTTTGAAATCGTGGCGCTGGCAGCGGGACAGAATCGTTGCCGGTATCTTGTGGGGTTCGGTGGTGGCAAAGATGAACATGACATGGGCGGGCGGTTCTTCCAGGGTCTTCAGCAGGGCGTTGAAGGCCGGTGTGCTGAGCATGTGGACTTCATCGATGATATAGATCTTGTAAAGGCTGTGGGCCGGCATGTATTTGACATTGTCACGCAGTTCCCTGACCTGATCGACGCTGTTGTTGGAAGCGCCGTCGATTTCGAAGACGTCGACAGCCTTGCCGGCGGTGATCTCGCGGCACGACTGGCAGGTATTGCAGGGTTCGGGAGAAGGTCCTGCCGCGCAGTTCATGGCCTTGGCCAGAATCCGGGCCACGGTGGTCTTGCCGGTGCCGCGTGGCCCGGTGAAAAGTATGGCATGGGCCATGCGGCCGGCCGCAATGGCATTGACCAGCGTCCGGGTCACGTGGTCCTGGTCGACAACGGCCTCAAAGCTTTGGGGGCGATATTTGCGGGCAAGCACCAGATACGACATAAAAGCCCTTCAGCCGGGCGAACCGGATCCCGATCGGCCTGAAACCATCCCCCTGCGGCACCAATCTTTGCGGCGGTGGATGCCCGGTCGCCGTCGGCCGGCTGCTCAGAACTATTCGGGTAGCATCTGCAAACGGTTGATGGCGGAGAGAGAGGGATTCGAACCCTCGGTGCCGCTTTTGACAGCACACACGATTTCCAGTCGTGCTCCTTCGGCCAGCTCGGACATCTCTCCGCAAATCTGCGGGTCAACAGAATGTGGCGGTCATGCGGTCGGCGAAAAGGCGATTCATGGACGGGAACCGGCAAAGTTGGCGGAGAGGGTGGGATTCGAACCCACGATCCCGTTTTTGACAGGATACCGCTTTTCGAGAGCGGGGCCTTCAGCCGCTCGGCCACCTCTCCGGCATCTTTTCGCGACCCAACGCGGTGGCCCTGAATACCGTTTCTGCGCAATTCTGTCAACCACCTTATTTTACCTTGAACTCCCCTCGGCTTTCTAGTATCAGAACGGCGTTTCATTCGCCGCCTTGACGGCTGACCCGGGACCGTTTCCGGTTTGGTCGATTTGCTCTGGACCGCAGATGCCGCCGCGCACATTGATCGAACCGCTAAAATGGCGGCATCATTAGCCTGAATGCGAGGACATACCACCGATGGCCGAAGTGCTTCCCTTCCGGGGGATTCTTTACAATCCGGACAAGGTCGACAATCTGGCCGATGTGATAACGCCACCGTTCGATGTGATTTCGGAGACCGAACAAGAGGCATTCTACGCGCGCAGTCCTCACAACATGGTCCGGCTGATTCTGAACAAGGCCTCCGCAGAGGACACCCCGTCGCATAACCCGCACAGCCGAGCGGCCGACTATCTGCGCAACTGGCTTGCCGACCGGACGCTTGTCCGCGACCCCGCGCCGGCCTTTTACCTGACCACTCTCGACTTTACAATCGATGGGCGGCCGGTCACGCGTTCCGGACTGATTGCGGTTGCGCGGCTCGTCCGGTTTGAAGCCGGCATCATTTTGCCGCATGAGCGGACCTTCACCAATATCAAGTCTGAGCGGCTGGCGCTGAGGAAAGCCTGTCACGCCAATTTCAGTCCGATATTCGCGATGGTTCCGGACGACGACGGGGTCGTCTTCAACTCCCTGCGGCAGCTGGCCGCCGAGCGGGTGCCCGCTATCGACTTCGAAGCGCACGACGGGTTCCGACACAAGCTCTGGCGTATCCTCGATTCCGACAGTGTGCTGAACATCAGCGCTGCCCTGCATTCCCGAAAACTCTATATCGCCGACGGCCACCACCGCTACGAGACGGCCTTGAACTTCCGCGACTGGCTCCGCAGCGGCCATCCCCAGCTTTCCGACGGGCATCCGGCCAACTTTGTCATGATGTACCTGTGCAGCATGATCGATCCGGGCTTGGTCATCCGTCCGGCGCACCGCCTGCTTCGGGATGTGCCGTTATCCGCGATCGATCGCCTATTGGTCAGGGCGAAGCCTTATTTTCAGATCGAAACGATTTCTTACCGCAGCTCCGAACGTAACAGCGCGCTCGAGCGCTTTGTCGGCCGACTGACCGGCAATGGCATTGAACAATCGATCGGCATGGCCGTCAAAAATCGCCGGACATATTACCACCTGACGCTTAGGAATTCGCCGGCGGTTGCCGATCTGTTCGGGCGCGACTTCCCGGAACCGCTGCGCCTACTGGACGTCACGGTGTTGACCCGCCTTATCTTTACCGAGTTTCTGGATTTCGACCAGGCTCGCCTCGACGATGAAAAGCGGATCGATCATACCACCGATGCCAGGGAGGCGGTCGAGCGTGTCGAGCATGGGGACTTCGACGCCTGCTTCATTCTCAGGCCCACGAGTGTGGAGCAGGTCCGGGATGTGGCCGATCACGGGTTGGTGATGCCGAGAAAAGCCACTTATTTCTATCCGAAGGTCACCACCGGACTGGTCATCAATTCACTGGCCCCTTGAACCTGAAATATCGTCGGACCGCCACGCGAGATGCACCGGCAAACGGCGGGCGCCCAGCTTTGCCGCCTGCCCGTCACGGTCGCAATATCCTCTCGATTTCAGCGGTATAGGTCCCGTTTTTGCGATAAACGACAAGGGGCGGCGCCACAACCATGCCGGGACGCGCCCCCTTGTGCCCTTCGACCAACACCAGTTTGGCATTGGTGGTGCTGCCGGAATGAATCATTCGGCAAAATTTGGGTTCGATACCGGCTGCCTGCATCCGGTTCAGGGCTTCGCTCATTCTTTCGGCCGTGTAGACAATAACGAATTTGCCGCCGGTGCGTAAAACCCGCCGTGCGGCCGCGATGACATCGGGAAGGGTGACCTTGATCTCATGTCGGGCGATGGCGCGCTGCGGATACGGGTTCAGACGGCCGCTGGCGGATTTGCGGTAAGGCGGATTCGACACGACCCAGTCGACCGGCCCGGAGAGGTGCGCCGGTTCGAGGCCTTTCATGTCGGCGCACAAAATCCGGATGCGGGTCTGCAGGCCGTTGGCGCGGGCGTTGATACGGGCCAGGTCGGCCAGTTCGGGCTGAATTTCAACTCCGACAAGGGTGGTTGCGGTGTGGCGGTAGGCCAAAATCAGGGCGACGATGCCACACCCTGCGCCCAGATCCAGAACGGTTTCACCGGGACGCGGTCGGATATGGTCGGCGAGGATGACGGCATCGATGGAGAACCGATAACCGTCGCGGAATTGACTGACCCGCAATCTTCCATCGAGAAAAGTATCCGCGCTTACTGCTGCCATGCTTCCGCTACAGCCCTTTTATAAGGGGTCAGCCGCAACCGACGTCATGGGACCGGGCCGATCTTGAAGATGATGTCGGTAATCACGTTTTCTCCCAACGCGTCGTTGACTTTCAGGATGATCTCTTCCTTTAGGAAATGGAGGTGGTGCAGCCAAGGTGAACTGTTGACGTGCACCAGCAGGGTCTTTTCCTTCAGAGCGGCCGGACGGGTGTTTTCGGCAATGATGGCGCCAACGATTTTGTCCCACAGGAGACCGATGCGCCCGATCTCGGCCGCCGTTCGGGGGACGTGACTGTGCAGGATTTTGTCGATGACCCGGCCGATCGGAACCGCGGTTTCGGTCTTTTCTCTTTTTTCGATCAATGGTTTCATTCCGGGGTTTCGTTCCGGCGATAACGCCTGCGACAGAATCGGCAGGCGGTGAACAATTTCTCTTGCGTTCCTTATATAGCCTCGATTTTTATCGAGCGCAACCGTCTTTCGCAAAGACATTTTATCGGCATCCATTACGCGCTTTTTCCGCTTTTTGCTTGACTAAAGGGGATACGGCTTTATAGTATCGCACTATACACATTAAACCGGAGCAGGGACACCTGCGAGCGCTTTGCTGCGGATACGACCCCTGATTACTTCACTCTCGTATAGTAGTAATACTCCCCAGCGGCCTGATTGCATCAGTGGTGGGGATTTGGCTCGGCCATTTTTTTCGGACAGGGCTGCTTGTGATCGGATGCCGGTTCCACACAATGAATGGGCCTTTTAACCGTTTACCTCTTACCGCGCTTTCGAACCGCCCATCACTGCGGTTCGGGGGCCATGGCGACAGGACGGGAAAATGAGTTGGGATTGGGACAAGCTGAAAGACCAGCAGCAGAAAATGGGTGGCGGTGTGCCCCCGAATGTGGAAGATCTCGTCAAAAAGGTTAAAAATATCAAATTTCCGGGTGGCCCTCTTTTCATTGTCGTTCTTCTGGTCGTTGCAGCCCTGTGGTCGTCGGTCTTCACCGTGAAACAAGATGAGGTCGGGGTTGTCCAGCTGTTCGGACGATACGTGAGGTCTGCTCAACCGGGCCTGAATTTCAAGCTGCCGCTTGGAATCGAGCGTGTCACCAAGGTCAACGTCAAGGGTATCCGCACCGAAGAATTCGGTTTCACTTCCGAGGGTGCCCCCGCCCGTTCACGGTTGGTGGCCGGCGAAACCGAGATCGTGGCGCTGATGCTAACGGGTGACTTGAATGTGGCGGTGGTCCCCTGGATCGTCCAGTACCGCGTCAAGGATCCGTTCAATTTCCTGTTCAAAGTAAACGACAACCGGCGCTTGCTGGTGGATATGTCCGAGGCCTCGATGCGGTTGGTCGTCGGCGACCGGAGCATCAACGAGGTCATCAACAAGCGCGGAGAGATCGCCATGATCGCCAGAGACCTCCTGCAGAACGAAATGGATCTGGCCGAATCCGGTATCCATATCGTGACGGTCGAAATGAAGCGGACGAACGTTCCCGTGCCGGTGCAGCCGTCTTTCAACGAGGTCAACCAGGCGACCCAGGAAAAAGAGCAGTTGATCTACCAGGCCCGAGAGGATTTCAACAAGGCCATACCGGCCGCTCGCGGCGAGGCTGAGCGCACCATCAGAGCCGCCGAGGGGTATGCGTTGGATCGCATCAACCGTGCAAAGGGTGATGCGGCTCGGTTTACGGCTTTTTACGAAGAATATGTCAAGGCCAAGGATGTCACCCGGCGCCGGCTCTACCTCGAAACGCTGAACGATGTCTTTCCGAAACTGGGGGAAAAGTTCATCGTCGATCACGATCAGAAGAATCTGCTGCCGCTCCTCAACCTCGGCAAACAAAAAAAGAACGGGATTGCGCAATGAAATCAAAAGGTCCGATCCTTATCATTCTGCTGCTGGTCGCCGGCGTTATCGCTTACCAGGCGGCTTACATCGTAGACGAAACCGAACAGGTGGTGGTGACGCAGTTCGGCAGGATTGTCGGCTCCCCGGTCATATCTCCGGGTCTCAAGTTCAAGGTGCCCTTTATCCAGACGGCGAACTACTTTCCGAAGAATTTATTGACCTGGGACGGCGATCCGGGTCAGATCCCGACGCTGGACAAAACCTTCATCTACGTGGATGCGTTCGCAAGATGGAAGATCGTCGATCCGGTGAAATTCTTTCAGACCGTCAACAATCCGTTCAACGCCATCGGCCGCCTCAACGACATCATCGACCCGGCGGTGCGCGATTTCATCACCTCAAACCGACTCATCGAGGTGGTCCGTAACAGCAACCGCGAACTGGATATTTCCGAGATCGGGCGCGAAGACGAGCAGCGCGAGCGCCGGCCCTTGCTGGCGGTCAATTACGGCCGGCAGTTTATCACCGAGGGTATCCTGAAACAATCGCAGCCCAAACTGGCACAGTTCGGCATCGAACTGGTCGACGTCAAAATCAAGCGGATCAATTATGTCGAGGAGGTGCGCCAGTCCGTTTACGACCGCATGATAGCGGAACGAAGACAAATCGCTGAAAAGTTCCGGTCGGAAGGCAGGGGTGAGGCCCAGAGCATACTGGGGGACAAGGAACGCGAGCTGAAACTGATTACTTCCGAAGCCTATCGCATAGCCCAGGAATTGAAAGGCAAGGCCGACGCCGAGTCCACAAGGCTCTATGCCGAGGCTTTCGGGGTGGACCCGGTATTTTATTCATTTCTCCGCACGCTTGAGATCTACCGCGAAGCGCTGGACGAGAAAAACTCGCTCGTGCTTTCCACCGATTCGGAATTCCTAAAATATTTCAAGGGGTTGCCCGAGTAAGTCCCGTATTGCCGGCAAAAAAAGCCACCGGCCGCTTTTTTTCAGGCGGCCGGTGGCTTTTTGTAATCAGAGAGAATCGCTGTGCGGCGCACATTATTTGCCCTTTCGTCTCTGATGGCGTGTTTTGGCCAACAGCTTGCGGTGTTTGTGCTTTCTCATCTTTTTTCTTCGTTTCTTGATAACGCTGCCCAACAGACCACCTCCTTTCAATTGATCTTTTTAAACGTTGCTGTTTAGCACGATGGTAAAAGGCTTGTCCACTGTTTTTTTTGCGCGATGGACACTGCCCGAGCCTCACCGCCGCACTCTTTCACGGTGCGCCGATTGGATCGATGCCAGGATCGGTAAGCCCGATTGCCAAAAATAAACTTGACACCCGCAAAAATATTTATTAGAAGTTGCGATTCTTTGAGACAGGAGCAAGGTGCCGTGAAAAAATATACCTACAGTGCAAAAAATTCGGATAACGAGGGCAAGTGGTGGGTGGTCGATGCGCAAGGCGCGGTGCTGGGCAGGCTGGCCTCCCAGGTGGCGGCCCGGCTCAGAGGAAAACACAAGCCGCTCTACACCCCGCATGCGGATATGGGTGACGGGGTGATTGTCGTCAACGCCGACAAGGTGACCCTTTCCGGACGAAAATGGGACCTTAAGACCTACTTTCGCCACAGTGGATACATCGGAGGTCTCAAAGAGATCACCGCCAAAAAACTCCTCGAGAAAAAACCCGAGGACCTCTTGCGTTTCGCCGTCAGAGGGATGTTGCCCAAGAACCGGCTCGGACGCAAGCTCATCAAAAAGCTGAAGGTGTACGCCGGCAGCGAACACCCCCACGAGGCTCAGAAGCCCGACGTGTGGACGCTCTAACCGACCTGTGAAACGGAAAGACGCGCCGTTCGACTCAAGGCCCAACGGCCTTGAACGGGGCGCCACAAGAGGACATTCATGGCTCAAGAAAATATTTTTTACGCGACGGGAAGACGAAAAACGGCGATTGCCAGAACATGGGTGAAACCCGGCACGGGTGAGGTCATTATCAACGATCGTCCGATCGACGATTACTTCAAGGTCGGATCGGCCAAGACTGAGATGCTGCAGCCTTTCGTCATCACCAACACCACCGGGAAATATGACGTCATGGTGCGGGTTCTCGGCGGCGGCGTCAATGGTCAGTCGGGCGCAATTCGCCTCGGCATCACCAAGGCCCTGATGCAGATCGATCCCGATTTCCGCCAATCGTTGAAGCGTGCGGGTTTCGTCAAACGCGATCCGCGGGCCAAAGAACGCAAAAAATACGGTCAGCGTGGGGCCCGGGCACGCTTCCAATTCTCGAAGCGCTAAAGAATGCGGTGCACACCGCCGATTTGAACAGGGGGCCGGGATGATACCCCGCCCCTTTTTAGCTTTATTCACTGAATTTCAATAGCTTGCCTTCTTTCTGAACTTCATCCCCCTTTGTCGGCGCCATTCTGATGATGATCCCGGCTGTCTTCCTGGCGCTCGTGCAGACCGACCTACAGACGACGCTGCTTGTGGCGCTGGGCTTCCTTGTCGCCAACACGGTTATCGGACACATTCTGGAGCCTAGGATCATGAGCCGAGGACTCGGCATCTCTGCGCTCGTGGTATTCCTTACAGGCATTAAAACGACCATCAACCACGAGGTGGACCCCTGATGCGACTACTTTTGGTTGAAGACGAAAAAAAAGTTTCCGCTTTCATTAAAAAAGGCCTTGAAGAGGAGGGATATGCGGTCGACTTGGCTTCAGATGGGGAAGAGGGGCAATTCATGGGGCTTGATGGCGTTCATGATCTGATTATTTTGGATATCAATCTTCCGGGAAAGGACGGGTTGAGTGTTCTTCAAGAATTGCGCCGAAAGAAGATAACCGCGCCCGTTCTTCTCCTGACGGTCAGGGCGGCCATCGAGGATAAGGTCATCGGCCTGGATACCGGCGCCGATGACTACCTCACCAAGCCTTTTTCTTTTCAGGAACTGCTGGCGAGGATCCGAGCATTGATCAGGCGTCAGACGGATGCGGAAAGTCCCCTTCTCAAGGTCGCCGATCTGACGTTAGATCCAGCCCGGCGAAGAGTCTTTCGTGGAGAGAAGAAGATAGAGCTTACCGCGAAAGAGTTCGCTCTGCTCGACTATTTCATGCGGCATCCTGACCGTGTTCTCACAAGAACAATGATTGCCGAACATGTCTGGGACTATGATTTTGACCCGATGACAAATGTCATTGACGTTTATGTGAATTATCTCAGAAAAAAAATTGAAACCGGTGACGGCCAAAAGTTGATCCACACGATTCGAGGGGTCGGCTACGTGCTGAAAGTGGAGTAGCTCATGCGTTTCCGTTCCATCGGAGCAAAGCTTACTTTCTGGTATACAAGCATTCTGACCTTGACATTCATCCTCCTGGGAAGTGCCGCCTATGGACTCTTGGTCATCAGCTTGTCAAACGAAATGGATAACGCCTTAAATGGCGTTGCCGACGTAATGGCCCAAAGAACTCGAGGTGGAGGAACACCTTTTTTCCCTTCAGAAGTCGATGCGGCCTTCAGACGCTTCTTTGGTTTCGCGCCCTCAGATCAATACATCGACCTGTTTGACCCACTGGGACAGCGGGATCCGCGCCAGTCAAACACGCCGACAAAAGAACTCTCTACCAGCCCGCAAGCCCTGCAGAATGCCGCTCGGGGACTGCCCACCTTCGAAACGCTCGAAGTTCAAGGATCAGCTCCCGTGCGGGTATTGACCAAGCCGGTGTTCGAAGCCGGCCGGGTCTCCAAACTGGTCAGGGTGGGCATGTCGCTGGAAAACATGACCAATACCCGTCGCCGTTTTCTGCTGATCATGGCGTCAGTCGTGCCCTTTGGTGTGCTGCTCGCCGGCGTCGGGGGCTGGTTGTTGGCCCGGCGGGCGCTCCGTCCGGTGGATCACATGACGCGCACGGCCCGGCGGATCAGCGGTGAGCTTTTGGGTGAACGCCTGCAGGTCTCCGGAAATGGTGATGAACTGGACCGATTGGCCCAAACGATCAACGATATGCTCGGCCGGTTGGATGATGCCTTTCTCCAGATGCGACAGTTCAGTGCCGATGCCTCCCACGAACTTCAAACCCCGCTCACAATTCTGAAAGGCGAAATGGAAGTCGCTCTCCGCACGCAGAGGGGCCCTGAAGAATATCGGCGAGTTCTCAAAAGCGGGCTGGAGGAAATCGATCGGATCAGCCATTTGGTGGGCGGCCTCCTTTTGCTTGCCCGCGCCGACGCCGGTGTTCTGAAGCTGGACTCACGACCGGTGGACTTGGGGGCGCTTTTAGATGAGGTGCGTGAGCAGATGCGGGTGGTTGCTGATGAGCATTCCATTCGTCTCCAAGCGAAAAGTCAAAGGCCCGTCACGGTCCTCGGAGACAGAGAACACCTCAGAAGACTTCTGCTC
>JBFYWB010000091.1:0-11996 GCA_041299015.1 Deltaproteobacteria bacterium
ATCAGATTGATCTTGGCCCTGATCGGTCTGAGAAGAGCGGCCAGTCGTCGGGCTTCCGATTCGCTGTCGTTGACGCCCTTGATCAGAATGTACTCGAACGTAATGCGCCGGTGCGGTCTCAGAGGGTAATCGCAGCAGGCTGCCAGCAGTTTTTCGATGGGAAAGGTTTTATTGATCGGCATCAGAAAATCACGGGTGCGGTTGTCGGTCGCATTCAATGAAACGGCGATGTTGGCTTGCGTGTCCCGTCCGAAGCGCAGCAGTTGCGGCACCAGTCCGGCGGTTGAAAGGGTCACCCGACGACCGGCAAAACGGAATCCGAGGCCATTGTCGGTAAGAGTGTTCACGGCCGCGGTCACGTTGGCATAATTGGCCAGAGGCTCGCCCATGCCCATCAGAACGATGTTGGTCAGCAGCGCCGGTTCGGAAAGCTCTGTCTGAATGTCGCGCACCTGCGCGATGATCTCACCCTGACTGAGATTGCGTATGAATCCGCCCTCGCCGGTCAGACAAAAGCGGCATCCCAGGGCACAGCCGACCTGACTCGAGACGCAAAGCGTATGGTGACCGCGTTCGGGGATGAGCACGCTCTCGATGCGTTGACCGTCGCCGAGTCCGAACAGGTATTTTCGGGACCCGTCGCGCGAGACTTCTTCTTTCAGTTTTACCAGACGACCGATCTCAAAGTGGCGCTTCAGCTTTTCCCGGTCGCTTTTGCTCAGGTCCGTCATCTGCTCGAAGTCGTCCACCTGACGGCCGTAGATCCAGCGCAGAATCTGACCGCCGCGATAAGCCGCCATTCCATGCTGAACAAGCCATTGCTGCAACTGCCCGGGGCTCAGGTCCATTATATCCGGTTTACCGATCATTTTATTTGCAAATGTCTTGAGGGTACGCTAATGGTGATAAAGGACATCATCACAGGTCTATGATTGCTCTCCGGAGAGTGACAATCCGCTTGACATAACATTTTTTTCATACTAATTTCAAGGTTTTTCATTTCAAAGAGACGGTACGGCGAATACCATGTTCGACAACCTGAGCGATAAGCTGAGCGCGGTTTTTAAAAAGCTCAAGGGGCACGGCAGGCTGACCGAGGAGAATATCGAAGAAGGGCTGAGGGCAGTTCGCCTAGCGCTCCTCGAGGCGGATGTCCACTACCGCGTCGCCAAACAGTTCATCGCCGACATCAAGGAACGCGCGCTGGGCCAAGAGGTCCTGTCAAGCCTGACTCCCGGCCAGCAGGTCGTCAAAATCGTGTTCGAAGAATTGACCAACCTGATGGGCGCCCACAACGAACCCTTGAATCTCGCGGGAACCCAACCGGTGGCGATCATGCTGGTGGGGCTGCAGGGCTCCGGCAAGACCACAACGGCCGGCAAGTTGGCTATCCACCTGCATAAAATCGGCAAAAAACCTTATCTGGTGCCGGCGGACATCTATCGACCGGCGGCTATCGATCAGCTGAAAAAATTGGGCGAGCAGGTGGCGGCGCCGGTCTTTGCGTCCACGCCGGACATGGATCCGGTGCGAATCTGCCAGGATGCCCGCACGGCTGCAGTCCGGCAAGGCTGCGATACGCTTTTGCTCGATACGGCCGGACGGCTGCACATCGACGCCGCACTGATGGACGAACTCAAGTCGATCCGCGCGGCCGTCGATCCGTCCGACATTCTCCTGGTGGCCGACGCGATGACCGGCCAAGATGCGGTGACCATCGCCAAGGCGTTCGACGATGCCCTGGGTCTCGGCGGTGTGATTCTGACCAAAACCGACGGCGACGCCCGGGGCGGCGCCGCCCTTTCGATAAAGGCCGTTACCGACAAACCGATCAAGTTCATCGGTGTCGGTGAAAAGCTCGACCAGCTGGAACCGTTTCATCCGGAGCGGATGGCATCGACCATTCTGGGAATGGGAGATGTTCTGACGCTGATCGAAAAAGCCCAGGCCACGGTCGACGAGAAAAAAGCGGCCGAACTCGAGCGGAAGCTGCGCAAGAGTCAATTCACGTTGGATGACTTTCGAGACCAGATGGTTCAAGTCCGCAAGATGGGCTCTCTGTCGGATCTGCTGAAGATGATCCCGGGGGTCGGCGGCAGCAAACAGCTGAAGAATCTCGAAGTCGACGACCGGGAATTGGTGAGAATCGAGGCCATCATCAATTCCATGACCCCCGTAGAACGTCGCCGGCATGCCATCATCAACGGCAGCCGCCGCAAACGGATCGCCGGAGGCAGCGGCACGACCATCCAGGATGTCAACCGCCTCTTGAAGAATTACACCCAGGTGATGAAGATGATGAAAAAGTTCAATAAAAGCGGCATGCGCGGTTTCTCCCGCGGTATGCTGCCCTTCTGAAGGAGAATACGATGGCAGTTAAAATCAGATTGGCCCGGCACGGCGCGAAGAAAAGACCTTTTTACCGAATCGTGGCGGCGGACAACGAAGCGCCCCGGGACGGCAAGTTTCTCGAGTCTCTCGGTACGTATAACCCTTTGCTCGAATCCGAAGCGGTCACGCTCAAGACCGAACGGATCAAACACTGGATGGAAAAAGGCGCCACTCCAACCGATACGGTTAAAAACATATTGAAAAAAAGTGGTTTTTTTGCCGTGACCCCTTGACGTTGTTGACCTCTGTTTGGTTCAGCCCTTCATTCTCAACCGCCGACAAAGGAGATGGAGCCATGAAAGAACTGATCAGCTACATTGCACAGGCTCTGGTTGACCATCCGGAACAGGTGCTTGTCTCGGAGATCGAAGGCAATCAGACATCCGTCCTGGAGCTCAAGGTTGCGAAGGAGGATTTAGGGAAAGTCATTGGAAAACAGGGGCGAACGGCACGGGCCATGCGGACGATACTGAGCGCAGCATCCGCCAAAATCAAAAAACGCACGCTTCTGGAAATCATCGAGTAGTTCGTGAAAGTCGGCGGCGCCATACCAATCGCGAAAATCATCGGCGCCCACGGACTCCAGGGGACCTGCAAGGTCTATTGTTACGGCGATTCGGACGAGATATTCGCTCCCGGTCGCGCCATTTTCCTTGAACTTGCCGACGGGTCCCTGCTGGGTTATGAAATCGACTGGGTCAAACCACACGGCCAGACCATCTTGCTGGCATTGAAGGGCATTACCGACCGCAGCCAAGCCGAGAAACTGATCGGCTGCGACATCATGATCGAAAAATCGAATCTGCCGGAGCCGCCCGCCGGTACTTACTACTGGCACGACCTGATCGGGCTGTCGGTTTACACGATCGAAGGCCTTTTTCTCGGACGGTTGGCAGCCGTCATGCCGACCGGCAGCAACGATGTTTATGTCGTCAGAAAGCCGGGGGGCGGTGCTAAAGACGAAATCCTGATTCCGGCCCTCGTCTCCGTGGTCGTCAAGATCGATCTGGCGGCAAGCCGGATGAGCGTGGCTCTTCCGGAAGGACTCATGTAAACCGCCCTGACGGCCCGAAACGCCATCGTGGTTCCGGCGGGTCCGGATGAGGAGAGAATGGATTTCATCGTTCTGACCATCTTTCCCGATCTGTTCACCTCCTTTAAGGCGCACGGAATCATCAGGCGGGCGATCGAGCGGAAGATAATTTCCCTTGAGACCGTCAATATCAGGGAGTTTACAACCGACGTCCATCAGGTCACCGATGACCGTCCCTACGGAGGCGGCAGCGGGATGGTAATGAAGCCCGAGCCTCTTGCGGCGGCCATCCGGGCCGCAAAGGGGGCCGCCCCGACGGCTGCCGCGGTTCTGTTGACGCCCCAGGGGCGGGTGTTTGATCAGCAGACCGCACGCACACTGGCGGCGTTGAAGGCAGTGATATTCGTCTGCGGCCGCTACGAGGGTATCGACGAAAGATTCGCTCAGAATTACATCGATTTCGAAATGTCGATCGGAGATTTCGTGCTCACCGGCGGTGAATTGCCGGCGATGACCGTCATCGATGCCGTGACGCGCCTGCTGCCCGGCGCCTTGGGCGGCGAAGATGCGGCCGCAAAGGATTCCTTTGCCCAGGATCTTCTGGAACACGCGCATTACACCCGGCCGCCGCTTTTCGAAGATCAGGAAGCGCCCGCCGTGCTGCTGTCGGGCCATCACGCGGCGATCGAAAACTGGCGCTTCGAGTCGGCCATGATCCGCACCTTTCTCAATCGGAAGGACCTGCTCGAGAAGCGGAACTTGAGCCGGCGGGAAATAGAGGTTTTGAAAAAGTGGTGCGCCGATATTGAAAGGATCGTCGATTCCCAATCTCTATCTGGCTCTGGTCCACTATCCGGTGATCAATAAGCACGGTGATGTGATCGCCTCGGCGGTCACCAATCTGGACGTGCATGATATCGCCCGTGCAGCCAGAACGTACGGGGTCCGCGGGTATTACGTGGTCACCCCCCTGGCGGATCAAATCACGCTGGTCCACCGGTTGATAGCCCATTGGACAAAGGGGGCCGGTGCGACGTACAACCCGCAGCGGCGCCGCGCCCTAAAACTGGTCCGGATCAAAGAGAACCTGGATGAAGTGATCGCGGACATCCGCGGCGAGGTCGGCAGCGCAGCGCGCACGGTTGTGACCAGCGCCAGAACCCAGAGACCAGTGATCGGCTTCGCGGCGCTGCGCCGGATGATCGGTGAGGGACCGCCTTTCCTGCTCGTCTTTGGAACGGCCTGGGGCTTGCCCGAAACGCTGATTTCGGCTGCTGATTTCGCTCTTGCGCCGGTGCGTGGACCGACCACCTACAATCATTTGTCGGTGCGTTCGGCAGCAACGGTCGTCCTGGATCGGCTCCTGGGCCGGGAATGATGCCGGCGCCTCGAATCCGGCCGCGTGACATGGGCGCAGTGAATGGTTTAACAGCAAAGGTTTTTTAACATATCAGGATGTTTGGAGGTCCAATGGAGAAGATTAAACAGCTGGAAAGGGAAATGATGCGACTTGACTTGCCGGACTTTACACCCGGAGATACGGTCAAGGTGCACGTTAAGATCAAGGAAGGTGAAAAAGAGCGCATCCAGGTTTTCCAGGGAGTCGTCATCAGCAAACGCAAAGGCATGTCCGGGGCCACGTTTACCGTGCGGAAGGTTTCCTACGGCGTGGGCGTCGAACGAATTTTTCCGCTGCATTCGCCCGTCATCGAACGGCTCGAGGTCATCACCAAGGGCCGGGTCCGGCGGGCTAAGATTTACTACCTGCGCAAGCTCAGAGGCAAGGCGGCACGGCTGAAGGAACGCCGCTTTTAACACCCGCCGGATGAGCAACGGTCTGGTTAATCGGTCGACACAGACGATTTCAGCGGCAGCCGTCATCGGTGTGGCCGCAGAGGCCGGACGGCCGCCTGACATCAAGGCTGAACGGCCCCACCGTTCCCAAACGGGCGCCGCCGGAAATCTCAAGAGGGAATCTTATGGCTTCGATCAAGGCGGAAAGATCGCCGATTGCCAAGTGCGCCGACAACGCTCAGCGGCGGCCGGTCGTCAGCCCGGCGGGTTTCGATCGAATCCATGCTGCCGCCGCCGTTAGAGCCGCACCGGCCCGAACGGCACGCATAGACCCGTGGGCCTATGAAAACAAGGCCCGTGACGCCGGGCATCTGACGATTGCGGGGATCGACGAAGCCGGCCGGGGTCCCTTGGCCGGCCCGGTCGTGGCCGCGGCCGTTATTCTTCCGGATGAATTCCCGCCAGCGGAAGTGACCGACTCCAAACAGCTTGCGCCGCTCCAGCGCGACAGGCTCTACCAGCTGATCTACGCCCGCGCGGTGGCCGTTGGCATCGGGATCGTCGATGCCGTCGAAATCGATCGCATCAACATCCTTAGGGCCGCGCTTCTGGCAATGGCAATGGCCGCCGCCAACCTCGAACCGGCGCCGGACTGTCTGCTGGTGGACGGCAACTGCCAGGTGCCGCTGCCCCTGGCCCAGCGAACGATTATCAAGGGTGATGCGTTGAGCCTGTCGATCGCCGCGGCATCGATCGTGGCCAAGGTCACGCGCGACCGCCTGATGGGCCGCTACGATCAGGATTATCCGCAATACGGTTTCGCCGAACACAAGGGGTATGCCACCCACGCCCATCGGGAGGCGATCTGCCGACACGGTTGCTGCCCCATTCACCGGCGCAGTTTCAAAGGCGTCAAGGAGTTTTCGGGGCCACCCCAGGCGCGACAGTTGCCGCTGGCGGCCGACGATGGTTGATCGCAGACAACAGTTCGGCAAGACCGGTGAATCGATTGCCGTCCGGTTTCTGCGAAAAATGGGCTACCGCATCCTCCATCAGAACTATCGAACCGTGATCGGGGAGATCGACATCATCGCCCGAGACCGCGACACCCTTGTTTTCGTGGAAGTCAAGGCCCGCACCTCCGGGAATTACGGAAACCCCAAAAGCGCGGTTACGCCCCGAAAACAACGCAAGATCTCCATGGTCGCGCTGCACTATCTCAAATCCACCGCCCAGAGCCGGGTCAAGGCCCGCTTCGACGTGGTCGCCATCCGTTCAGCCGACACCGCGCCGCAAATCGAGTTGATCAAGAATGCGTTCGAACTCGCCTACGAATAGGCGCGCCGGAACCGCAGTAAAGGGAACGCTTTACGTTTTGGCGACGCCGATCGGCAACCTCCGGGACATCACTCTGAGAGCCCTGGACGTGCTCCTTTCGGTCGACTTCATCGCCGCAGAGGACACCCGCCATACCGGTCGCCTGTTGAAAGACCGCAGCCCCAAGGGTCGTTTCATCTCCTACCACGAGCACAACGAAGAGATGCGCACCCCGCAGCTGCTCGAAAAGCTGGAAGCCGGATTTTCGGTGGCCGTCGTTTCGGATGCCGGAACCCCCTCGATCTCCGACCCGGGTTTCCGCTTGGTCGAGGGTGCCGTCGCGCGCAACATCCCCGTTTCACCCGTTCCGGGGGTATCGGCCGCCATTGCCGCGCTGAGCGTTTCCGGCCTGCCGACCGACTCCTTCGTCTTCGTCGGTTTTCTGCCCCGCAAGAAAGGCCGGCGCATCGAACAGCTCGAATCGCTGCGCGACGCGCCCCGGACGTTGATATTCTACGAATCGCCCAAAAGGGTCACCGGCCTGATGGGCGATCTCCTTACCGTGATGGGCGATCGATCGGCCGCGCTGGGACGTGAAATCACCAAGCTCCACGAGGAGTTCCTGCGGGGGCGTCTGTCAGAACTGGCCGCGCTTCTGGAAAACCGCCAAGATCTCAAAGGCGAGTGCACGCTCGTGGTATCCGGCAGCCCGCCCGGCTCGGCGACATCAGCGGCCGGTCTCTCTGAAAAATTGACAAACCGATTAAAACAAAAGAAAGTGATCCTGTCGGAGCTGGTCAGGCAGGTCGTCCGGGAGACCGGCCTGCCGCGGAAGGTCGTCTACGGCACAGCTCTTGAGATTAAACGCAAACTGAATCAGGGAGACAAAACCGATGGATCCGCTTGATGCGATATTCTCGCCCCGCTCCGTGGCCGTCATCGGCGCCTCGAACACGCCGGGCAAGGTCGGTCACGATATTTTCGTCAACATCCTAAGGGGCGGTTACCACGGCACCCTCTATCCGGTCAACCCGGCCGCATCCGCCATCTCGTGCGTCAAGGCCTATCCGTCGATGACGGAAATCCCCGATCCGGTCGACCTGGCGATGATCATCCTGCCGCCGCAAACGGCCCTGAAAGCCGTCGAGGAATCGATCGCCAAGGCCGTCCGGGGCATCGTGATCGTTTCGGCCGGTTTTCGCGAGGTCGGCGGAGAAGGACGTCAAATCGAAGACCGGATCGTTGCGCTCTGCCGCGAGGCCGGCGTCAGGGTGGTGGGTCCCAACTGCCTGGGGGTGATCAATCCGCAACCGTCCGTGCGTCTCAACGCCAGTTTCTCGGCACGCATGCCGGCCGCCGGCAACGTTTCCTTCATTTCGCAGAGCGGCGCGCTGTGCACGGCCGTGCTCGATTTCGCGGCCGACCGCGAGTTCGGGTTCTCGAAGTTCATCTCCATCGGCAACAAGGCCGATGTGGACGAGCTCGACCTGCTGCGCTATTTCCACCGCGACCGCGATACCGAAGTCATCATGGTGTATCTCGAGGAGCTGCGTCGCGGGCCGGAATTCATCCAGGCCGTCAAGGAAATCACCTGCGGCGATTATCGTCCCACGCCGGTGCTGGTGATCAAGTCCGGCCGAACCCGGGCCGGGGCGCGGGCGGCCGCCTCTCACACCGGGGCCCTGGCCGGCACCGAAGGGGTTTACGACGCCATCTTCAGACAGTCCGGTATCATCCGGGTCGAATCGATCAACGAGCTGTTCGACTTCGCCAGCGCATTCGCCTACAAGAACGAGAGCGAAACAGGCAAACTCCGCCGCAAGGTGCCCCTCGGCAACCGCGTGGCCATCGTCACCAACGCCGGCGGTCCCGGCATCGTGGCCACCGACATGACGGTTTCGGCCGGCTTGACGTTGGCCGAATTCAGCGAGGAAACCGTCGAGACGCTCGCCAGCCACCTGCCGCTGACGGCCAACCTGCACAACCCGGTTGACGTGATCGGAGATGCCGCCCCGGAGCGGTATGAAAATGCGCTGATCGCGGTCATCCGGGACGAGGGCGTCGATGGCGCCCTGGTCATTCTGACCCCGCAGTCGATGACCAACGCCCTCGGGACCGCCGAAGCCATCGTGCGCATCGCCCGGCGCTCCCACAAACCGATCATCTGCTGTTTCATGGGCATCGTCGATGTTTCCACCGGTGCCAAATACCTGCAGTCGCATGGTATCCCGGTATTCAAGTTCCCGGAAAGCGCCGCCATGGCCTGCGGCGCCCTCTACCGCTATTCCCGCTGGCTCAACCGCCAGCACCTGGCCCAGTTTGACCTGCGCCACGACCGTGAGCGCGCGACCGCCATCCTTGACGAATGCCTGGCGGCGGGCACCACCCAGATCGGAGAACTGATCGGCAACCAACTGTTGGAATGCTACGGATTCAGGGTCCTGCCGACGCGCTTGGCGCAAACGGCCGAAGAGGCAGCGGATATCGCCGAGGAAATCCAATTTCCGGTGGTTTTAAAAATCGTCTCACCTCAGATCCTTCACAAATCCGATGCCGACGGGGTGGTTATCGGACTGCACACCGCCGCCGCAGTTCGCGCCGCGTATCGGAAAATCGTCGCGGGGGCCCGGGCGTATAATTCGGAAGCCGTCATCGAAGGGGTCCTGGTCCAGAAAATGGCCGCTCCGGGTGCCGAAGTCATTCTGGGCGCCAACCGCTACCCTATTTTCGGTCCTCTGCTGATGTTCGGCATCGGGGGCATTTTCGTCGAGGTGTTCCAGGATGTCGAGTTCCGACTGGCGCCGATCGGACGCAACGAGGCCCGCCGAATGATCCGGCGGATAAAGGGATACAAGCTGCTCCAGGGCTTCAGAGGGCGGCCGAGGACCGACATCGACATCCTCGAAAAATCTCTGGTGTCCCTTTCCGATATGGTGATCGACCATCCCGAAATCATGGAGCTCGACATCAATCCACTCCTGGTCTACCCGGAGGGCCAGGGGGCGACAGTGGCCGACTGCCGTATGATCCTCAAAGCGTCCGATACGGCGGCGGAGAAATGAACGCCGGTCCTGAACTCAACGCCGTGATCCTGAGCGTCCCGGTGAGTGCCGGAGCCCTGTCACCGCGCGAGCGGGTGGCCTTTTTGAGCCGCTACGCCCGCAAGGCCCTCCAGATGTCGGCCGCCGCAAGCGATTTGGAGATCGACGCCGCGTTTAAGGATCCCACCGGCCGTCCGCTGCCGGTAAAAGGGGTTTACTGGTCATTGACCCACAAACCGGCCTACGTCGGCGCCATCGTTGCCCGCAGCCGCATCGGCATCGACATCGAAAATGTCGTTCAGCGAAAAACCGAGGCCCTTTTCCGCAAGGTGGCCGATCCCGAGGAGTGGGCGCTGATCGGGGTCCGCTCGTGGGAAGGATTCCACCGCTACTGGACGGCCAAGGAGGCCGTGCTGAAAGCGGACGGTACCGGTTTGGCGGGTCTCTCTGACTGCCGGGTGGTGGCGATCCCGGATGCCCACAGCCTGATCGTTCAATTCAAGCGCCGCAGAATGACCGTTGATCACCTTTATTTCGACGGCCACGTTGCTTCGGTCGCCAAAACCGCCGGGGCCGTCCGTTGGACGCTGCTCGATTCGTCAGCCGCGGCGGGCTAAAACATCTTCAGGGTCTTGTGCAACGGGCGGCCGAAGAGGAAATCGAGGATTTCCGAATCGATCCGGCCCTTTTCAACCGCTAGCCGGCGCAGGTGGCGATCGTAGGCGACGATTTCGGCGACGGCATTTTCGGTCTTTTTCTGCCGCCCGCTTTCGAACTGCGCCATCAATTCGCCGAGTATGGCGTAGCTGCAGCGCGCCTCGTGTTCCGTCACCAGGTCCCAAAGACCGGCCACGCCTTCCAGCAGGTGTCGTCGCGTCAAACGGTCTCTGGCATAAATTTCCTCGAGTTCAGCCGTGTCCCAGCACTTGAGCAGCCGGCACTCCAAGGGGCGATCCGTGTAAATCCGGCAGCTGACATCCTGCTCGTCAAAAAAAGTGCATGTCCATGTATTGCTGCCGCCTCTTAATTTGATAAGTTCGGCGTCCACCGGCAGCACCGCCCCGCGAATGGGGTCACTGACCCGTTCCCCTTTCCGGATGGTGAAAAGATGCCGCAGCGCGATCGTCCCTTTCTCGATCAGCGGGCGGTCGGCAATATGAAAAGCGGCGCCGCCCTTGCGACAGCAGGTGCCGCAGCGCCGGCAGGCGAAGGGATCGACTGGTTCCAATCTGTTGTTTTGGAAATCCATCTGCCTGAATTGGGATCCGCTGTTCGTGGCGCCGCAACGCGGTTCCGTTTAACCGGACCCGAACGCAAGGGCCGTTTAACGGCGTCAAACGGCCCTTGCGATGGTCATGCCGCGAATCCGCGGGGTCTCGTGTTTAGGTGCCGGCTTCTTCCCTGCAGACAATCGCCGGGTCGGCCAGCTGCCTGAGCGCCTGGAAGCGTTCCTGCACTTCTCTTTCCAAACGGGCGTGGAGCCTCTCGGCTTCGTCCGGAAACGTCCGTTTCAGGGACGCGTAGCGGACTTCTCCCGTCAGGAAGGCCTGGAGGCTGCCGTCGGGCGCCTTGGAGTCGAGGATAAAGGGGTTTTTGCCCTCGGCCCTGAGTTGCGGGTTATACCGGTACAACGGCCAGTAGCCGCATTGAACCGCCAGCTTGGACTCGTCCTGGCTGAACCCCATACCCCGCAGGATGCCGTGGTTGATGCACGGCGAATAGGCCAGGATTATCGATGGCCCGTCGTAGGCTTCGGCTTCGGTGAAGGCTCTGATCATCTGCTGCCGGTTGGCGCCCATGGCCACAGAGGCTACGTAAACGTAGCCGTAGCTCATCATCATGGCCCCCATGTTCTTTTTGGTGGTCTTCTTGCCGGAGGCGGCGAATTTGGCCACGGATCCGGTGGGCGTCGCCTTCGAGGATTGACCGCCAGTGTTGGAATAGACCTCGGTGTCGAACACCAGGACATTGATGTCCTCTCCCGCGGCCACCACATGGTCGATACCGCCGAAGGCGATGTCGTAGGCGGCGCCGTCACCGGCAAAGACCCAGAAGGATTTCTTGGTGAACAGCCGCGCCATGCTCTCGATGTCCTGGATCAACCGGTTGTCGCCGAAGTGGGGCAGCAGAAGCTTGAGCTGATCACCGTAGGTCCGCGAACCCGTCGGATCCGTCATGGCGTCCAGCCAGTTTTTCAAGGCGTTTTTCAATTTCTGCGGAAAATTCTCCGTCAGGGCTTGACGCACCAGGTCGGCCAGGCGGCGTCGCTGCTGCTGGTGCCCCAAAAACATACCGTAGGTGAATTCCGCCGGATCTTCGAAAAGCGAATTGCCCCATGTCGGCCCGAAGCCGTCCTGGTTCGTGCAGTAGGGCACCGAGGGCGCGCTGCCCCCCCATATGGAGCTGCAGCCGGTGGCGTT
>JBFYWB010000114.1:0-39556 GCA_041299015.1 Deltaproteobacteria bacterium
CGGGTAGAGATCGACCCAATTTTCAAGGCACTGCGACAAAATCCAGCGCGGTTCCTCGTAATACCCGTGCCCGAACAATTTTTCGGCCTTGCGGCAGTAATTGCAGGGATCATGGTAGGTCGCCAACAGATCGAAACGGGTCTTGTCCAGCTTGATACGGCCATTTTTGATATAGGCCATCAACAAATCAAAAACCGTATAGGTGCCGATGTTCTTCAGAATTTCCGGGTACCATTTTTCGAGACCAGACCTGGTCGACAGATAGGCATGCCCTCATTCGGGCCACATGAGGTTTCGGATCTCCAGTTTTTCCAGTTGCTCGACGATGCGGCTGGCCATGACCTTCATGGCGGCATCGTCGCCGGTGAAGAATCCCCAACTGGTTCCCTCCCAGGCTGCGGAGGTGATGGTCCAGTCTTCCCCGGCCGCGTGAAAGATCTTCCACCAGTGTTTCAGGTCTTCGGTATGGGTGTTGACCAGTTTGTTGTGGATGGTGGAGAGAATGTTGGCCCCTTTTTTGTCGACCGGCACCTTGAAGTCCTCGAAGCCGGGCTCTTCGGCGATCTCTGCGGCGACGTCTTCGACGATGAAGAGGAAGTCTTCCGCCGGCAGACCCAGATTGTTGCCGGTCCGCAGGGCCGCATCGACCCCCTTGTGCAAAATCCCCGGCACTTGGTCGCGTTCCCGCAGGGAGCGGATCGAGCGCATGATGTTGGGAATGTCGATCTCCATGGGGCAGAGGACTTCGCACTTGGCGCACATGGTGCAGATCCATGGCCAGCGGGTGGCGACCACCTCTTTTTCCAGTCCGAGCGCAACCATGCGCACGATCTTGCGCGGGTCGAAGCCGTCGACACCGGAGGCCGGGCAGGCGCTGGCACACAGACCGCAGGTCAGGCAGACATCCTGTTCGTATGGCCAGGCGTCGAAACGGTCGGGCGCAAGAGTTTTCATATCGATCGTTGGGGTGGAGTTTTCGCTCATTGGTCACCTCGATGCGCTATTTTGTGAATCTTCTCGGAAAATCGCCGGGTCACATCGGCATATTCGACCGGCATGTTGGCCGCCAGGGTGGCAATTGCGAGGCGATCGCCGCCGAATCCCATCCGGCCAAGAAGGTCGGCCAGATGATCGACCCGTCGCCGGGCGTGCTGGTTGCCGGTTTCGGAATGACAGTTGCCCTCATGGCAGGTCAGGACCAATACCCCGGCGGCACCGTCGGCAAATGCCGAGAGGAGGTGCCGAACCGAAACGGCCCCGGCGCAGGGAACCGTCACCACTTTTGCGTCGACGGCCGTTTGCTGCCCGTGGTCCTCGTACAGTGCACGGGCTCGGCCGGCCGAGCGGGCGCAGCAGAAAACGACCACGCGCGGATCGGCGGGCGAAGCATCAGGCGGGCGGGTTGCACCGTGGTCCTTCTTGGTGGCCGCCAGGATCGTACCCAGTTCGATGGCGCCGCGCGGGCACTCCGCGACGCAGATGCCGCAACCGGCGCAGGCGTCCGCAACCACCGCGATACGGATGCCTTTGTTGACGGCCCCATAAGGGCACAAACGGAAGCAGGTCAAGCAGCGGATGCAGTGACCGGAATCGATTTCGGCTGCGTCCACTCGCGGGCGTCCGTCCAGGTTGGCGAGACCAAGCACGGCGCGAGCCCCGCAGGCGGCTTCCGTTTCGCCGTCGGCCGGCGACATAACGGCCCGGGCCGGCCCGACGGCCAAGATGCCGCGGCGATTGGTGAAAACGGGCAGGCGATGGACGTTTTCGGTTTGCAGGAAGCCTGCCGGGCCACGGTGAAGGCCCAGAACCCCAGCGAGATTTTCCAGATAAGGCGCCGGAAGGATGCTGTCGTCGATAATGGTGATGTCCGGTGACAGACGGCAGTCATGGCCGGTGACCTCGTCGCGGAATTCAATCTCCACCCGGCCGTCGTCTGCTTGGGCGACCGTTGGCTGCCTGTCGGTAAACTTGAAGAAAAGGGTGCCGGCGCTCTTGGCGTCGCGGTAAAGGGCCTCGAGACCATTGCCGGCGACCTTCAGGTTGCCGGTCAGCACATGCCCGAGGGCGCCTGAGACCGTCTGCAGGTCAAGGGCGGTGCGGAACACCTCTTCCGCCACCACGGGGTCGCTCTCCTGCCGGAGGCCGTGCAGGAAGAGAACCCGGCGATTTGCGAACGCCTCGGGCCTTATGGCCATATCGTTCTTAAAAGCCGATAAAGACCGTACCGCCGAAGCGGGCCGCAGGCGGTAAAGATCGAAATTGGGAATCCGCCGGTTTTCTTCGGCGATGACGATGTGCGCCACCCGCCTCTGCAGGATTTCACCGTGTTGTGTGAACGTTGCATCGAATTGACCGATAAAGCCGCGGCAGGCGTTGAGGCGAGCCCCGTTGAGGAGTTCGACCGATCCATTTCCGGTCTTTTGAATCGCAAAATGCGCTCGATCGCCGCACGCTTCATCCGCAACGGCGATGACGGCGTCTCGGCCTTCCGCTGCCAGGAATCCGGCCACATCGCGGGCACAATTTCCACCGCCGATAATTAATGTGGGGCCTGTCACGATAACTCCTCCGTTCTGATAGTGCCTTTCAGCCGGCGCAAGGGTCAGATCCGTTCATTGCCGAAAACATTCATGATTTGCCGCCGCGGGTCATCTCTTCTGCCCCGGCCACGTCTTTTTTGAAAAAGACCCTTCGCTTGGTTAACGCCCTGCCACCACGGGCCGCCGGGCCAGCGCTTAAAAAGATCGCCCTTCGACAAAAGCGCTTAAAAACCGGTGCCGCGCACATAAGCGGCGGTCGCCTGAGCGGCGCGATCGCCGGCGGCGACCGATTCGGCGATGTTTGCCGGTCCGCAAACCGTTCCGGCGGCAAAAACGCCCGGAGCTTCCGCAAGGCCGCGGTTTGCCGCAACCGGAATGAAAGCGGAGGCTCCGGTCGGCAGACCGAGCATGGCCGCCAGTTCGCGGGCATCGGCCGCCGGGGTGATGCCGATCGAGAGTACCAGCATGTCAAACGGTTCTTCAAAACTTTGTGCGGTTTCGAAGTCGTAATACACAACCGTCAGACGATCGTCCGGGGTTCGGAAGACGTCGCCCGGAATGGCGCGAATCATGCGCACTTCTTTACGGACATCGTCATAGAACCGCTGAAATGTCTGCCCGAAAGTTTGGACGTCGATGTAGAAAAAGGTCAGCTCGGTTGTCGGCCGACGCATCTTGATCAGCCGCGCCATACGCAGTGCGGATGCGCAGCAAACCTTCGAACACCACAGATGGCCGAGTTTGGCATCCCGGCTGCCCACGCACTGAACAAATGCCAGGCGAGCGGGGGCGGCACCGTCCGAGGGCCGCAGGGGAACACTGTTTTGTCGCAGCATCCTTTCCAGATCCAGATTGGTGACGACATTGGCGAAGCGTTTGTAGCCGTAGGGCTTGTTCTCGGGATCGTAGGGCTTGAATCCGCAGGCAAGAATCACCGCCTTGGTTTCACGGGTCTGCTGCCGTGTCTGACCGTCGGCGGCCGCTTGCGCTATGACCACCTTGAATCCCCCGTTCCGGGAAATTCGCTCGATCCGGCCGCCGGTCAGCACCTCGATGTTCGGGTCTTCGGTCGCCCGGACGATCTTTTCCATCACCACACAGGCGCCGCACTTGACGCAGGCCGTGGTGGCCTTGCAAGCATACTGGGCCGCATAGCCGCCTAGATAGGCTTGTCTGTCGACCAGAACCGACCGGAGACCCAACTGCGAGAGACCGAGCGCCGCAGAGAGACCGGCCACACCGCCACCGATGATCAAAGCCTCTTTCTTAACCGCCATAAGGGTATCGCTCCTCGCCAGGGGTGCCGGATACGATCTGAACACCGGCCCGCCTGGCCGGCCATTGAATTCCGGTGGCCCATGAACCGTTGCGCTCGTTTTGACGCGACTTCATCTCATTGTCACGTTTTGCGACCATGTTTATAGGCGCCAATGATCGACTCGATCCGCCGGGTGATGTCCTCGGCCAGAGACTCGGCTCCGGCGGTGGAGATCCTGCCGACACTTTCAGCGAGTTTCTGCGCCGTTTCTTCATCGATACCGGTGATTTTGTCGATCAGAAAAGTGTCGACCTCACCCTCGTCGAGCAGCAGGCCGCAGGCACCGACAGCTCCCAAAAACGCATCATCGATAAAAATCGGGACCACGATCTTGACCAGACCGGCATCGCATTCTTCGATCACGGGCCGACGGGTCTGCATGGCCTGCGCGGCGATGTTCATGTGCGCCACCGCGCAGATGAAGCTCTGCCCCTTATCGGTGGCCTTGATGGCCGGGCACAGCGTGTTGACCCACTCCTTGAAATCCGAAATACGCACGCCGCTGGTGTCGAAGACGTTGACGTCCACTTCATAGCGGTTGTGGAGGTCTTTTTCAAGTGCGACCCATTGTTCAATCGGTAAAATGTCATCCAGTTTCATGAAAACTCCTTGCATGGATTCGTTTTTAGAAAAAACACTAAAAAGCCGTTCCCAAAGATCCCGGTCCGGCCTCGCTCCGCGTCCGGCCGGTTTCAAGCCATCGCGCCAGGCGGCGAAGCCCCTCGGCGGTCGAAACCAGCGGCCGATAGCCCAAGTCCCGGCGGGCGGCACCGATATCGAACCAGTGGGCGCTGGCCAGTTCTTCAGCCACAAAACGGGTCATCGGCGGTTCGCTTGCGAGTCGGAAAGTCCGGTAAAACAATTCCAACACGGCGCCGAGCCGGCGGGCCGCCTGAAGGGAAATCGTTTTGCGCACCGGGGGCAAACCGGCGGCACCCAGGATTGCGTCGATCATCTCCCACAGGGGAATCGGTTCGCCCTGGCTGATGAAGTAAATTCGACCCGATAACTCCGGCCGGTTCTCCACACATTCGGCCGCCAAAATGTGGGCATCGACGGCATTGTCGATGAAGACCGTGTCGACAAGGTTGCGGCCGTCGCCGACCCGGCGCAGGCGGCGTGCACGCCCGATGATGCGCGGTACGAGGTGGTTGTCGCCCGGGCCCCAGATCAGATGCGGACGCAGGACAACGGTCCTTAAGCCGGTCCGGGCGGCCTTGACCACTTCCTTTTCGGCCAAGGCCTTGGTTTGCGGATAGCAGGCCGAATAGCGCTGCGGATACGGCACCGATTCGTCGACCCCTTCCATATCGCGGCCGTCGAAAACGACGCTGGGCGAAGAGGTGTAGACCAAGGTTCCGACAGAACCGACCCTGCACGCGGCGATAACGTTACGGGTCCCGATCACGTTGGTGCGGTAAAAATCTGCAGTGCGACCCCAGACACCGGCTTTGGCTGCGATATGAAACACCGTGTCGACACCGCGGCAGGCGGCGGCGACGGCCTTCGGCTCACCGATGTCGCCCTGCACCTGCTCCACGCCGGCCGCCGCGAGCCACGCAGAGCGGCGGCGTGAAAAACTGCGCACCCGCGCCCCTTTTTCCAGCAGCCGCTCTACGACCGCCCCCCCGAGAAAGCCACCGCCGCCGGTGACGAGAATCGATTGATTTTTTAACGTATTCGACTGGTTCACAGACTTGTTGCCCGTTGCAAATGTCCAGGGTCTAAATTACCGGCGATTTTTTTTCGGCCCATTGGGCCAGTTGCTCTCGAAAAATTTTGGCATTGTGGCGGATGTCCACCGGAAATTCATTCCTGTAGAGCACCGTTTCGATCGTTCGGGTCAGCCGGCTGCGCTTGGCCAAATCCAGAAGCTCCCGGGTCAGTGCCATCCTGTCGACGTCTTTTTGACCCGGTTCGAGTTCGATGCAGATGACCGGTTTCTGGTTCGGGGCGCTACCGACGCCAACCAAGGCGCTGCGGTAAACCAGCGGGTGGGTGTTGAAAATCGCCTCGCAGGCAATGGTGAAGAGCGTACCGCCGCTAGTGACCACCCGGTGGCTCTTGCGACCGTAAAACCAGAGCCGGCCGTCCGGGTCCAGGCGGCCCAGATCGCCCATGCGATGCCAGAGTCCGTCTGCCGCCCTGATTTTGGACAATGCATCGGCCTGGGTGTTTTCGAAATAGCGCCGGGTGACCTGTGCGCCTTTGACGATGATTTCGCCCACCGCGCCGTTGGCGGCCGCCACGGCTTCCGCTCCGCCGGCGATCGGACCGTCATCGATGGCGATGATGCGCACCGCTACCCCGCTCAAAGGCCGGCCGACGCAGATTCCACATCCGTTTTCGCTCTGATGCCGGGTTTCGTTGAGAATTTCGCGTCCTTCGATGGCGGCCACCGGCATCGCCTCGGTGGCACCATAACCGGTATGGATTTCGGCCTCTGCGCTCAGCAGGTCGGCAAACTGTTCGATGTTGGCCGGCATGATCGGAGCACCGGCCGTTATCACCCGTTTCAGCGAAGGCAATTTGACGCCGTTTTCGCGGCCATAGCGTCCCACGCGATGGAGCAATGCCGGTGAGGCGAACATGTTGGTGACGCCGTGGTCGTTGATCGCCGCGATGATGTTAACCGGATTGACCAGCGCCGGACGAGTGGGGTCCATGTCCGGTATGACGGCCGTCATTCCCAAGGCCGGATCGAAAAGGGCAAACAGGGGAAAGGTCGGCAGGTCGATCTCGCCGGTCGACATGAGGAAGTGGGTCTTTATAGCCGCGATTTGGGCGGCGAAGATGCCGTGGCTGTAAACCACTCCCTTGGCCGGACCGGTGCTGCCGGTGGTGAAGAGGATCGCCGCAGTTTCATCGCGGGTCGTCGGCGCCATCGGAAAGGGGGACCGGCGGGCACGGCCCAAATTCTCCAGCCGATGACCGCCCGGAAACCACCTGCGCCCGACGGTGACCCAATTTTTAACGGAACCGAAAAAGCGCGGAAAGAGAACCCTCAGGACGTGCGCCGCAGCAATGCCGATGAAGGCCGAGGGACCTGACTGCCTGAAACAGTCGACCATGCGCCTGATCCCCATGCCCGGATCGACGACCACGGGTACCGCACCGACTTTGAAGAGCGCAAAGGTCAGGGTGAAGAAATCAAGGCCCGGTCTGACCATCAAAACCGTACGGGAGCCGCGCGTGATCCCCGCACTTTCGAGGCCCCAGGCGAGGTGGTCCGATTCCCGATCGAGCTGTTCAAACGTCAGATGGGTATAGGCGGCATGCCCGCTGCGATCACGCCCAAAGGGGCAGATGACCGCTTTTTTGTACGGCTGAACGCGGGCCATCCGTTTCAGGAAAGAGGCGACATTGAAAAGGGGGTCGGTGACTGCGGTGTCGGCCGGAAGCAAGGCATCCACGGTCGTCCAGACGGGCGGCTTCGGGCCGTTTGGCGGTCTGTCGTCGCATTTTCCGGCGAGGTTCGTCTCCAAATGGTCCGATCGGCTGTATGGTTGATCAAAATCCATGGGGTCGAAGATTCTCTCCTTAGTTCAGAGCGGATGTCTTTGCAAGAAACCATTGACCAGCGGCAGGATCCGCTCCGGCGCGTCTTCCAGGAGGTAGTGACCGGCATCTGGCAGGGTGTGCACTTCGGCCTCGGGAAATCGCCGGCGCCATTCGCGAAGATAGTCCGCGTCGAAAACGAAATCGTGCGCTCCCCAACAGATCAATACCGGTAAGCCGCTGAATATGTGAAGGTTTTCATCCACGAGTCTGACCAGCTCATAGCTCGGGTCGGTCTTGCCGAGGGGGATGTCGCGCACGAACATCAAGGTGGCGATCCGGTTGTGCCAACAGTTGTACGGAGCGGCCAGTCCGGCGCGAACCGCACGCGGCAATCGGCGACGGGGCGCCATGCGCAGTGCCGCGCGAACGAAGAGATTGGCGCCCTGCACGGCCGGCTGGGCGATCCCCCGGATATTGCGGATAACCCTGAGTCGCCACGGCAATTTTTTACCCTTCGGCGGCAAAAACGCAGCCGTGTTGAAAATAATGAGGCGACCGATCTGCTCGGGCCGTCTCAAGGCTGCCGCCAGACCGATCGCGCCACCCCAGTCGTGGAGCACCAGCGTCAATTTATCTTTGAACTCGAGCCGGGTGATGAGATCCGCCAGATCATCGCTGCGGCTTTTCAACCGATAGTCGTAGCGGTCGAGGCCGGGCTTGTCCGATAGGCCGCATCCAATGTGATCCGGGGCGATGACGCGATAGCGGACCGAGAGCGCCTTGATCAGGGCGCGAAAATAAAACGACCAGGTCGGGTTGCCGTGGACCAGGAGTACCGGTTCGCCGGAACCTTCGTCCAGGTAGTGGTATCTCAGTCCGTTTCGCTCGATGAAACGGGAGGTGAACGGATAGAGATGCAACCAACGCGAACCATTGATGGGCTTGTTCTCGTGCGTGTTCACGGGATCACCATTCGATGCCGAGCATCAGGCAGTTCAAGCCGCTGCCGATTCCCAGAAACCCGACCCGCTCGCCCTTGCGGATCGCACCCCGGCCGTCCGCGATGGCGGCCGTGATCGGCAAAGAAACCGAGCCGATGTTGCCGAGATACCGGTAAGTAGTAAAGTCTTTTTCCGCAGGAACACCGATGGCCGCAAGAATGTTGTTTTGATGGGTCTGGCCCACTTGGTGGCAAATGATCCGGTCGGGTTGGTCCGCCGGCCAAGCGAGTTCACGCTTGAAAGCCTTGAAGGTCTCGCTTCCCAGCCGGACACCGTTGCTGAGGATTCCCATGGCGTCGGTTTCGATAAGGTGCCGGCCGTCGGATGTCGGATCGGTTTGCGCCTCCCAAAGACACAGCCTGTGATGTTGATGGGCATGCCGGACGGTGCCGCCGACCAACCGGTGGCCGCTGCGCGAAAGCGAGGCCTCGGTCAGAAGGACGGCGGCGGCGCCCGAACCGCCGGTCAGTGTGGCGATCGTTTTCTTGAAAAAATTCATGTCACAGGAAGCGTTCAGCTGATCGACGGTGGTGTCGATGATCTCTCGGGAGGTTTCGCAGGCGACAACCAGCCCCGCCCGGATCTGTCCCAACTCGACTGCGTTGGCGATCTGGACTATGCCGTTCAATACACCCAGGCAGGCGTTCGACACGTCAAAGACCTGGGCATGCGGCGGAAGATTCAAGCCGTGGGAGACGGCGCAGGCCGTGGCCGGTTCGATGTTGTCCCGGCAGACGCCGCCGTAAATCAGCATGCCGATCTCTTGGGGACCGACACCGGAGCCGGCAAGCGCCTTGCGGCCGGCCCGAACGGCTCCTTCCGCCATTTTGAACCCCTGGTCCCAGAAGCGGCGTTCCCGGATGCCGGTCAGCGCTTCAAGCTGTCCCTTGGGGAAGCGCAGGGCCCGGTAAAGTGGCGATAGACGCTCTTCGAGGTCTTCGGAAGAGACCACGTTGAGGGGCAGTTCGTAGCCGAAAGCATCGATGCAGACGCGGGTGAAGCGCATAAGATTTTTCCGGGATATTTTTCCCGCGGGAAAGGTATCACGGGAAAAATGTTGAAGTTATACATCAACAAGTAGTTTCGCTCATATTTTTAGGATTCTCAGGCCGAAGTTCTTCATCCGGTAGATGACGAGGCCGTCGACCCTGAGCAGACCATCGGCCCGCAGCTCGGGGGTCGGTTCATCGATGATCGTCGTTATCGTGGCTTCCACTTCCGCCAATCGGTTGCCGGGCACGATCTGCCCGCGGTATTGCCAGGTGTGGGGGCCCTGAACCGGGTGTTCGAAGCGGTGGCCCGTGACCAGATGGGGCCAGCGCCGGATGGCGGCGTATTTCAACAGCTGTAGCAACGATTCGATGCCGAGCGAACCGGGACAGACCGGGTCCTGGTGGAAGTGGGCCTTGAAGAACCACTCCGCCGGGTCGATCCGTTTGGTGGCGCACAGCCAGCCGAGTCCGCGGGAGCCGCCCTGCGGTCGGTACGCCGTGATGCGGTCGATCATTCGTAAAGCCTTGGCCGGCAGGCTCAAACCCGTTACCGGGGAAAGGTGCGGGTCTTCTGGCGTCAACGGGGCTGCGTCGCTGAACACGACCGGCTCAAACGCCGGGCCTTCGTCTGCAGCGTTCATGACCGTCTCCTCTTCGAGCGTTTGAATGCCCTTCTGGTTGGACAGGTCTTCCGCCGTGAAAAAACCGAAAACAGTGCTGCCTTCGTACACCAGTTGAGTCCGGCAAAGAACCTCGAAATCAAAGTTCTCGATGATGATGTCGCCGGAAGCCGATGCTTTTGTCATCCGGCAACGGACCGTCAACGTCTGCGGAACGGCCGGGACTTCCAGGTGTTGGACGGCCTGCCCGTCCAGATTTCGGAAGTGCAGGTCCTTGCAGCTGTGAAGCGCCGACCCGGCATAAGCGGCCAGCCAGCCGCAGGCCTGCAGGGCGGTCTCGAGCAGCACGCCATACGGCAGGCGGTCCGAACGGTTGGCCCTGAAATACCAGGCCGCGGGATCGATATCGACCTCGGCTTCCACCCAGCCGCCGGGTTTGAGTTCCCAGGCCCGCGGTTCGGCCTTGACGACCCGGTCGATAAAGGCGTAGGGGGGCGCCGGCAGCCGTGCCAGAAACCGTTTGTTGTCGAACTCTGCGTACGGCTCGCCGAAGGCTTCGGAAGGATTGCCGGTGGCGAAGGCCAGCAACTTCTGACGTCCGAACAGCACCGGCGGCCGGCGGTGATGATCCGGCCCGGCGACGTTGCGGCGCCGACCAGCCCAAAAGTCTTCGATCGTTTCACGGTCTAGGCCCACCATGCGCAGCGACATGTCCGTAAAACGCACGATATAGCGTCCGTCGGCATACATGTGGGCATCGGCGAGCGCATACGGTTCGGGGCCGTAGCCGATTTCTTTTATTTCCACTTCGTAGATCACCCGCCGGGTTTGCGGTGTCACCGGCCCCCGGCACTGCAGGACGCTTTTGATCCCCGGTACCGGCGCATAGTGAACTCCGGGCCGGTCCGTCACCCAGCCCAAGCGCTGCAGAAAAACCCGCAGCGCGTGCGCGCAGCACTCGTACATAAGGGTTCCCGGCATGGTCATGTCGTCCACGAAATGGCAGGTCAGGAACCAGTCATCGGGGTGGATGTCGGCTTCTGCGCGGATTGACCCGAGACCGAAGCGGCCGCCGCAGGGCTCCAGTCGTTGAACCCGATCGATCAATTGCATGCGGCCGCCCGGCAACCGCAAGGCGGCGGTCAGCGACACGCCTTCGAATGACGGTCCGAAACCGGCGGCAAGGTCGCCGGACCGCAGGGCTTCGAGGGCCGCATCGTCGAAACTCGCCGCTGCTTGTTGCGGGACGAGCGTCTTCCACCGGGGATCCCGCCGTCCGGTTTGCGGGCGTCCGCCTGCGGCCCTGCGGACGATACCGCCCGACCTTTCGATCTCCTCTGCTGTGAAGAAACCGGCGCAGCCGCCGGTCATGCTGATCAAGGGCTGGTTGTCGATCGTGCCTTCGAAGCCGAAGAAGAACAGCCAGGTGTCTGCCTGGCGGATAAATTTGTCGATTTCGATCCGGTAGCGGATGGTTTCACCGACTCGCGGCAGGTCCCGATGGAAGACCACGCCGGCATCGAGCAGTCGGTAGACCCGTCGGCCCTTGACGGCCAGGTCGATGCCCAAATAGGCGCACAGAAACAGATCGGCTTGTCCGGCCTCGACGGCGATGCACACCGGAGCCCGATCGCCGTCGAGATACCAGGCGTTCTTTTGCACGTCGTGTTCGGTCACCAGATTTCCGGTGGTGAGGCTGCGCTGCCGGCCTGTGATGGAAACGATGCGGTCCACCAGCATCAGCGGTTCGCCGGGCAGCCGGACCCGGGTCGGATACGTGTCGAGCGCGGCGAAATCGGGCCCCAGGACGGTCGCGGCCCGGCCGGTGGCGAACTCCAGGCACTGGTCACGGGTGAAGGCAATCGGATCGGATCGGGTATCGCCGGGCGCGGGTGAAGAGAAAGCCGGCCGGGGGTGCCGCCCGCCGGAACCGCTGCGGACCAGGGCTTCGATCAACCGGATCTGACTGACCGCATTTTCTCCGCAGGCACGGCCGATCTCGTCGGAAAAATCAAGGAACCGGTTGTGGGCTGCGGCGGTGGCGGTCGTGCCGAGCGTGAAGGCCTGGATCAGCTGTGTTTGAGATCCGGTGGAGGTCCTGAAAGGCGGATTCTGCCGAGGCGGCTGAGCCGGTTCTTCGCGGCCGGAATCAGGTTGGGGTGTCGTTTGGACGGTGCCCCCCCCTGGGGGGGCGACAAAGGTCGGCACGCGTCCGCCGACGGGAATCTCCATCGTTTCGCCTGCGGGTGACTCAACGCCTGCTGAGCGCGGTGTCGGGTGGAGCGCGGCTGGAGAAATGTCCTCCAGGCGGGGCGATGCTTCTTCAAGGACAACGGCACAACTGTTGCCGTCGCCGGTCACAAGGCCGACACATGACCGCCGCGGTCCGTCGATGCGGTCGTGAAACCAGGATTGCAGAGCTGTCGGAACAGTGAAAACGCCGCCTTGCCGGATCTCTTCTGCGGGCGCATGACAACCGGGAAGCGGCGGAAGTACCCCCTGGCGGAGGCACAGGGCCGCCTTGACGATCGACGCCAGACCAGCGGCGGCACCGGTGTGACCCAGGTTGGGAAGGGTGGCGCCGAGGACGCAAGGGGTGTTGCGGTCCGCAAAGACCGCCTGAAGCGCCACGGCCTCCCGGCGGTCTCGGGACGGAATGCCGCTGCCGAGGGTTTCGACGAAGTCGATGCGTGAGGCTGGGAGATCGGCATCCTTGAGGGCGCGCCTCAGCGCCCGGGCATAGGTTTCGGCTGCGGCAGCATCGTCGGGGCGGCCGCCGGCATTGCCGATGCCAATGACCGCAGCGTAGATGCGCTCCTTTTCGGTGCGAGCCTGGTCGAGCCTTTTGAGGACCACCGCTGCCGCACCTTCTCCCGGCAGGGTCCCGTCCGCACCCCGGTCGAAAGGTCGGATGGAACCGCTGCGGGAATATTCCTCGACGCTTCGGCCGCAAAGAATCTGCCGGATGTCGGCGGCGAGGTCCACGGCACCCACCAGGACAGCATCGACTTCCTGCTGCTGCAATAAACGAACCCCGATTTCAAGTGCCCGATTGCCGGCAGCGGCCTCGGCCGAAACGCTGAAACTCGGTCCGCCGCAGTGAAATTCCCGCGCGACTCGGCTGGCGACGATTCCGCCCAGAGCGCCCAGGGTGCGGCTTGCGGTCAAGGGCGGTGAGACGATTTCCTGGAGGGCGGCACACCAGGCCTCGGCGGTTTTGTCATCGAGTTTCGGATAATACTGCAACTGCCACTGCCGCACCTGTTCGAACAGCGACCAGCGAAGATGAAAATTGGTGGCTTCATAGTCGAACGCCAGACCGATGACAACGCCCATCCGCGGTCGTTCGGTCTTTTCCGCAAGGCCGGCATCCGCCATGGCCGCCGCCGCCACTTTCAACATGAGCAGGTGTTGGGGCAGAATGTCGGGAATCTCCTTGGGCGGTATGCGAAATTCGGAGGTGTCGATCGAAAGGTGCCGCATGAAACCGCCCTTGCGGGGCAGCCGCAGGCCGCTGCGCGCGAGCATGTCATCGCACCCCTTCCAGCGTTCCGCCGGACGGTCCGCAATGATGCTGCGGCCGTTGAAAACGGTTTCCTGAAATTCAGGCAGGGAGGTGATCGGGCCGAAAGCGACCGACATGCCGATCACGGCGACCGGCTGCGCGGTTTTGGGGCCGGCCGAAGCGGGGGCGCGCGGGTTGACATCGTCACTGGTGACCGCGATGGGTCGGCTGCATCCAGCGGCCGGTCGCCCCGAGGGCCACTCTTCCAGCAGCACGTGGGCGTTGATGCCGCCGAAACCGAAAGCGCTGACGGCAGCGCGGCGCGGGCATCCGTCGCTTCGCTCGGGCCATTGTTCAGCCGCTGTCTGCACCCGGAAGGGACTGCCGATCAGGGGGCTGCCCTCTGGTGGGTGTTGAAAGTTGAGCGACGGCGGCAGGATTTTTTCGTTCAGAGCCAGCAGGGTCTTAATCATGCCGGCGGCTCCGGCGGCGGTCAGCAGATGACCGATCATCGACTTGACCGAGCCGATGGCGCAGCGGCCGACGGGGCCGGCGGCAGGCTTCCAGAGAACGCGCAGACTGCGCAGTTCGGTGACGTCGCCGACCGGAGTTCCCGCTCCATGGCATTCGATTAGATCGACCGTGCTCGGGGACCAGCCGACGGATGCATACGCCATCCGCATGGCGCGCAACTGACCGTCGCTGTCCGGGGCCAGGAGGTTGCCGCGCATATCGTTCGACAAGCCGATGCCACGGATCAATCCATATACGCGATCGTTGTCCGTGAGGGCATCCTCGAGCCGCTTGAGAACGAGAATTCCGGCACCTTCTCCGACCACCAGACCGTCGGCACTGCGGTCGAAAGGGGCGCAACGGCCCGAGGGCGACAGGGCCTTCAGCTGGCTGAACCCGACCTGGGTGTAGAGACAATCGGGCCGCGCGACGCCGCCGGCCAACATGGCGTCGGCTCTTCGAGCCGCAAGTTCATCGCAGGCCAGCTTGACGGCATAAAGGGAAGAGGCGCAGGCCGCATCGAGCGTGAAGGCGCCGCCGCCGAGTTCCAGGGCCCTGGCCAGGAGCGTCGCCGGCAGAGACGTGACCCGCGCGGCCAGCCGTTGGGCTTCGGATGGGAGGCGGTAAGCGGCGGAACCGAAGAGCTGCTGCTCGACAAGCCTTCGAATGAGATTCCGGCTGAGGGTCGAGGCTGCGTCGGTCGGCAGGGCGATCGCCGCCAGGACAACGCCGGTCCGCTTGCGGTTCAATCGGACCGGTGTTGGCTCAGAAATCGCCGTCCGTCCGACGGACAAGACCATGTGGTACATCGGATCGAGGTCTTGCAGCAGATCGGGCGGAAGATCGAATCCGGCCGGGTCGAAGGTCAGCGGATCGATGAAACACCCGCGCCGGTGCAATGCTTTGTCCGGGGCCGGGGTTCGGCTGACCATGCGCTTGGCGTCGGCGATCCACCGGTTCGGGGGCACCTCGCGGTTGGCGTCGAATTTGGCGACGATGTTACGCCAGAACATCGGCAGGTCGGAGGCGCCCGGAAAAAGTCCGGCCATTCCAACCACGGCGATCGGGGGTCGTTTCGTCATCCTGCGGTTATGGCGACTGTCGGTCGTCGATTGACGAAGTGTAATAAAAAAGGGTGGCAGGCGGAGAGTGTCGCCGGGAAAGTTGCCTTAAAAATTTGGTAATTAATCACAAAACAGACCAACGGTCAACATTCAAAAATAACCCAAAGTGGCGTCCCGCCGGCCAGCCGGGCTTGCGAAGCGGGATTCGGCTCTCAAACGTCGGACCGAGACGAGCGGAAAAGGAATTAAGCACCAGGCGTTGGGATCCGGCTTGCCTAAAATTAATGGGAGTGCTAAATTAATGCATTTAAAGAATTTTTTAAGTAACCGGTTTCGGAATCCGATCCGAGGCGCGCTATGTTTTCAGCGCTGAATCCGGCTTGGGATCGGTGACATTTTGACCGTCTGCCCGCGACCCGTTTGGGTCCACGCAACGTTTTTTGCCGCCATGGGTAAAAAAAAAATTTTCTTATACGGCAGTTACGTTATTGCCTTAGTTGTTTTTTTTATTTATTACCTGTTTCCGGCCGAACGGCTGAAGGCATTTGTGGTCATGCAGGTTCGCCGCATCAATCCTGAACTGCGGATGACCGTCGAAAAAGTCGGCCTGATGTTTCCTCCCGGCCTGCGCCTTCAGCGGGTTCAGGTGGACCATGACAACACCCCCCTGCTGCTGGCCGACGATTTGGCGATATTGCCGCATCTTAAGACGCTCTTGAGCGCCAGGGATCTTTATTCCTTCAGGATGAAGACTCACGAAGGGACCATCACCGGAACGGCTGAAATCGACGGCCCCCGGCAGGCGACAATCGATGCCGTCGCCTCTGGTTTGAAACTAAACGGGATCCCTCTTTTAAGAAGGCTGTCCGCCGAACCCGTCGAGGGTGTTCTGGATGGCACGTTTGCCTATGCCGTCGCCGCTGATAAACTGGAAACCCTTAATGTCAATCTGAATATCAGTAACATGGCCATTGCCTTGGCGACCCCTTTTTTCACGCTCAATGAAATACGTTTTGAAAAAGTCCATGCCGAGGCTGTCCTTCGACATCAGCACCTGGAAATCATGCGCGTGGTGTTGACCGGCGACCAGATCGAGGGGCATCTTTCAGGATCGGCGTCATTGAGCAAGGATATCATGCAAAGCATCGTCAAATTAAGCGGAACCGTCATGCCGCAGAAGCAATTTCTCGACAATTCCGGGGTTCAGGTTCCCGGCGTCTTTCTGGCCGGTCTGAAGGCCGGCGGGGGCATCCCGATCCGAATCAGCGGTCCACTCGATGACCTGCGGTTGGAAACGCGCTAAGTGTCTTTGGCCTCAGTGCGGGAATTAGAAAATGTCCCCGGCAGCACGGGGCCTGAACTCGGTCGGAGAACCGCATACACTCATATCGGTCAATGACATGTACAAGCATTTTTTCACACTGCTGAACCTGCTGCTCATCGGGACGATCGTCTATTGCGGCGTGAACGCCTTTTTCATGGTGACATCCGCACGCCTGGCCGAGGTGCCGCAGACCGTGGAAACTCAGACGGCGCCGGCTCAACCCGAAAGGGTAAACCAACGCCCATTGGCTTATTACAACCCGCTTGTCGACCGCAACCTTTTCGACACCAACACGACGGTTGAAGCGGCCCCCAAAAGCGTCGACGTCGGCGAGCTTGAACAGACGAGCCTTAACCTCAAGCTGTGGGGAACAGTTACGGGACCGCCCGACGAAGCCTATGCCGTCATCGAAGAAGCCGGTAAACGGGTGCAGAACCTGTTTCGGATCGGAGACACGGTTCAAGAGGCCACGGTCAAGATGATTTTAAGGGAAAAAATCATCTTGAATGTTGAAGGAAAAGATGAGGTTCTGGAGATCGAAAAGGCGGCAGGCGCCGGCTCGGCCGCCGGCAGAACCATCGCCGGTCGGCCTGTTGCGGGGCAGAGTCTGAATGAACCACCGGCCCGGACGCAGAAAATCATGCTGCGGCGCGGCCAGATCGACAGTGCGGTTCAGGATGTCGCCCAGTTGATGAACCAGGTTAATATTCGGCCCCACTTCACCCAGGGTCAACCGGATGGAATGATGTTTTCCCGTATTCAACCCAACTCCCTCTTCATGCGCATGGGGCTGCGCAACGGCGATATCATCACCGGCGTCAACGGACGTTCCATTGCCACGGTAGACGATGCGCTCGGTTTTTACGAAGGCTTGAAATCCGCCGAAAACGTTACCGTAGATATAAAACGCGGCGGCCAACCGCGGACGATAGAGTATACCATAAAATAACCGCACGGGCGCCGCGGCCCCAAAACGGCGCCACCGGACCGCCACTGTGTCCATGCCCGCAGGGACGTATTGCCTTTTGGCGGCCAGGCCATCGTTTCCATCTGCGCGCTGGTGCTCACGGTCTCACACCCATGAAATGGTCGACTCATATTTTACTGCTCGGTCTGCTGTTGATGCCGGCGACGCCCCCGCCGGTGTCAGCGGTCGCTGAAAGCCCTGCGCTGCCCGCATCTGAAAGGCTGGTCACGCTTAACTTCACTGATGTCGACATCACCGTTTTCATCCGGTTTGTCAGTGAGTTGACCGGTAAAAATTTTATCGTCGACCAGCGGGTTCGCGGAAATGTCACGGTCATAGCCCCGACCCGTATTCCCGAAGCGGACATGTACCGCGTCTTTGAATCGGTTCTGCAGGCCCACGGCTTCAGTGCGGTTGCAGCCGGTCAGGCGGTCAAAATCGTGCCAACGACCGAAGCCCGAACCATGAACATCGACACCGAACCGGTGCCGGCGCAGATTCCGCCGGGCGACGAAATGATGACGCGAGTGATTCCGTTGACCTATGCCGATGCGGATGAACTCAAACGCCTCATGACCCCGCTGCTGTCTCGAAATGCCGTCATCGGCGTCATAGCGGCCGTCAATGAACTGGTCGTCACCGATACCGCCGCCGCCATCCGGCGGCTCATGAAAATAATCCACGAAGTCGATGTGGTCGATAACCGACGTGAGCTCACGGTTCTTCCGTTGGAGCACGCCAACGGCAGCAAGCTGGCGACGTTGCTACCCACCCTGTTTCCGTCGCCATCGTCGTCGCAAAGGAACCGGCCGGCGCAGACGGCCACCTTTGTGGCCGATGAGCGAACCAACCAACTCGTTGTTATCGCCCCCAAGGTCGACATGGCACGAATCAAAGACCTGGTTGCCCTGCTGGACCGCAGCCCCCTGCGTGAAAAGGGAAAAATTCGGGTTTACTATCTCAAGAACGCCAAAGCCGAAGATCTGGTCAAGGTCCTGCAGGATCTGCCCGCCGAAGGCCGTGACAGTCAGCCGACCGCGGCCGTCCGTCCGATACTTTCGAAGACAACCGGAATTTACGCCGATGCCGCCACCAACAGCTTGATCCTATTCGCCGAGAGCGAGGAAGAACTCACCGCGCTGGAAAACATTATCGCCATGCTCGATGGTCCGCGCGCGATGGTGCACGTCGAGGTTCTGATCATGGAAGTCGATGCGCGCAATGATTTGCGTTTAGGTGTCGAATGGACGGCGGTCGGCGAAACCCGGATCGACGGCAAGGATGCCGCGCTCGGCGCCGGTTTTGTCCAGGCGCCCCAGGATTCCGCCCTGCCGGGGTTTGTGAACGGCGCTTTTCCCAGCGGTTTCGCTCTCGGCGTCTTCACCGAGGCCATCGACATCGCCGGGGTAAAGTTCAACAACCTCACGGCGTTGATTCAGGCCGTCAAAGAGGAAAAGCACGTCTCTATCCTCTCCACTCCCCAGATCCTGACCACCGAGCATGAGGAAGCCAGGATCAACGTCGGCAAAAACATCCCTTTTCAAACCAGCACGTCCACGTCCTTCAACCAGACCTTTAATTCGTTCGAGTACCGCGACGTCGGGACGATTCTCAAGGTCACGCCCCAGATCAGCGCAAACGAGACGGTGCGCCTGACTATCGGGCTGGAGGTCTCGATGCTGGAGTCGACCACCGACTTCAGACCGACCACCCTCAAGCGGACCGTCGACACCAGTGTACTCGTCAAAGACGGCGGGACGGTCGTGATCGGCGGGCTGATCGAGAACAATTCCGCGCGCTCGGAAAACAAAGTGCCGCTTCTGGGGGATATTCCGCTTCTGGGCCGGCTCTTCAAGTATCAGAACCAGTCGCGTCAGCAAACCAACCTGCTGGTTTTTCTTACACCGCGCCTCATCGGCAAATCGTCTGATGCCGCAAGGCTCACCAAGGAAAACGAGGCCGGAGTCGACAGGCTGGAGAGAAGTGGGATTCTACCGGAACAGAGGGCTCTGAGCCAATGAGCCCCTACGACCAGCAACAAATCGAAGCCCTGGAGATGGTCCGGGAATATCGGGTCGGGCTCGACCGGGCCGCTACGGCCGGATTGGTGTCCGTCCTTGACGATTACCTCCGGTTTCGGCGGTCGGTCGACGAGTTTCTGCAGACACACTTCGGGTCCGTCTGCCGCCGGGCCTGCTACCAAAATAGCCTGAGTGCCTGCTGCAGCCGTGAAGGCATCGTCACGTTTTTCGCCGACGTGGTGGTCAACGTCTTGATGTCCGCGCCGCAGGAAACCGACCGCTTGGCCGAAGCGCTGCAAAACGGCGCCAGCGGGGCGAAGTGCGTCTATCTCGGCCGCGGCGGCTGTCTGTGGCGCATCAAGCCGATCGTCTGCGCTCTGTTTTTATGTGATCGGGCCGAAGAAGAGGTGTTTCGGGACCGACCCGCCCTGCGGCGGCAATGGGAAGCATTTCGCGAACGCAAAAAAAGATTTACCTGGCCCGACCGCCCGGTGCTCTTCGACGACCTCGAAACACTTTTCATAAAGGCCGGCTATTCCTCTCCGCTGATGTTCCTGAACAACTCACCAGGACTGATCAGGGTAAAAGAACAAGCCCGCAGAAAAATGACGTCATCATAAGGAAATGCCAGCATGACCACCAACAATTTCGAACCGTTCAAGGCCAACCCGTTTTTTGACGCGGCCAGGGCCATGGCAAGCTTCTACGGCACCGGGGAAACGTTTTGGGCCGGAATGACGCGCTATGCCGGAGACTTTCTGATTCCATTTCTGGTCGCCGCCGTTTATTTCCAAAGGGTCGAAGCGGCCAAGATCGCCGATGCCGCCCCGGCGGAAACCAGCGTGTCCTATGCCGATCTGCTGGAATTCAATGGCGACCTTTTCTCTCGCAGCGCCGCCGGTGCGCTGGCGTCTGTCAATGCCTTTGCGGCCCATGAGATCGCGGCCTTCGCCGCGGCTCTTCATCGTGAGGTGTTTCGGCAGGACGGTGAGAAGCTCTTTGAGTATGCCGCCCGGCAGAAGCGCCTGATGGAGCTGGTCGTTTATCGCTATCCGAAAGCCATACAAGCGGTCGAACCCGAATACGGCTTTCACTTCGAGAGAAAGACGCATGAACTGGTTGCCGAAACCGACCGCTTCTATCTCTACCGGATAGCGCCGAGCGACTCAACGGCGACAATCAGGACCGACGGCAAGCCGATCCTGATCCTGCCGCCATATGTGTTGGGGGCCAACATCCTTGGTTTCCTGCCCGGGGAGAACAAGAGCTACGCGCACGCCTATGCTAACTTCGGGGTGCCCACCTATATCCGAATCCTGAAGGATATCAGCACCACCGAAGCCCTACAAAACATGACCGGCGAGGATGACGCCCGCGACACCCGCACCTTTTGTGAAGCCGTCGTGCGCCGCCACGGCCGACCGGTTACCCTCAACGGGTATTGCCAGGGCGGGTTTGCGGCACTGTGCAATTTGCTGAGCGGAGAACTCGACGGCCTCGTGGACGCTTTCATTACCTGCGTTGCGCCCATGGACGGCACGCGGAGCAGGGGATTGTCGGCTTTTCTTGAAAAACTGCCGCCGCGTTTCAACGACCTGGCCTACGGAACCAAAACGCTACCCAACGGTAATACCGTGGCCGACGGCAAACTCATGGGATGGGTTTACAAGCTGCGCAGCATTGAAAACGAATCACCGCTGACCGTGTTCTTCCGGGACCTGGCCATGTTTGCCCGCAATGGGGGCGAGAGCCCGGCAATCAGCAAGACGGCGGCCGCCCTGAATTACTGGCTCACTTACGAAAGAAAAGACCTGCCCATGGAAATCACGCGGATGAGCTTTGCCTCTTACAACAGCCCCATCACACGAAAGGGGGTTCTTCCCGTGAAACTCTTCGGTCGCAAACTGGAACTCAGCCGACTGAAGGAAATGGGAATCCCCTGGCTGATCTGCTACGGCGAAAGCGACGATCTGGTGGAAAAAGAAGCGGCGCTGGCGCCGAGGGACTATATTGACGTGGAGGTTTCCCCCTTTCCCAAGGGGCATGTGGCCATCGCCACCTCCTGGTCAAACCCTTCCTCGGCCTGCGCGCTGCACACCCGTTTCGGTGAGGGCAAGTGGCGGGGACCGGTTCGTTTTCACCTGGACCTCCAGGAAAAACTCGACCGGCCTTCTCCGAAAAAACAGCGATCAAAACGGCGCTGAAATCACACCTAAGTCCGATGGAAATATTCGAACCGACGCCACGAGGTTGGTTTCTCTTGCCGGATGGCAAGAGCATTTCCCCATCCTTTTGTTTCCCTTTCAATCCGTGTCGGAATAAAGGTCACCTTGCGGAATCCTCTCGCCTGGTCGCCAGGTCTTAAAGTCAGCCTCGGAGATATAGTGTCCTTTAAAGGCCTTGCCTTCCACCCATACGATCCGCGTATTGCATTCCTCGACGGTCCGGCTCAGGTTGCGCATCCGTTTTTCCAGGGCCTTTTCCGCCGTCTTCCTGCTTCTGTGAACCGAGATGATCTCTTTCCGGGGTTTTAAGAAATCGTGTTCGTCATAAATGAGGGCGTACATGGTCTCCTCCTTTCTTCGTGATTGCCAGAGGTCGGCTTGGTCGCGGTATCAGATGGCGAACAGAGCGTGTCTCAACGCCTGGACAGCCGCCGCGCCTGAGCGGTGAGCAGCGACGTGAAACGGTCGAGAGCGACCGGATAGGTCATGATCGGGATTCCCATCCAATCGGCGTACTCGAGAAACTCCTCCGGCTTTTCGGCCATGTAACGGTCCATGAAGCCGATGCCGTCCAGCACGATAGCCCCACCCGTGTGGCGCGGGAAGTTTTCATTCGCCAGCCCCTTGTCCCAACCCTTAAAAACCTTGTGGCGAAATTGTATCCAGCCCGGCGTCATCCACCACACTTTTTCTCCGCCGGCCACCTCCCGCGCGATGTTTTTTCGCTCGGCCTCACTCGCAATCATATCCATACAATGCGTCGCCTCGATCCGGGACACATTCGGCCCCTGTTCCGCGATGATCTTCTGCATCGTCCGGGTGGGTTCATCTGCGTTGACGTAACAGAATTTACCCCCGTAAACCACCAGCACCTTGGCGGCTTTTTCCTTGGCCGTTTCGATTCGGCGGATCAACTGGCTTTCCAGTTCGTGAATATCCTCATGCAACCCCGGAGTCGTGAAGTAGAGGTGATCCGTGTCCAGTAGACCGGCCTGTTTCAAATAATTCAGCTCAAGGCTCAGGGTACCGCAGGATACGATGGCAATTTCTGAAAATGATACACCCTCCATTTGCATTTTCCTCCGTTATGGCTGAATTTCAAAATGCTAGTGATGCGGTGGATTGACGTCCACCGGCACGGTTTTATGCCGCATCAATATCTTTGAGCCAGCTCGTAACCGGCATGGACAGCCCTGAATATGTCCTGGACTTCGTTGGCGTCCCCGATGATTTCCAGTTTGGGACCCGCCATTTTTATCTTCTCGTCCGGACCGGGCGCCGGTTGCATCCCTGAAGCCAGTATGACGGTTTGAAACGGGGCCAGATTTTTCTTCTCACCATCCTGTTCCACCTCGACGCCATCGGCTAAAAAGGCCTTTACCGTGGTATGGGGCATCAAAGTGACGGTCGACATCTGTTGAATCCGCATCAGGGTCAGCTTTCTGGTAATCATCTCCATCATGCTGCCGATCGGATCGGTCCTTTTGGTGGCAACGACGTTGAAACCTTGCAGGCCCAATTTTTCCGCAATTTCGAGACCGGACCTGCCGGCACCGATCACGAGGACCCGGGGGCCTTGCACTTCTTTTTCGCCACCGAAATATTCCACTGACGTCATGACATACTGATCGTGCAACCCGTCGATATCGTTAAAATTTTGAACCGCACCGGTAGCCCACACCAGGAGATCCGGCTGAACTTCTCGAACCAGGTCTAGATCAACTTTACGTCCCATGATGACCGATTCGGCGGCGGCTCTCGTGCAATAATTCAACGCATACAACCCTTCCCGCATACTTTGTTTGCCGGGCGCCTGCCAGGCGAGTGCAAATTGTCCGCCGAGGTGGTGTTCCTTTTCCGCAACGGTTACCCGATGACCACGTTGACTGAGGTAAACCGCCGCGCTCATGCCGGCCGGACCGCCGCCGGCTACCAGAATCTTTAGGGGATTCGGCGTCGGTTCCAGATCGGGCTTTCCGATCGCCGGGTTGAGGTTGCAGCCCAGAGGCTCTCCATTTTTTAACCGATGTAAACACCCTTGGAGACAGTAACCACAGTATTTTACCTCGTCGTACTGTCGGTTTTGCCATTTTTCGATGAGATCGGGATCGGTAATGAGCGGCCGTCCGAGAGCGACGAGGTCAGCCAGATTTTCTTGGAGAATCGTTTCAATCCTATTTATCCGTCCCATTCGTCCGGCGACGATTACAGGATGGTTCGTCTGTTTCCGAATCCAGGCGAGGGCATCCATTTGCGGTTTTTCCGGCAGGCTGGAGTGGTGAAAATACCAGGGTGGACTGAAACAGGAGCTTCCCATTCCCACGTGGATGGCAGCGACATCCATTTTTTCCGCCATCTGAATGAACGGCAGCAGGTCTTCTCGGTCAATGCCGAATTCCGGAGACATTTCACTGCCCGACACCCGCACGATTAACTGAATGTCAGATGCACCCTTTTTCACCGCTGAAAAGACCGCCTCTGCAAAAGCCAGTCGGTCTTCTCCGAAACGGTCGGATCGCTTGTTGATCTTGCGGTTCAGAAATTGAGAAACCAGGTAGCCGTGTCCTGCCTGAATCTCCAAGAGATCAAAACCGGCCTCTTTTGCTTTCCGAGCTGCAGATGTGTAGCCGGTGATAATCGTGTCGATCTCCTCACCGGTCAGCGGCTGCGATGTTTTTTCGCTGGTTGGACATGTGACGGCGGAAGGGGCTTTGGGGGCCGTGCCGGTAACCATAGGATTGGCGGCTGCGCCGGCATGATTCAGATGAAGGCAGGCCAGTCGTTTTTCCGCATGGATCACATTGACGATCTTTTTCAATTCCGCAACACTTTCCGACAGGTGGATGCAGAGTTGTTTCGGATGTTCGCGCCCTTCAGGGGTCACGGACACCGGCTCGAGGATGATGACTGCCGGACCGTTTCGGGCAATCTGTCGATAAAAAATGAGCTGTCGATCGGTGACAATCCCTCCAAGGTTGCCATACCCGGTTTTGATCGGTGGAAACACGAAACGATTGGCCAATTCAAGGTTGCCCAACCGATAGGGTTGAAACATGGCTTCCATCGGGACCTCCTTTTTTTACGTGTTGAGGACTTCTGCAATCGCCTTGGATAACACCTCGCTGCGTTGAAGACCGACAAAACGCTGCATTTCCTCTCCGTTCTTAAAGATGATCAACGTCGGAATGCTGGTAATTCCGAGTTGGATAGCAAACTGACGATTGTCGTCGATGTTCAATTCAATGACCCTGGCCGCGCCCTTGAATCGCCTGGCCAAAATTTCGATAATCGGTTTCTGGTCGCGGCAGGGACGACACCACGGAGACTCAAAATCCACCAATGTCACGCCTGATTTAACCCACTCTTTCAATTTTCTGAAACTCTGCTGCTGATCGTCTTCCATGGTCGCCTGTCTCTTAACGTAAAGATTGTTTTTCACTTGTGGCCAGGTTGATTTGCACTGCAAGCACCATGCGACCCAGGTTGTAAACGTTAACTTTTTGACCTAATATTCTTGAAAAATTGAGTGTCGACACCGCGCTCAAAAAGAGGCAGGGGAGGGTATCCGCTGCCTCCAAACGCTGCACGGATAAGGTGCAGGGGACGACATCCTTCACCTTAACCGCCAAAATTGCCGCCTCCGAGGCCTCGCATGGCTTCTTCCGCGGTAACGCGAAGTTTTGTCAACGACTTGTCGAAAAGCTCCCTGTCGGTACGGATGTCGTCAATTCCGGTTTCGGGAGTGCAGTTATCCCGAATTTGATCAAGCCGTTGATCCATTTCCGAGATGAGAATGTGCAGGTCCTCGATGTTGGGCAGGATCTTTACTCTCTCGCCACCCGGCAATTCTTCCATCTTGCGCACGATGTCATAGACGTTGGCCTTCCACGCAGTGAGTTCGGCCTCCATGGTTTTACAACAATTTCTGGCTTTCATAATTTCCTACTTTCGCAGCGATTCGGTATTGAATAGATTTGATGCAACGGGTTTTTTAAAAAACTAGCCTCCCTCCGGCATTTGCCCGGCCTACGATGATGTGTCCAATATCCGTGCCAGTTAAAACCATAAATGGATGAGTGGTATGAGAAATGAGTTATCTATCTGTTAATATTATATAAAATAATGTCAGGCAATCTTTTGAGGCCTCAAGAGAAACCATTTACCGTTGACAATGACATCGGTTGGGGATTATGTAAGGTAACGTTACGAAACGTTTAAATTCTCTCACGCGGCTCGGGAGTTGCAGGCTCATGCTGAAAAAAACTCATGAAATATGGAACTTTCGGTTCGTCAATCAAATTATCGATTCCATGGCCGACGGCGTGTTTACAATGGATGCTGCTGGACGCATTTCTTCCTGGAACCCATCCATGGAACGCATCAGCGGTTATTCGGCTGAAGAAGCCCTGGGCCGAACGTGCGACATTCTGCAATGCAGCCGTTGTTTTGGTAAAAAATGCCCGGCGGGTATCAAAAAATGCGGTATCATCGAACTTGGATTCTCGGAAGCCAAGGAATGTTTCCTGAAACACAAAGAAGGCCACAACGTATCCATCATCAAGAACGCCAGCGTTGTGCGTGATGAAACCAATCATATTATCGGGGTCGTGGAAACGGTCACGGACATGACCGAGTTGAGCAAGGCCCGACGAAAAATTGAGGAAGCTGCGCTGCGCCTGGGAGAAATGCACCGGTTGGACAACATCATCGGGAAAAGCCATGCCATGAGAGAGGTGTTTACAGCGATAAATGCAGCCGCCGCAAGCGATGTTACCGTACTGGTTCAGGGGGACAGCGGGACGGGTAAAGAACTGGTGGCCGGTGCGATTCATTACAACAGCGACCGGGCCGGCGGCCCCCTGATTGCGGTCAATTGCTCGGCGCTTTCCGAGTCGCTCCTGGAAAGCGAACTTTTCGGCCATGTAAAAGGCGCCTACACCGGTGCCTTGCATGACCGTGCCGGGCGGTTTGAGGAGGCCGAGGGCGGAACCGTATTCCTGGATGAAATCGGAGAGCTGAGCCCGTACATTCAAGTCAAACTGCTGCGCGTGCTGCAGGAAAGAGAGATCGAACGGGTCGGGGAATCGAAAAAACGTAAAATCAACATCCGCATCATTGCGGCCACCCACCGCGACCTCTACACCCTCGTTCGTGGAGGCGGCTTTCGCGATGATCTTTATTATCGCTTGAAGGTTTTTCCAATCCAACTGCCACCCCTTAACCGGCGAAGGGATGACATAGCGCTTCTGGTCGGCCATTTCATTCGGAAACACAACCGGAAAACCGCCAAGCAGATCCTGGGGGTGTCGCAGGCGACGCTGCGCATTCTTCTGGATTACAGCTGGCCGGGCAATGTCCGTGAACTGGAAAATGCCATAGAACATGCCTTCGTCGTCTGCAACCGCGAGCAGATCGAGCCGTATGACCTGCCGGTTGAGCTCAGGCAGGCGCGCTACCCGCGGCTATACAAGGAGGAGACGAGCCGGAGCGTTTTGCGGCCTTATAGAAGGGTGAAAATCACCAAAAAGGAATTGCTTGGGATATTGAATGAAAGCGACTGGAACAAGGCCGAGGCCGGCCGTCGGATCGGGATCAGCCGCACGGCTGTTTGGAAGTACATGAAAAAATATCGTATTCCTCTCCAAGGGCCGGTTTGATTGGTTCTGGAAAGCTATGCCTACTGACCCGGTTTAGCCCTAAATGTTTCGAATGCGGGCGGGACCTGGTGGCACTGGAAAAAAAGTCCAAAATCAGATGCCGTGATATTTGAATACGTTGCGGGCTAGTGAACCGATTGTCGCCTGAATAGACTTTCTCACCGAATTGCAGTGTTTTTCATCCATCGGCAAAACGCGGTCTCTGAGACCATCCGCCCATTCCAAACTCTGAAGCATAACCCCGCCCATGCCAACGGAAAAATCACGTTCATCACCATGCCTGCACATGGTTTTCCAGGCCAGCGCCCATCCCCTGACCGTATTATCAACGTGATAGCCGCCTCCGCCGGTGGCAAGCATGGGCTTGTCGTAACGTAAAATACGATTGATGATTTCAGCATGTGAATTGTTTGTCAGTTCGAGATGTGCTAGGGCATCACCGGCAAGGGCATCCATTCCCAACTGCAGTACGAAAATGTCCGCGGCATAGGCGTCAATCAAAGGGACGACGGTTGCGTGGAATACCTCGAGATAAACGTCATCGCAAATCCCTAAAGGCAGGGGGATGTTTACGTTAAACCCCTTTCCGTCGTCGGCGCCGATTTCATCTTCATAGCCTGTGCCGGGCCATAAGGTTTGGCCGCTTTCGTGAAGAGAAATGACCATGACCTTATTGCTTGAATAAAAAGCTTCCTGAACGCCATCGCCATGGTGGGCATCGAGGTCGAGGTAAAGGACTCTTTTGCCGTCATTCGAAAAGCGCATGCACGCCAGGACCAGGTCATTCAGATAGCAGAAGCCCGAGGCCTTTTCGGCTTTCGCATGGTGAAAGCCGCCTGATGGATTGAACGCGATATCGGTTTCACCGGACAGGATCAACTCCGCCCCGTTCAATGTGGCCCCGCAAGCCAAGCAAGCATAGTCGAACATGTCTTTAAACACCGGGCAGTCGAGTGTACCAAGTCCCATTCGGCGGCCTTCTCGCGTCAGTCTTCCTTCGGCAGCCTGCTGTAATGCCTCTAAGTATCTTGGCGAGTGAAATTTTTGCAGCTCCCTTTTTGTTGCCGGTACAGGAACGGATTCCCTTCCGCACTCGCTCTCCAAAAGATTCAGTGAGATCAGAAGTTCCCGTGTTTTTACGGCTCTTTGGGTAACAAACATGGAACCAGGCGGGTAGCTGTATTTTTCAAACTCATGTGAATATATGAAAACAGGCTTTTTCATTTATCTGTTGTCAGACAGCCGGGCAGATATACTGCACACCGATGCCATAGTGCTCCGTTTTAGAATCCTTGCTCTTATCACAACGCTTGACCTCTGCGACCACAAGAGTTTTAAGTTCCTGGCATAGCTCGGAGTTTAGTTGGGTTTCCTTGCAGTAAAAAGCAGAAGGTTTTCCTTTGATACCGCCGCCCCAGAGATCTTCGCTGGTATGGCAGCCCAAAGCCCTGATGACAATGGTTGAGCCTGAAGGCAGGGGTCTGTCTGACTCAAAATACATGCCCAGTCTGTTGTAATTAAGAGCCACCGCAGCGCGTTGTTCGGTGCGGTTAAATATCGAATAGACGATGCTTACAGGCCGATTGCACCTTTGGTGTCTGCGTCGCTCTTGTTTTTCCATGCCGAATCTGCTTTCTGAAAGGAAACGCTATTTGATAGAGGGCTAGAGGCGCGGGTCCATATGACCCGGCCCCCCGCACTCAGGGGTATAGCAGGTTATATTCAGAAAATTGCACCGTTCCCCGCATTCCGGGCAGACATCAGGAGGAGCGCCCACTGTGACGGTAAAACCGCACTTTTTGCATTTCCAATAGGTCAAACCACACTGGGGACAGATATCACCGACAAACCTGCCGTTAGCCGTGTATCCGCAAAGCGCACATTGACTTGTTTCTTTTTCGGTTGGCATCTTTTTTATTCTCTTGGTCTTGGATGATTCGGTTATTATTTCCGCATACCCATAATGATACCACCTTGAAGGGGTTCGTAAATTCTGTAGGTGGTTTTTTCCTGGAGCACCGCATCGATTTCATTTTGAATGGTGGTTCTGTCAGTACTTTGAAGCCATTTGCGCCAATCTTCAATTGAATACCACGTGCTGCGAACCAGGTACTCGCTTTCATCGGGCGGATCGATGCATTTTAAGGTTTCGCCGGAAATATAGCCGGGTTGGATGGTGGCCAGTGACCGCAATTTGACGATGAGCGGTGCCAGTTGATCCGCTTTCTCTTTTACAAATTTACGCCTAATCAAAACTTCAACAGCCATTGGACCCTCCATTGTTAACACTTGGTTTGATTGGTTTCCATTCGAACCTGAATCACTTTCCCCGGCATCAAGGGCTCTGTTAGAAACGTGCCATATATTCAAATTTTTTTGCATAATTGATGCCATTTGCCGTTTCTCAAAAGAATAAGGAGGCAAGCGGATTCGATGACCGGTAGGCGCTCAGGTTACAAGGCCGCCACCCTGATAGAAAAGAAAACCAATGGGGAGGCGACCGACTGTTGGAATACGAAAAATAACGTTACGGTAACGTATTGTAACGCTTTCAGCGGGCTGAAGGTAAGCGCGACGTCCGCTTTTGCATCCTGGAGAGCCAAAATTTCACCGTCCAGCGCGTACCCGGCGGCAGCCAGCTCAGCGGTTATATGAATTATTGGAAGTCGGCAGCAGCCGTCAACACCATCTTCTAAAAAAAGATCGACCCCGCCGTTTTGGCGGGGCCGATTGGCGGAGGGGTAAGGGAGGTATTTGATGGAGGTAATGCCAAGTCACCCCTGGCGACAGAACAAGCAAACCGTGTGCCAAAATGGCCACCGGCACGGTTCTAAGGAACTACTTTTACGAAACGGCCCTGTTTGGCTGCGATGCCGTATCTTCGCATCCGATTCCAGACTGTCACGCGGGTGACACCCAGAATTTCCGCGGCCTGCGACTGATTTCCGCCGGCCTGCTCCAGTGCCTCGAGAAGTCGCTGTTTTTTTACCTCGTCCTTTGACGCGCCGGCTCTTGACTGTATGGCCGACAGTTGTTTGCCTTGAAATATATCCGGCGGAAGGTCCGCTGGTTGAATCAGCGCCCCCTGGCAGGTGACAAAGGCATACTCAAAGGCGCTCTTCAGCTCACGGACGTTTCCCGGCCAGGTATGTGCCATCAGCAACTTCATGGCCTCGGTGGAGATGCCGTTGATTTTCTTGTCGCTCTTGAGCCGGATCCGGTGAAAAAAATGTTCGGCCAGCAGCGGGATGTCGCTGACCCGATGGCGCAGCGGAGGCACGTGAACGGGGATGACGTTGATACGATAGAATAGATCATGGCGGAATTTGCCCTTTTCGACCGCGTGCTTCAAGTCTCTGTTTGTAGCCGAGATGATGCGGACGTCGATGGGGATCGGGCGCTGATCGCCGACCCGCTCGATGACTTTTTCCTCCAGGACCCGCAGCAGTTTGACCTGGGTTGAAAACGGCAGGTCGCCGATCTCATCCAAAAAAATGTCGCCGCCGTCGGCGGCTTCGAATCGTCCTTGGCGATCCTTATGGGCGCCGGTGAAGGCACCCTTGACATGGCCAAAGAGTTCGCTTTCCAACAGAGATTCGTTCAAGGCCGCGCAGTTGACCTTGACGTAGGGGCGCTTTTGTGCGGATTTCGACTCATGTATGGCCTTGGCGACCAGTTCCTTGCCGGTCCCGCTCTCGCCGAAGATGATCACGGGCGCATCCGACTGGGCGGCATTGGCGATCAGGTCGTAGACACGCTGCATCGGCGCCGAGGAACCGAGAATCCCGTGGAAACCGTCTTCGGCGCGAAGCTGCCGTCTAAAGGCCTCGATTTGGGTGTCCTTTTCGATCAGCTCCGTGACGTCGGTCATCGTTTCGACACCCCCGATCACCTCGCCATGTGCGTCGCGCAGCAGGGCCGCGTTCTTGAGGATGTGCAGATAGCGCCCGTCCTTGCGCATCATGACGCAACTCTGTTTGCGGATGTTTCCGACCCTGAACAACTGGCACCAGTGACAATCCGCTTTTTCGCGGGTGGCCGCGCAGGTGTTGCAGTGCAGAATCGTGCATGACCGGCCAAGGATCTCATCTCTGGTGTAGCCGGTAATCGATTCGAAAGCGGTGTTGACCGAAACGATCGTTCCCCCCGTGTCGACGATCATGATGCCGTCGTGAATCGTATCGACTACCGTTTTCCAATAGGCATTCAACTCCTGGTCTATCATTTCCGATTTCCTGTTAAAAATTTAACACTTATTAAATTTGTACTTTTAGCAATTTAACAGTCAAAATCAAGGATTTTTACGACCGACATAACAAATTGTTGGCTGTTCAACCGGGAACTTGAACGAAGTATCCTTTCAATTATCTGTAAACACTAATAAATCAAAAGAATCTATGTCAATCCAGGAATAATTTTTTTTTAGTATGCATGTGGCACCCAACTTGCCTATAGGGGAACACGATGAACGAAAAGGAAAAAAAACAAGGAGGACACCATGACAGAACTGAATCTCAGCGAAATTAAAACCAGCAGCACCGTCGACGCCCGGGGCAGCGCTTGCCCGGGACCGCTTCTCGAAGCTAAAAAAGGAATTGGTAAAGTAAGAGTCGGCGAAGTGCTGGAGATCTATTCCGCCGATTCCGGCACCCGCAAAGACATCCCGGCCTGGGCCAAAAAGGTCGGTCACGATTATATGGGAATGTTGGAAGTCGACGGGTACGACAAACACTTCGTCCGCAGAAACAAGTAGGCAGGAACATTATGGCAACCAACGGCAACGGAGCGAACGAGGAAAAGATTTTAATTCTGGCCACAGAAAGCTGTGCCTATCCGGGTGCCGATTCCGTGGGGCAGGCCCATTCAACCTACCCCACGAACACCTATATCCTGAGGGTCCGCGCACCTGTACTTTTTCCGGAACATTTCTACATCGATTGTTTTAAAAAAGGAATCAGCGGGATCATCATCATGTCCTGCGGTGAGGAGTGCCCCTATGAGGGCGCCTACAAGGCGCTCGCCAAACGCCTCGATCGCACTTACGCCCTGATGAAAGAACAGGCGCTCGACATCCGGCGGTTGCGCCTGACCGCTATTTGCACGGTGTGCAACCGGGCCTTTTTAAACGAGGTCAGGCTGATGAACGACCTGGTCAAAGAGCTGGGACCACCGATATTCAACGGGCAAAAATCCGAAGACATTTCGGTCGCGGCGGCCTCCGGATAGACGTTTCGGGCCCAGGGAGAATTGTTTCGGGGCGCCCCTCCAATTGTCAGTTCGATCCGGCAACTGCAGGAGACTTACATGGAATCGATCAAGGAAATGGAATGTGATGCTCTCGTAGTGGGCGGCGGAATTGCCGGCCTTCAAGCTGCGCTCGATCTGGCGGATCAGGGCTTTAAGGTGGCGGTCGTTGAAAAAGACGCCTCAATCGGGGGCAAGATGATTCGCTTATCGAAGGTATTTCCAACCCTCGACTGCGCCAGCTGCATCACGACCCCCAAAATGGCGGCCGCGGCGCATCACGACAACATTTCGCTTTTTACTTACTGCGACGTGAACAAGCTGGACCGCGATGGGGATAGGCTGACCGCTTCCGTCACTCAGCGACCGCGCTACGTCGATCCGATTAAATGTATCGGCTGCCGGCAGTGCGAATACGCCTGCCCGGTGTACGTGGCCGATGGCGAGCAGGGCGGGTTTTCGGCCAGCAAGGCCATATCCATTCCCTTCTCAAACGCCATTCCTCAGATCGCGGTGCTGGATCCGGAAAACTGCCTGCTGTGCGGCAAATGCGCCAAAGCCTGTCCCACCGATGCGATCGATTATTTGCAAGGGCCGGAAGACTTTGTCATCCGGTCCAAATCGGTGGTGCTGGCCACCGGTTTCGAGCTGACGCCAGTCACAGACAAGCAGCAATACGGCAGCGGAAAGATTCCCAACGTGATTACGGCGCTGCAGATGGAGCGGCTCCTGGCACCGCACGGCCCCTATAATCGTGTTCTGAGGCCTTCGGACGGCATGGAACCCGACTCGATCGCCTATATCCAGTGCGCCGGTTCCCGGGATAAAAGCATGGGCCTGTCCTACTGCTCGAGGGTTTGCTGCATGTATGCCATCAAGCAGGCCATGCTGCTCTCCGGATCTTTGCCGCTGGCGGATATCACCATTTACTACATGGATATTCGGGCTTTCGGCAAAGGATATGAGCAATTTTATCAGAACGCCAAAGCCATGGGGATCGAATTTGTCAAAGGCAAAGTCGCCGCCATCGGCGAAGGCCAAAACGGCGGCGTGACGTTGCGCTATGAAGCCCAGAACGGCGAAGGGGTGACCACGGCCGACCACGACCTGGTGGTGTTGTCACTGGGAATGATCCCAAGCTGGAAACCGCAGGGGATCTGTCCGGTCTCCGAGGGCCCGGACCGGTTCATTCATACCATCCGGCCCAAATTGTCCCCGACGGTAACCGCCATGCAAGGCGTTTTTGTTGCCGGTGCCGCCGCCGGGCCGAAAGATATCGTCGACACGATTACCGAGTCCGGTGCGGCGGCCATGGAGGCGGCCAAATATATGGGGCACGCTCGGTAAATCCGGAAGACAGTGGCGTGAAACAGAACGGGTGGCGGGCAGCGGGTTTGCGCCTTTCGGAGCAAAACCACCCTTTGCTCAACATGCAACCAGGAACGCGCAGCACCCTTGACGGGGAGATGCAGAAATGATCGCAGAAAAGACGAAAAAGGAAAAGCACGCCGAACCGGCTAAAGTCGGCGTCTACATTTGCCATTGCGGCGGCAACATTTCCGACCACGTGGATGTGGAAGCGGTGCGTGCCAAAGTAGAGAAGCTGCCCGGAGTTGCGGCGGCCCGAACGAACATGTTCATGTGCTCCGACCCCGGCCAGGAAATGATCATGGAGGACCTGAAAAGCGGCACGGTGAACCGTGTCGTCGTCGCCTCCTGCGCGCCCAGCCTGCACGAAACCACCTTTCGCAACACCCTGATTCGTGCCGGCATGAATCCATATATTTACGACCATGCCAACATCCGTGAGCATGTCAGCTGGGTGCATCACGGTCAGGCCGCCACCGACAAGGCGGCCCGTCTGATTTCAGCGGCCGCCGCCAAGGCCGAGCAGCTCGTTCCGCTCGAGCCTATCCGGGTTGACGCCACAGCCCATGCCACCGTCATCGGCGGCGGCATCGCCGGCCTGCGAGCGGCCAAGGACCTGGCGGAGCGGGGTATCAAGGTCGCGCTGATCGAAAAATCACCCTTTCTGGGCGGCCAGCTGGCGCGCCTCGATCGGGTTGCCCCCACAGGGGAAAAAGCTCAGGATTTGATAGAAGAACTGGCCGGTCAAGTGCTGGCGGATCCTGCTATTTCCGTTCACACCTGTACCACGGTGGCCAGGTTTGAGGGGTATGTCGGCAGCTTTAAACTCGGGCTTATAAAACAACCGTCGCCACCGATCGATGCTGAGGAAGAGCCCACTTTCCTCGACCTGCAAAACCTGGAACCCGGCGCAAAAGTGCCCTTTGCGGGGATTTATCCGAATCCGTCACCGACCGTTGCGAAAGAGCTGGCCATCGAAACCGGTGTCATCGTTCTGGCCACCGGCTTCAAGGCGTACAGGCCGCGTCGGGGAGAATACGGTTTCAAAGAATTTGAGCCGGTCATTACCCTGCCGGAGCTGATTCGGTCTCTGGCCGCAGCCGAAAAAGAAGGCGACCGTCTGGTCTTCAACGGCAGGGAAATCCGCAGCGTGGCCATAATACACTGTGTCGGCAGCCGCCAAATTCCCGGCATCCACCCCGAAGACGAAGCGGGCCGTTTGAACGAGTATTGTTCCCGCATCTGCTGTTCGGCCACGCTCAACGCGGCCAACACCATCCGCGAAACCTATCCCGGGACAAGCGTATACGAGTTCTATCGGGATATCCGTACTTACGGCCGCGGGCAGGAGGAACTCTACAGCCAGGCATCCCGGAACAGGGTGGTGTTTCTACGGTTCGATGCCGAAACACCTCCGCGGGTTGTTGATAACAGCGCTGCAGGCGACTTTCCGCTGCGGGTCAAGGTCAAAGACACGTTGACCTTCGGTGAAGAAGTCGAAGTGCCGGCGGATCTGGTGGTGCTTGTCACGGGAATGGAGCCCACGGGCATATCCGAACTGGTGGAGATGATGAAACTACCGGTGGGAACCGACCGTTTTCTCCTGGAAGTCCATCCCAAACTGCGGCCGGTCGAATTGCCCCAGGCCGGTATTCTTCTGGCCGGCACCTGTCAGGCCCCCATGGATGTCGGTGAAGCCTGCAACGCAGCCGCCGCGGCGGCGGTGAAGGCTGCTGCGCTGCTCGGCCGCGGTTATGTCGAACTTGATCCGTTCGTGGCGGAAGTGGATTTAGAAAAATGCCAGGGAACCGGCGCCTGCGTGGAAGCTTGTCTTGCGGATGGCGCCTTGCAGCTGGTTCCAATGGAAGTCGAGGGACGCCAGCTCCGACGGGCCCGGGTCACACCGGCCCTGTGCCTGGGGTGCGGCGCCTGTGTCGCGGTGTGTCCGGAGAACGCTATCGATGTCAACGGTTGGACCCTGAAGCAATACGAGGCCATGGTCGATCGCATCGTTGCCGACGACGCGGCCGCCTGAAGCACTGCGCAGATTCAGACCGAATTTGACATTATATAGAGTGACAAAACACCATGCAACCGGCGGAGGAGGTTTCGATGGGGCAAAACAACGAGGTTAAGATGGCCGGAAAGGAAGCCATGCAAAAACTCCGTAAAAGTCGGAAGGCATCCATCCAAGCGGCCACGAACCGGATGAAGATCCAGAAGAAGGCCATCAAGGCCATCAAGGACCAATTAGAGAACCAGTCCCTGACAGTGCCGGAAATTGCTGCCGCAACAGGGACTGCAACCGCGGAAACCCTGTGGTACATCGCCGCTTTGAAAAAATACGGCCAGATCGTGGAAGCCGAAAAAGATGGCAGTTACTTCAAGTACGCTCTATCCGGAAAGCAGACCACCGAAAATCTCGATGAAATAGGCGCGGAATACCCGGTGTGATCCAACCGTATGGAAAATCGTCAGATTTTCCTTAGGAGGAGAAAATGGCTTTGGTAGACCCGAATTTTGCGGAAGAAATGGCCCATTATGGCAATGAGACGGCGCTGGAGTGTTTCAACTGCGGCACCTGTGCCGCCATCTGTCCGCTCATTTATGAACATTTTCCGCGCCGCATGATCCGCTATATCCAGATCGGCGCCAGGGAACGCATCCTGGAAAATGCTCAGGAGCTGTGGCGCTGCCTGCACTGCGGCCTTTGCACGCAGACCTGCCCGCGCGCGGCGGATCCCGGAGGAGTCATTCTGGGGTTAAAACGCTATGTTGTTGCGAACTGGAGGAGGGCCTGAAATGTATCATCCCAAGGTCATCATCGATCTGATCGCCGATAACGTCAGGAAAACGAAAAACCCTTTCGGGGTACCAAAATTCGTCATCAACAATTGGTGGAAGGGGGCCGACTTGCGCGGGCAGGGCGACGCGCTGCTGTTCACCGGTCTGATGTACCAGTTCGTCCCTTACATCGAGCAATCGACCACGTATCTGGCCCGCTATGAAGACACCAAATGGGCCGATTACATAGGCTACGCCAAATACCTACCGAAACTTTTCTCAGGCTTGGGGCTGGCCGCGATCACACCGGCTGGAGAGAAAAGAAAGTATAGCACCATCCTGCAGGACATTGCCAAAATATTGACCAAATCCGGGGTGGATTTTTTTTACGATCCCAAATTGGATGACTACAGCGGGGTCCTGCTTTACGATCTCGGAGACCAGGCAGGATTTGTCCGGCATGCGACGCAGGTAGCCTCCAAGTTGAAGCAAAACGGCATTAGAAAACTCATAACGGTGGATCCCCACACCACCTATGCCTTGAAGAAACTCTACCCTGAATGCACCGGCGAAAGCTTTGAGGTCCATGCCTATTTTGAGCTGCTGCATCTCAAATCCAAAAACGGCCGTCAACGGATTACGTTGCATGATCCGTGTTTTTACGGCCGATACCTCGAACTCGCGGATGTGCCTGCAAAGGTACTGTCCGGCATGAATATCGAATGTGTTCCCGTTAGAAACTCCGGGCTGTTCACCCACTGCTGCGGGGGACCGGCGGAGTCGCTGTCTCCGAGGCTTTCGAAGGAAGTCGGAGAACGGAGAATCGAAGAACTCGAAGGAACCGGCGCACCGATTGTCGCCATGTGCCCGATTTGCCTTGGCAATCTTCAAAAAGCCGGTGCCGCTGTGGAGGACCTGTCGACGGTGATCGCGCGCAATGCGGCCTAATGGAGAACCAACACATCGTTTTTACAAGATTTGTTTGAGGAATGTAAAAAACCAAAAGAGGAGCCAAGAACAATGTCTGAAAAACAAGAAAAAATTCTTTATTTGTGCACCTGTGGAGAAGATCGATCTGAAATGGCCCACGTCCCCTTTGTGCTGGCCAATGCCGCCTTGGCGATGGACATTAAGGCAACGGTTATCATGCAGGGCGAGGGGGTCCATATCGCCAAAAAGGGCTATGCCGACACCATGCCCCGCGGCGGTGGATTTCCGCCCATGAAGGAACTGCTCGCCTCGTTTATTGAACAGGGTGGGCAGATCAGGGTGTGCGGTCCCTGCATCAAAGATCGCCATATCGCGGAGTCCGATTTAATCGAAGGGGCTGAGGTCACTGCCGCCGGCTCCGTCAATTTGGAAGCTATCGAATCCGATGCGGTGTTCGTATTTTAATGACCGATGTCGCGCCACCGGATTTCTTCCCTTTATGCAATTGAGCGTGTTCCAGACATGCAAACCGAGACAGAGGATAAGTGAGGCATTGCCATGGAAAAGGCAAGACCCAAATTTCCGCCCAACAGAGTTACCGACCTGATCGACTCTAAAAAAAGTGGTTCTGCGGTGAACTGTCACGTATCCTTCGAGATTCTGCCGGTTGATTTTACCCATCGTGACAATCCGTTTCAGGCGTTTGTTTTTCTCAGCCGATACAGCGGTGATGTCGATGGTCGGCAATACCAATTCAGAAAATGTTATGCCAGAGGCTGCCCCCACAACTTGTGCCCCCACGTATCCCAGGCGGTCATGATTGCCAACCGATACCTGCAGAGGGATTATCGTCGTCTGGAAGAAGGCGGCATCGATATCGAACACCTGCTCTTCACCCTGCCGGAGATGATGGTCAAATATGATCAGGCCCACGAAGAGTACGGCTCGGTGATGGCCATTCACGACTACATCAATCTGGCACGGGAGGGCAACAATGTGTCCATTGAGATCAATCTGGAACACGTACCCGCCGTTGAACACTTCGCCAATACCACCACCGCCCAGATTTTTCTGATGGTCGACTTTGTCATCACGAGCTTGGGCCAGACCTGCCGTATCGAACGTTGTCTGGCCTGTTATCCGGAAACGAGTACTCAAGCGGAGAAAATAGAAAAAGTCAACCTGGCAAACGAGCGCCTCAAGCTCCTTTATGAGGAATTTGAACGGGCCTCGGTAAAATATGAAAAGAATTTTTTCTAAACAATTTCCCAATAAGAGGAGGAAGCAGCGTGCATGCAACCATTCAAAAACCGATCGAAGAGATTGTCCAATGTATTCGACCCGGGGAAAAGGTTTTCGTGGTCGGGTGCAACAATTGCGCCTGGAAATGTCACTCCGGCGGTGAAGATGAGACCAAGGCCATGGCCGCGCGGCTGACCAGAAGGGGTGTCGATGTGGTCGGATTCACCGTTCCCGGACCCCAGGGCATGTCGCTTTGCAAACTGGATCATACCCGCAAGGTGCTGACCCGGGACTATGCCGAACCCGTAAAAATGGCTGACTCTTTCCTGGTGTTGGGCTGCGGTCAGGGGGTGCACACGGTCATCGATGCCACCGACGGCGGGATGGTACATCCCGGATGCGACACCATCTTCGGCGGAGAGACCGTGTCCGAAACCGACATCAACGAATACTGTTCACTCTGCGGCGAATGCATCATCGAGTTTACCGGGGGGCTGTGCCCCATGACCCTGTGCGCCAAGAGCCTGCTCAACGGTCCTTGCGGCGGGGCCGAAAACGGCAGGTGCGAGGTCGACCCGGATCGGGACTGCGGGTGGATCCTGATTTACGAGCGCCTCAGGAAACTGAACCGTCTGGATTTGCTGCAGCCGTACCAAAACCCGAAGAACCACGCGAAGTGGAGTCGGCCGCGGAGTCTGAAGGTCAGCCCGCACGAGGCCACCTTCTGTTCCATGGCTGGC
>JBFYWB010000018.1:0-9726 GCA_041299015.1 Deltaproteobacteria bacterium
ATCACCGGTTTGCCGCAGTTCTCGACCGCGCTGATCCCTTCCTGGAGCGCCAGGATGTTGCGCTGCAGGTTCCAGCGTTCGTCCGCGGCACCGCCGGCCACCATTTCCGCGGCCGACGACAGATCGGTGCCGGCCGTGAAGCTGTTGCCCGCACCTTTTATCACCACCACCCTGACGTCGATGGCATCGGTCAGGAGTTGAAGGTGTTGCGGGAGGGCCGCGAAAAAATCGAGGTCCATGGCGTTGTGCTTCGCGGGGCGGTTGAGCGTCAACCAGGCGATGCCGTTTTTCTTTTCGACGATAAAAGGCTCGGGCTGTTGCATCGGTTATTTCCTCAAGAGGTTTAATTGATCTGTGCGAGAAGAGAAAAGCCGCCGTCCGGCGCCAAAACGGCCGGTATCTTTTGACATCCGCAAATCGTTCGACTATGGTGCAGCCCGCGACGGTAATCCCGGCCGGCTGGGCCGCCACGTGTTCCCTGTTCACCGTTAAAAAATTCTGCATCTCGATGCCACGAAATCAAACCCGTATAGGTCCGGGCGCAAAACCCTCCGCTATGGGACCGCCACCGGAATCACCGGCCGGTGCGGCCTGCGCCGTGGGGGCTTTTCTGATCTGGGGCCTGACGCCGATCTACTTCAAGACCCTGCGTGCCATCCCGGCCATCGAGATCCTGATGCACCGCATGGTCTGGTCGTTTCTGTTCCTGCTGCCGTTTGTCGTGTTCACCAACCGCCGCAGTGAATTCAGAAGCGTCATTTCCTCTGCCCGCACCATGCTGATCCTGCTGGCGACCACGCTGCTGGTCTCGAGCAACTGGTTCGTGTTCATCTGGGCCATCAACAGCGATCGCATTCTGCAGACCAGCCTGGGCTATTATATCAATCCGCTGATCAACGTGCTGCTGGGAGTGGTGTTTCTGAAGGAACGCCTGCGGCCGGTCCAGCTGGCGGCCGTGATTCTGGCGGCTGTCGGCGTTGTCTACCTGACGGTCGAAATCGGGCGGCCGCCCTGGATTGCCCTATTTCTGGCCTTCACTTTCGGTTTCTACGGCTTGATCCGCAAAGTGGCGGCGGTCAACGCCCTGGTCGGGTTGACCATCGAAACCCTCCTGCTTTCGCTGCCGGCGGTGGTTTATCTCGGCACCCTTTATGTCGACGGCAGCGGCGCCTTTCTGCGGATCGACGGTCGGACCGATATCCTGCTGATGTGCGCCGCCCTGGTCACCGCCCTACCCCTGTTGCTGTTCACCATCGGCGCCCGCCGGATCCACTTTTCAACCGTGGGAATCCTGCAGTACATCGCCCCGAGCTGCACCTTTCTGCTGGCGGTTTTCGTCTACCGCGAACCCTTCCGCGCCGCCCAGCTATGGACCTTCATGCTGATCTGGACCGCCCTGCTCCTTTACTCGATCGATTCGGTGGTCTATTTCCGGCGCCACCATTCGCCGCGCCGCCGCTGAAAAATCGTCTTTCGCGACCGAACGGCTAGAGCTTGTAGATATCGGGCCGGCGGTGGGGCAGGAAATAGCGCATGCGGTGGCGACGGACGTCGTTCAACCGTTCCGCCTTCAGCTCGGCCACCAGCAGGCCCTCGTCGTTGTCGCCGAAGTGCTGCAGCACCTCGCCCGATGGCCCGACGACTACGGCCACGCCCGGAAAGTTCAGCCCTTGTCGGTTGTCACCGACCTGGTTGCAGGCCGCGACGAAGACGCCGTTGTCGAAGGCCCTTGCCGTGAGATGGCGCATCCACGAAGCCATTTTAGCCTCGGGGGTTCCCCGCGGCGAAGCGTGCGGCATGAAAATCAGGTCGCACCCCTTCAGGGCCATGCAGGTGGAAAGTTCCGGAAAGTGGCTGTCGTAACAGAGTTGGATCCCGAAGGCGAGGCCGGGTAGTGAATGGAGCGAAACCTGCTCGCCGGGGGAAAAAAGAGAGCGTTCCGGCGGGGCGATGTGAAGTTTACGGTAAGAGCCGGTCACTCCTCGAGGAGTAATCACCAGATGGGTGGCATAAATTCGTCCGCTCCGATCCTTTTCCGCCAGCCCGGTCAGGATCGTCAGAGCGGTCGACCGGGCAATGCGGACCACCTCTTTAGTCACAGGCCCCGGCACCGACACCGCCGATTTCACCACATCCGGCAAGACACTGTAACCGGTAAGGTTCAGCTCCGGAAAACAGACGATCTCCGCCCCCGCGCGCGCCGCCGCTTCGGCCAGCCGCGCCACGCTCGCCAGGTTTTCATCAACGGCCGCTACCGGGCAATTGACAACCGCAAGGGCTATACGGATGTCGCGCATGGTACACCGTTACATGTTGCGGTAACTGGTTTTCGGTTGCATGCGGATCGATCCGGAGTGATCCCGTTTTTTCATTTAAATTTTTCGATGCAAGCAGCGGAAAATTTAAATTTAGAGGTCGAATTTTGCGCGGATCTTGAAAACCCGGGTCGCAGGCATGTTCAGTATCGGTGAAACGCCGGTTTCCTGAGAGATTTGCCTGATGTTTTCCTCGATCTCCGCCATCGACGGCGCAATGAAGGTGAACCAGATGTTGTAGGCGTTGTCGCGCTGGTAGTTGTGCGTGACCCCCGGATAACCGTTGACGACCTCTGCAAAATGCTCGATGGCGGCCTCGGGCACCCGGGCCGCGCAGAGGGTGCTGACGAAGCCGACTTTTTCGGGGACGAAGTTGCCGCCGATCCTGCGGATGAAGTCCTTTGCCTTCAACCGTTTGATCCGCGACATCACCTCGGTTTCGGTCAGGCCGAGGTCTTCGGCAATCACCCCGTAAGGACGCGGCGCAATCGGGAAGCGGGTTTGAATCCGGTTCATAATGCGACGGTCGATGTCATCGAGCATCATCTTCGTCAACCTACTCCTCAACCGGCGGCAGGCAGCGGATTCAGGCCGGAACGACCTTAACCAGCACCCGTCGGGTTCGCGGGCCGTCGAATTCACAGAAAAAGACACCCTGCCACGTGCCCAGAACCAGCCGACCCTTTTCAACCGCTATCAGTTCCGAGGCGCCGACCAGAGTGGATTTGATGTGTGCCGGAGAGTTGCCTTCCCCGTGACGGTATTCGGCCTCCCAGGGAACCATCCGATTGAGGACCATGAGAATATCGGATTTAACGCTGGGATCGGCGCTCTCATTGATGGTTATCGCCGCGGTGGTGTGCGGAACGTAGAGCATGCAGAGGCCTTCGGTCAGTCCGGTGGCCGCGAGCGCCTCCTGAACCTTGGCGGTGATGTCGACGAATTCGGTCTTCGAGGAGGTTTTGATGTTGAGAACGACCATGGGCGCCTCGCCTATACAGGAAAGGCCCTGCGGGGTGCGCAGGGCCTTTTCTTCATAGAAATCGTCGTGTCGCTTCGGTGGATCGGATTAGACACAACCGGTCGGCTTGGGAAGACCGGCCATCTTACAGGCTCCTTTACCCGGACCCGAGGGAAACAACTCGTAAATGTGCTTCAGTTTGAAACCGGTAACCTTGGAAAGAACTCGAACCATCGGAGCGATTCCATTTTTCTCGTAGTATTCGCGCAGGACCTTGATGACCTTCTGGTGCTCTTCGTTAAGTTCGTCGATGCCCTCTTCCTTCTTGACCCACTGCACCCACTCCTGGCTCCAGTTTTCGTAGGAATCGATGAACCCGTCTTCGTCAATCGTAAATGACTTTCCCATGAAATCAACTGTTGGCATACAATACCCTCCTTTAAAAAAAATAAATTATTCAAATGGCTTACGCCTGTCCGCCGGTCGCTAAGTTTAAAATTTGCTTATTAACGTATTGAATTCGGGATGTCAACATTAAAAAACAGCCCGATCAATACTCTTTGGGCATCCGGCTCAACTGCTCCAGGGTGAAAACCGGTCCGTCCTTGCACACGAATTCCTTGCCGATGTTGCAGTGCCCGCAGATGCCGATGCCGCATTTCATCCGGTTTTCCAAAGACATGATGATATGGCCGTATGAATACCCGAGGTTCTCGAGGACCGGCTGAGTGAACTTGATCATGATCGGAGGTCCGCAGACGATGGCGTAGGTATTCCTGTCTGCCGGCGGGGCCTTTTGGTCGGTGATCGTCGGCACGAAACCGGTATTGTATTTCCAGTTCGGGTCGTCGGTGGCGTCCACGGTGATGTGCATGTGGATGTCGTCGCGCTTCTCCCAGGCCGCCAGTTCGTCGCGATAGAGGAGCATGCCCGGTGTTCGCGCACCATATATGACGTGTATATCATTGAATTTCTGTCGGTTATTCGGATCGAGCATGTAAACGATGGACGATCGCAGGGTCGTGAACGCAAAGCCGCCTCCGATAATGACGACACTTTTGCCCTCGATGGTCTCCCAGGGGTACCAGTTGCCCAAGGGACCGCGAACACCCATGATGTCGCCCACCCGCATGTTGTGCAGGGCGGTGGAGACCAATCCTACCCGATTGACGGTAAAAAGGAGAAAGCCCTTTTCCGTAGGCGAAGAGGCGATTCCGATCGGTATCTCACCTTTGCCGGTGATCGAGAGTTCGGCAAACTGGCCGGGTTTATAGGCAAACTTTTGTTCGTCGTCAGGATTCAAAAAGACCAGCTTGAACGTCTTCAGGTTCCGGTCTTCGGTTTCGGTGGTTATCTGGTCGATCCGGACCGGATATGGCAAATATGGATTCTGCACGAATGATCCTCCTCTATCCTCACTTGACATCGCAAGCAACCGCGGCTTCGCCGTGGCTGTTCATCAATTCACAGACCCGGCGGATATCGATGTTGACCGGACACAGGCGCACACAGCGGCCGCAGCCCACACACTGAATGCCGTCGCCGTATTTGTCCACGTAGTATTTGAGCTTGTGCATGAACCGCTGGCGGACCCGCTGGAGTTTGGTGCCCCGGGGGTTGTGGCCGGAACCGTGCAGCGTGAAGAGCGGGAACATGCAGCTGTCCCAGTTGCGCATCCGCAGACCTGATTTACCGTGCGTTTCGTCCTGGATGTCGAAGCACCAGCAGGTAGGACAAACAAAGGTGCAGGTCCCACAATTGATGCAGGAAAAAGAGACATCCTCCCAGAAAGGGGCCCCGTAGAGCGCCAGAGTGTCCTGACTGCCGAGATGGTCGGTGGCAACCGCTGCGGTTATTTTCGCCTCGGCGGCCTGCTTTAATTCGGTGATGCGGCCGTCCGCGTCACCGACAGCGCTGTCCCAACCGGCCGCTGCGGCCAGTTTCGCCCCTTTTTCGGTGAGGACTTTGGCCAGAAAAGTCCCGCCGGTATCCACCAGCAGGATATCCAACCCCTCTTCGTTAAACGGTCCGCTGCCGGCGGTGGTGCAGAAACAGGAATTGCAGGGGTCGTTGCAAGCATAGCCGACAAAAGTCGTGGCTTCATAAGCCTTTAGCCAATAAGGGTCCTTGTATTCCGGCGTATCGAAATTCTTGCGAACCAGCAAAAACGCCTTGACGTCGCACGGCCGGATGCCGATGACCGCCCGGGGGGTGTCGTCCCAGGGGGCCTCCTTCATGATATGGTGGTCTTCACGGCGCTCGTCCAGGCTGTATGTGAACATCGCCTCCGACTGGGGATAGATCAGAGACTTGGGCGACAGGCGGGTGTTCAGGAATTCGAAATCCGGTGCCTGTCCCTGGGTCAGTTCGCGAAAGCAATGGAACTTTTCTTCCTTCACCGGCCCGAAAATGCGATAGGACCCGCGCAGCCTGTCCAGCGCGCCGGTTAACTTTTGCTTGTCGATTTCAACAATCTTCATGGGGGCAACCTTCAGTGTTCAGTGTTTTGTGTTTTGCGGTTGAGGTCACAAAATGCCCTACACCAAAAACCAAACACGTGATTATTTGATGAACTCATCCGGATCGGTCGGTTTGTAAAAATCGAGCACCGGCCGTTTGTCAAGCGTCATACCGGCCTCCCAGTCGAAAAGTTCCCGGGCATCTTTTTCAAGCTTCTTGGTGAACTGACGAACCGGAATGCCCACCGGACATACGCGCTCGCAGGCGCCACAATCGGTGCAGCGGCCGGCGCAATGGTAAGCGCGCAGGAAATGGAAGGTGCGCACGTCGACCGGGTCCTGACTCTTACCGACCCACTGAGGGCGGTGCTCGTCCACGAAGCACACGGGGCAGTAGCACAAGGGGCAGGCATTGCGGCAGGCATAGCAGCGGATGCAGGGCGCCAGCATCTCTTCGAAGAAGGCCCACTTTTGATCCGGCGCCATAGCCTCGATGCGGCGCACATCGGCGTAACGGTCCACGTCTGTCTGTTCCGCCACCGGTGCGGCGACCAGTTCATCGTAAATGACCGGGTTGCGGTGGATGCAGATGGCGCAGTTTTGCTGCATGAACTCGGCGCGGTCGAAGACCTTCTCGGTGCCGCCGCCCTTTACGACAATCCGGCCGTTCTCCTCGCGGACCGCCTCGATTTCCGTGCCGAAGGCGGCGGAGACCTTACGCCTGTCGATCATTCCCAGGCAGGGCACGCCGATGATGGTGAGTTGCTCGCGCTTGATTTTGTTTTCGAGGATGTGGGTCACGATATTGCGGGAATCACAGCCCTTGGCGACGATACCGATTTTCTCTTTGCGGTCGCTCAAATAGTTGGCCAGGTTGATGCCGCAGTTGCCGTCCCACACGAAACGGTCGACATCGCCGGGTGTTTTCGCAAAACACGGCTCGTTCATCATGGCAACCGTGCCCTTGCGAAACCCTATCACCATCTCGACGGAACAGCTCTCGAGGAGTCGTTTGGATATTTCTTTGATTTTAAGCGTGTATTCAGAAAACATGTTAGGCGACCTTGACTTCGGTTTTGACGTAGTTGCGGTTTGGGCCCAGTTGTTTGACCGCAGCGGTAATTTTTGTGACCACATCGACAAACTTGGTCGATTCGGCGGAGGAAACCCACGAAAACTGCAGTCTTTCGGGCTCGACGCCCATGTGTTCCATCAGGTTCTGGAACAGGGCGAACTTTCTACGGGCGTAGTAATTACCTTCCAGGTAATGGCATTCGCCGGGATGTCACCCGGACACCCAGACGCCGTCGGCGCCCTCACGCAGCGCCGCGAGAAAAAACTTGGGGCTCATCCGCCCCGTGCAAGGAATCCGGATGACCCGAATGTTGGGCGGATACTCCATTCGGCTGACACCGGCCAGGTCCGCAGCACCATAGCTGCACCAATTGCACAAAAAGGCGACGATTTTCGGTTCCCACTCGGACATGATGACTCCATAAGTGTTAAGGATTTATGTATGGACACTATCCCACCTCTTCGCTGAAGGAGAAGAGCTGAGCAAAGATCTGGTTGTTGTCGAATCCCTTCAGGTGGATCGCGCCGGAGCGGCATGACGCCACGCACAATCCGCAGCCTTTGCACAGAACCGGATTGATCTCGGCCTTGCCGGCGTTTGGGCCGGTCTCGGTAAAAAACGGCGCCGAGTAAGGGCAGATGGCGACGCACACCCCACAGCGGCTGCACATGAAGGGGTCGGTCCGGGCCACCGTACCGCTGGTATGGATCGTTTTCTGGGCCAGCAGGGTCAAGGCGCGGGAGGCCGCTGCGCGTCCCTGCGCCACGGATTCGTCGATCGGCTTCGGATAGTGGGCCATGCCGCACAGGAAAACACCGTCGGTGGCGAACTCGGAGGGCCCCAGCTTGGCGTGTTTCTCCACGAAAAAGCCGTCGGCGTTGATCGGCACCTTGAAAAACTGGGCCAATGTTTCGTCGCCGGCCGGAATGACGGCCGCCGCCAGGGTGACAAGGTCGGCCGCGATCTCCACCGCTTGGCCGAGAACGTGATCGATCACCTCGACCTGAATCTTTGCACCGTCCACACGGACTTTCGGTTTGCGATCGAGGGTGAAGCGGATAAAAATGACGCCGGCTTCCCGGGCTTTTTTGTAAAGGTATTCCCGTTCTCCATAGGTGCGCATGTCCCGGTAGAGGATGAAGACCCGCATGTCCGGGTTGCGTTTCTTGAGTTCCAAGGCGTTTTCGACCGAATGGGTGCAGCAAACCCTTGAACAGTAAGGCCTTTGGGGTTCCCGCGAACCGACGCACTGGATAAACACCGCCGTTTCGAGTTGTCCCAGGGCCGGATCGTTTTCGATCATGCGGCGGTCTAATTCGAGACTCGTCAGGATGCGCGGATCGGTGCCGTACGCATACTCCGCGGGTGTCAGGGCACTCGCACCGGTGGCCAGGAAGGCCACCCCGTAGGCCAGGGTTTCTTCCCGGCCGTTTGAGACCAGCAAGGATTTGAAGTTGCCGACGAACCCCTCGACACTTTTCAGCGTCGTATTTAAGTGCACCTGCAAATTTTCCTGCTGCCGGACATCGCCGATCAGGGCCGCAAGCTTCTCCTGAACCACTTCGCCGTTAGCGGTGTGAAAAAGGTTGAGGGCCTGGCCGCCGAGCCGATCGCTCTTTTCGACCAGATGCGTTTCGTAGCCCTGCCGCGCCAGACTGCGGGCCACCGTCATGCCGGCCACGCCCCCGCCCAACACCAAGGCAACCGGCGTGATGTCGAGTTCGGCCTCTTTGAGCGGCTCCATCAAGGCGACTTTGGCCACGGCCATGCGCACCAGGTCTTTGGCCTTCTGGGTGGCCAGCTCGGGATTGTTCCGGTGCACCCAGGAATCATGATTGCGGATGTTGGCCATCTCGAACAGGTATTTGTTGAGGCCGGCGTTGATCAGGGTTTCCTGGAACAGCGGTTCATGTGTTTTGGGGGTGCAGGCCGCCACCACCACCCGGTTGAGGTTTTCCCGCTTGATGATCGAGGCCATCGTTTCCTGGGTATCCTGCGAGCAGGAATACAGGTTATCGGCCACGAACTCGACATACGGCAACGCGGCGGCATAATCCCTTACGGCCGGTACGTCGACCACTCCGGCGATGTTGATGCCGCAGCGGCAGACAAACACGCCGACCCGGGGGCGCTCGCCCGTGACGTTGGTCTCCGGAATTTCTTCCTTTGTCTTGGTGGCGCTGAAGCGCGCCGAGGCCAGAATTTCGCCGGCGGCGCCGGCCGCCGCGCTGGCATCCACGACCGACTGCGGAATGTCCTTCGGCCCCTGGAAGGCACCGCAAACGAAGATCCCCGGCTTGGAGGTGGCCACCGGTTCGAAGGTTTCGGTCTTGCAGAAGCGGCCCTCGGTCAGCTCGATTCCCAGTTTCCGGGCCAGCGCCACGGCTTCGGGTGCGACCTCCAGGCCGATCGAAAGAACCACCATGTCGAAGGTCTCGGTCACCATCTGGCCGCTTTCGGTCACGTAGCGCAGTTCGAGGTCGTCGGCGCCGGGCACCGGGTCGATGGTGTGAACGCGGCTGCGGATGAACCGCACCCCCTGTTTTTCGCGGGCGTTGTCGTAAAACCGCTCGAAATCCTTACCGGGGGTCCGCATGTCCATGAAAAAGACGGCGCAGTCCAGGTCACCGCCGCTGTGCTCTTTGGCGATGACGGCTTCCTTGATGGCGTACATGCAGCACACCGACGAACAGTAGGAGTTGTCGCAGCGGTTCAGGTCGCGAGAACCGACGCACTGGAACCAGGCGATTTTTTTGGGCTCTTTGTGGTCGGAAGGCCGCACGAGGTGACCCCCGGTCGGGCCGGAGGCCGACAAGAAGCGCTCCATTTCCATGGAGGTGATCACATTGGGGTGCTTGGCATAGTTGTAGGCATCGAACTTCGACGGATCGAAAGGCTTGAAACCAGGCGCCAGGA
>JBFYWB010000019.1:0-3926 GCA_041299015.1 Deltaproteobacteria bacterium
CCGCAGTGAAAACCCCGGACGGTTCGAAGCCCACGCCGCTGACCTCGATCAGTCGGCCTCCGGTGTAAAGCTGGCGAATCGTCATCTCGTTTTTCGTCAGAGTGCCGGTTTTGTCGGAGCAGATGACGGTCGTGCACCCCAGGGTTTCTACCGCCGGCAGGCGGCGGACGATGGCGTTGCGTTTGGCCGCTCGCTGCACGCCGATGGCCAGCGCCCCCGTGACGACGGCCGCAAGGGCTTCCGGGACGGCGGCGATGGCCAGGCTCACCGCCCAGATGAACATCTCAAGAATCGGGTTTCCGCGGAAAATGCCCAGACCCATGACCACGGCCGAGATGATCAGGCAGGCGATGCCCAGACGCTTGCCGATGTAATCCATCTTCACCGCCAGGGGGGACGGCTCCTCTTCGACTTCCTGCAGCATTTTGGCGATGCGTCCGAATTCGGTCTCCATGCCAGTGCCGGTCACCACGCTCCGGGCGCGGCCGTAGGTCATGATCGTTGCGGCGAACACCATGTTTTTGCGGTCGCCGATGGAGGTGTCGTCCGGGTGCACCGCATGGGCAACTTTGCTGACCGCGCTGGATTCTCCGGTGAGGGAGGCTTCGTCGATACGGGTGTTGATGGCCTCGATGAGGCGGCCGTCCGCCGGCATCCGGTCTCCCGCGGTGAGCAGCATGATATCGCCGGGCACCACGTCGGCGGAGGGGATTTCGATTTCTTCCCCGTCCCGCAGGACCGTTGCAGTGGGCGACGACATGGCCTTCAAAGCTTCCATCGCCTTTTCGGCCCGGAACTCCTGGTAAAACCCGAGCAGCGCGCTGGCGACGACGATGGCGAAGATCACGATCGCGTCCAGGGTCTCGCCCAGAAACAGCGAAATCACCGTTGCGGCGATCAGCAGAATAATGAGGAAGTTCTTGAATTGACCGAAAAAGATCTGCCAAGGGCTGATCCTCTTCTCCTCTTTTAGGGTATTGGGACCGTACTGCTCGAGCCGCCGGGCAGCCTCTGCACGGCTGAGGCCACTCGCCGAGGTGTCCAGTTGCTTCAACACTGCTTCAACCGGCATTGCATACCACTTGGTTTGCCCCATTGGTCCTACCTCTCCTTCCCGTTGAAATCCCATTCCCAACCATTACGGTGGCGGTGTCAGTTGTCAGTCACGCAATACCTGGAGCTGGCAGCTCAACAAAGTCCTTTCTAACGACATTTCGGATTTTCATCAAGATGCATGCCAAAACCCAACCAGATTTTCAGCCTATACCGGTTTTTTGTTAACGGCTCAACAAGATAGATGATTTTTGACTTCTGGGCAGATGCCTGGGGAGGAAGCTGAATCGCGAAACGTCGGGGGCTGTAACCTTTGAAGTTACAAGAAGGCTCGGGCTGAAATATCTGGTAGACATAATGCCGGAGAGGTCGATCCTCCGGTATGCCTGATCAACAGATGCGTCAGGAAGGCTTCAGAGCAAGAACCTTTCTGAAAACCCGCGTGCGCCGCCGGTTCACCACCGCAAAACGGGACCAGAGGTTGACGACCGCGGTGTTGGTTTCCAGTTCGCGGTTGGTTTCTAGATACCGGACGTTGGCGGCCTTCAATGCCCGCCACATGCCCAGGGCCATCATGGGAAAGATCCTCTTAACATTGGCCTGGGGATGAACCCCGGCTAAATAAAAATCGACGGTGTCAAACCGCTTGAACCCCCGCAGGATGTGGAGGAAGCCGAAGGGTAACAGCCGGCCGCCGGCTCGCTGAAACGAACGGCTGAGCGACGGCAGCCCCAGGAAAAATCCCTGGAGGCGGCCAGAGCCGTCCACGACCAGCTGAAAAAAGCGCGGGTCGATGAACCCGAAATATTTTTTTTCGTAGAACGCCTTCTGAGCTTCGGTGAGCGGCGTCACCCCGTAAAGGTGCTCGAAAGAGGCCTCCAGCACCTCCCAGAACTGCCCGGCTATTCCCCGCACTCCCTTCCTGGTCAGGCCTTCCATTATCCGATAGCCCTCCGCTTCCGCCGCGGGCATCACTTTTTTTGCAATCATCTGGAACAGCGGCGGCATCTCCTGCGGAAATTCGAGGCGGGTTTCGATATAGTCGACTTCCTTTTGAAAGCCGAGCGCTTCGATCAACACGGGGTAATAGGGCTTGTTGTAGCTGCCGGCGATGGTAGGCAGCGCATCGAACCCTTCGACCAGCATGCCCTCCGGATCGAGATCGCTGAAACCGTGGGGCCCGGTTATCTCCCGGCAGCCTTCCCCGACAAACCATTTTTCCAGGTAGCCAATCAAGGCTCCGGCCACCTCAGGATCATCTTCGCTTTCAAACCACCCTAAGCGGCCCCGCTGGTATCCCAGCTTATCGGTTTCCAGCGAGTGGATCGTGCCGCACACCCGCCCTGCCACCCGTTCGCCGCGCCGTGCCAGGAGCAGCTTGGCCTTCGAAATTTTGAACGATGGATTCTTCGCTGGCGAAAAAAAATCGAGTTCCTGCCGGATGATCTGGGGGATATAATTGGCGTCGCCCCGATACAAGGTGTTCGGAAGCTCCACCCATTTTTTCAAATCCGAGGGCCCCTGGACTTCCATGACCGCAACTTCCATTTGAACTCCTTGCCGATTCGAAAATGAGATGGGTTCACGCACCGAATCAGACCATTGCCCTGAGCCTGCCGGCCGCAGACGATCGACCGCTTTGCCGCGGAGCACCATATCATGGGGTCGGATAGAACTCCATATTGCATTTTTAAGGATAACCGGCTAAATAAAAAAATTTTCGGTAAGCGATCTATTATAAAACAAACCTTGAGGCCGGATCGTTTCATCGGCCCGGCGGGATCCATAAAATCAATTAAAATGCCAAAGTCGATCATCACAGCCACCGGCAGCTATATTCCGGACAACCGCATTCCCAATACGCATTTCCTGCAAAACGCCTTCTTCGACCCGAGCGGCAACCGGGTCCCTCGATCCAACCCGGAGATCGTCAGGAAACTGAACGAGATTACCGGGATTGAAGAACGGCGCTGCGCGCCCGCCGCAGTGAGCACCTCCGAGATGGCGACCCGGGCGGCGGAAGCGGCGCTGGAGGGAGTGGACCGAGAAACGCTCGACTATATCATCGTGGCCCACAATTTCGGTGATGTGCATCCCGAAACCCTCAGATGCGATACCGTTCCCACGATTGCCGCGCGGGTCAAGCACCACCTGAAGATCAAGAATCCCTATACGGTGGCCTTTGACCTTCCGTTCGGCTGCCCCGGCTGGCTGCAGGGGGTGATCACCGCCGATTACTTCATCAAGTCCGGGGATGCCAGACGTGCCTTGGTGATCGGGGCCGAGACTCTGGCAAGGATCGCGGACCCGCACGACATCGACAGCATGATCTATTCCGACGGCGCCGGGGCGACCCTGGTGGAGGCCACGAACGGAGAGGGGGGTGTCATCTCCCACCTCACGCGTTCGGATACCTACCATCACGCCTTCCTGCTGCGAATGACGAAGTCATACCACCCGCAGCCGAACAGCGACGCGATCTACATCAAAATGGACGGTCATGACATTTATAAATATGCGGTGAAGAACGTTCCCCTGGCGGTCAAGAAAAACCTCGACGACACCGGTATCGGGCTTGGCGAGGTCCGGAAGATCCTCATTCACCAGGCCAACGAGAAAATGGATGCCGCCATCGTTAAACGGCTTTTCGAATTGTACAAAGTCAAAGAGGTCCCCGCCGGCATCATGCCGATGATCATTTCCTGGACCGGCAACAGCTCGGTGGCGACCCTGCCCACCCTGCTCGATCTGATCTTGAAAGACCAACTGGACGGCCAGCGCCTGAATCCCGGAGACATCGTGGTTTTCGCCTCGGTCGGCGCCGGGATGAACATCAACTCCATGATCTATAAAATGCCCTGACATCGGCTTTC
>JBFYWB010000005.1:0-26994 GCA_041299015.1 Deltaproteobacteria bacterium
CGTCCGTCACGGCGGCACCCTGAGCCGATCGACCGGCATCTGAACTTTCGGAGGTATCGGTGAGACCCTCAAAATCGAGATCGAATTCGATCTCATCGGTTGCCGGCCCGGTCGTTGCGGCACCGGCCGTCTCAGTGTCGGAATTGCCGAGGTCGAGATCCAACTCGAAATCCATCGTTTCGGTGGAACCGCCGGGCAGGACGGTGGCTGCGGCATCGTCATCTGAGAGCGAATCGAGATCAAGCTCGAAATTCAGATCAGCGGTATCGCCACCAGCGGTTATCGCGCCGACGTCCGCGTCCGCTGCGAAATCGGCGGCGGCGAAATCGAGATCTTCATCCTCCGGCACGCCATCGTCTGCAGTCTTAAGGCCCGCCTCCGGTTCCTGGTCGATGTCCAGTTCGAGCGATTTTTCGATGGCGGCCAGGTCCAGATCATCTAGACCCGCCGTCCCTGCCGCCGCGGCTATACCCGAAGACAGGGCTTGCTTCCCGGCGTCCGCCTGCAGCGCCGGTGCCGACGGATGGACGATAAAAACATGCCGGCATTTGGAGCAGCGTACTTTGGATCCGGACGGTTTGATCAGACTCTCATCGAAGTTGAAACTCGTCGCGCATTTTTCACAAGTCAAGATCATGGCTGTCCCCAACGATTAGATTTGCAGATCATATATGGCTGGTAAATGACGGTACTGCTCGGCATAGTCGAGACCGTAGCCGACCAGGAATCCTTTTTCGACGGTGCGCCCGGCGTAATCGACGGCAATCCCGCTTTTACGCCTTTCGCGTTTGTCGATCAGGGCGCAGACCCGCACGCTTCTCACCTTCAGCGTTTTTAAATGCCCAACCAGAAATTCAAGCGTCAGGCCGGTATCGGTAATGTCCTCGACGACGAGAACATCCTTGCCGCCGATATTGATCTCGATTTCCTTGGTCAGGCAGACAGTGCCGCCGGAACTGGTCTTGCAGCCGTAACTGGCAAGCCGAACAAAATCGATTTTAACCGGAATTGTCAGGTGTCGGACAAGATCGGCCAGAAAAACAAAGGCCCCCTTCAGAACACCGATCAGAATGACCTCACGGTCTTGGTAATCGTGCGAAATCCGCTGCGCGAGACCGGAAACCGTCGCTTCGATTTCTTCCTTGCTCAAGACGGGTTTGAGGTCTGGCATTGCAGTGGAAGCTTCCCATTCGATTCACCGACGTCATCGGGACCATCAACGCGTAATACAATGTCAATATTGCCACAAAAAGGTTCTTCTTGTCAATGATGTTAAAGAATTACAGGCCAGTTTGGGCCAATTTGCGGATGAGATCTTTCTGCTCGCCGGTCAAATTCTTGGGAATATCGATGTGAATGCGGACGTAAAGGTTGCCCCGTTTACCGCCCTGCATGCCTGGGAGCCCATGACCGGAAAGCCGCATTTTCGTGCCGTGATAGGTCCCTGGCGGAACTTTCAGGCTCAACTCCTTTGCGTCCGGGGTCGGGATGGATAGGGTCGTCCCAAGGATCGCCTCGCTCAGTTTGATGTCGCGGTTGGTGATCAAATCCTGGCCATCGACGCTGAAAACGGGATCATCGAGAATCTTGGCTTGAATGTAAAGGTCGCCCGCCGGTCCGCCGTGTGGACTCGCCTCGCCCTTGCCGGTCAACCGCAGTTTCTTGCCGGTCGCCATCCCTTTTGGAATGCTGACCGTAATCTTCTCCGAACGGCCTTTATGATCGAAACTGATGGTCTTGCGGGTACCGCTCAAAACTTCCTGAAGCGTCAGGGGAAGCTCGTAAACGAGGTCCGACCCCTTGACCTGTCGCGGTTGTCGATCGAAATTGCCGAAGGGCGAACCGCCTCGGCCGGATCCAAAAGTGAAGCGTACATTTCCGCCGCGGCCGCCGATGCCGAATTCCCGCAGGATGTCACTGAAATCGAAGCCCTTGAAGATGTCCTCCTGCGAGAACCTCTGACTGAAACCCTCGGAGCCGAATGTATCGTATTGTTTGCGTTTTTCGGTGTCGCTCAAGACGGCATAGGCTTCACTGATTTTCTTGAATTTATCTTCGGCGGCCTTGTCGTCCTTGGCGTGATCGGGATGATACTTCATCGCCAGCTTCCGATACGCCTTTTTGATTTCTCCGCCTGAAGCGGTCTTGCTCACTCCGAGAATCTCGTAGTAATCTGCGGCCATCGTAATGCCTCTCGCTGAATGCTGTACCCTTTTTACCGGCTCATCAGCCGGCACGCGCATTGTCGCACACCGGATGATTTCTGCGCCTGCGCCTGACGCCCCCAACTGGTTTCATGCAGGTGGCAGCCATCGTCGCTTTATGCCGGCTGATCGTATAAGTTGCTGATAATATTTAATTCAACGACTCAAATATAAATTTTTACACCCAAGATGTCAAGTTGCCCGCCCCGAAAAAAACCGGCTGCGCGGCCGCGTGATCGGCGCCATGCGGGCACAACGACACCCGCGCTGCCGGCCTTACTTGACCCCACCCGCCCTGAGCGCTACCATCAGCACCGAGAGCGCCGCCGGCGTCATTCCGTCGATGCGCGACGTCTGGCCGAGTGAGGTCGGCCTCACGGCCGAGAGTTTTTCTTTGAGTTCGTTGGAGAGTCCGTGCACCCGCCCGAAATCAAAGGCGGGCGGTATGGACATCCGCTCCAGGTTTTGGAATTTTTCGATCTCCCTGCGCTGCCGCGCGATGTAGCCCTCATACTTGATATCGATTTCAACCTGGCGCACGATTTTTGGGCCGATCGCAACCGGCGCTGGGGCGAGGGCTTCTACGACCCCGTAATCAAGCTCGGCTCTTTTGAGCAACTGATCGAGATGGACCCCGCTGGTGATCGAATTGGTGCCTTTTCCGGCCAGATACTCGTTCACCGCACCGGTCGGTTTGATAATGCTGTTGCGGATGCGGTGGATTTCGTCGTCGATCCGGCGGCGGCGGCCCTTGAGATCCTGCAGGCTCGCCTGATCGATCAGCCCGAGTGAATGACCGATTTCCATCAATCGGAAGTCGGCGTTGTCTTCTCTGAGCATCAGCCGGTATTCGGCGCGCGAGGTGAACATCCGGTAGGGTTCGCGGGTTCCCCGGGTCACCAGGTCGTCGATCATCACGCCCATATACGCCTGGGAGCGGTCCAAAGTGAACGGCGGCCGCTTCTGAACCCGGCAGGCGGCGTTGATCCCGGCCCACAGGCCCTGGGCGGCGGCTTCCTCGTACCCCGAGGTTCCGTTGATCTGTCCGGCCATAAACAGGCCGGTAACCCGCTTGGTTTCAAGGGTTGGCTTCAACTGGACCGGATTGACGTAATCGTATTCGATGGCGTACGCAGGCCGCATGATCTCGGCCTTCTCCAGCCCCTCTACGGCGTGCACGATCTCGATCTGAACTTCCAGCGGCAGGCTGTTGCCGAGTCCGCTGGCATAGATTTCTTCCGTCTCAAGGCCTTCCGGTTCCAGAATCACCTGGTGACGCTCACGGTCCGGAAACCGCACGACTTTGTCCTCGAAAGACGGACAGTACCGGGCCGACACCCCTTTGATGACGCCGCCGTAAAGGGCCGAACGCTCCAGGTTGCGGCGCACGATGCGATGAACACGCGGATTGGTATGGCCGATGTAGCTGGGAACCTGCGGCAGACTGACCTCTGCGGTAAAGTGCGAAAAAGGCGTCGGAGCCGCGTCGATGGCCTGTCTTTCAAACCGGGTGAAGTCGATGCTCGATCGCCGCAAACGCGGCGGCGTGCCGGTCTTCATCCGGCCCAGCTGAAAGCCGAGCCGCTTGAGGTCGGCGGCCAGACCGTACGCGGCAAACTCGCCGGCCCGACCGGCCTCGATCGACTTGAAACCGATGTGCACCAGGCCGCTCAGGAAAGTGCCGGTCGCCAGGACCACGGCTTCGGCTGTGTAGCCGTAGCCGGTGGCGTCTTCGACTCCGGCGACCTTGTTTCCGTCAACGACCAGCCGCTCTACCATGGCCTGCTTCAGGTCGATGCCGGGCTCCTGCTCGATGACCTGCTTCATCACCATGTGGTAGCGGTTCTTGTCGTTCTGAGTGCGCGAGGAGTGAACCGCCGGGCCTTTCTTGGTGTTCAGGGTCTTGTACTGGATGGCCGATTTGTCCGTGGTCTTGGCCATTTCACCGCCCAAGGCATCGATCTCCTTCACGAGCTGTCCCTTGGCCATACCGCCGATGGACGGACTGCAGGGCATGGCCGCCACCTTGTCCAGGTCGATGGCCGTCAGAAGCACACGGCACCCCATTCGGGCGGCCACCAGTGCAGCCTCGCAACCGGCGTGCCCGGCCCCGACCACAATGACGTCATATTGGTTCAACTGACGACTCACCCATCGATCCCGGCAGGTCTTTCAACTTGGCATTTTCGACTCGAATCGATATGGTCTTTCTCGATACGGTCGGCAACCGCAAGCCGGATGATCTGTTTCATCAGCGCTCCTTGCGAGCCGATGTCTTCCGCCGGCCCTGTGCGGCCGGAAACCACAAGATTGGTCGAACTTCATGACAACGGCCAGAAGATACACCGATTACAACACGTATTTGAGAACCATTTACGGATGCCGGGTTCAGAAAATAAGCCTCGATGCAGGCCTTTCTTGCCCCAACCGCGACGGTACGCTGTCGACCGGCGGCTGCATCTACTGCAATGCCAGGGGGTCGGGAACCGGTGCCCATGGCGACGGGCTCTCCATCACCGCACAGCTGCTCGCGGGCAAGGCAGCACTTTCCAATCGATACAAGGCCAAAAAGTTCATCGCCTATTTTCAATCGTTTTCGAATACATACGCCCCGGTGTCGACTCTCAGGCGCCTGTACGACGAAGCCTTGGCCGTCGATGATGTCGTCGGTCTCTCCATCGGAACCCGCCCGGACTGCGTCGCCGATCCGGTGCTCGAGCTGCTGTCCGGTTATGCCGCCGATCATCTGGTCTGGATCGAATATGGCCTGCAGTCCGCTCACGACGCCACGCTGGCGTTTATCAACCGGGGACACGACGCCGCCTGTTTTCAGAAAGCCGTTGACGCCGCACAGGCCCACGGCCTGAAGGCGTGCGCCCACGTCATTTTGGGTCTGCCGCAGGAATCGCGTGACCAGATGCTCGCCACGGCCCGATTTCTGGCCGGACTGCCTGTCGCGGGCGTCAAGCTGCACCTGCTGTATGTCCTCCGCGGCACGCCGCTCGAAAAACTTTACCGTGAGGGCCGCTATCGCTGCCTTTCGCAGGCCACCTACGTCGAGCTGGTCTGCGATTTTCTGGAGCACCTGCCGCAGCAGGTGATCATCCAACGTCTGACCGGCGATCCACACCCCCCAGAACTCGTTGCGCCCCGATGGTCGCTGCGCAAGCGCGAAACCCTGGCGCTGATCGAAACACGTCTTGCACAGCGAAACACGTGGCAGGGTAAACGTCTCGGTTGATGGCGGCTCCGGGCGCCTCGCACCCGACGGTGCGGGTTCAGAGGGTCTCTTGCCCCTCCGGCCGGAATCGGCCTCAAGAGGGCGCGTACCTTTGGGCGATCGGATAACGCCGGCCGTACCCGAAGGCCTTCGAGGTCACCTTGAGTCCCGGCGCCGCCTGATAGCGTTTATACTCGTTCCGGTTGACCTTGGCAACGATCTCACTGACCAGCTGCCGGTCGAACCCCAGCGCCACCAGCTCGGAGAGGCTGAGGTCGTCTTCGATGTAGCCCTTCAGGATCGGATCGAGTACGCCATAGGGCGGCAGATCGTCGTCGTCGCGCTGGTCGGCTTTGAGTTCCGCCGACGGCGGCTTCGAGATGATCCGTTCGGGAATGACCATGCGATCACGGTTGATGAAATGCGCCAGGTCGTAAACCATCGTTTTGGGGACATCGGATATGACCGCCAGCCCGCCGCTCATATCCCCGTAAAGGGTGCAATAGCCGACCGCCAGTTCGGATTTGTTTCCGGTTGAGAGCAGCAGGCACCCCCTTTGGTTGGAGATCGCCATCAGGATCGTCCCTCGGATGCGGGCCTGGATGTTTTGCTCGGTTATGCCCGGTTCGCGGTCATCCAAGGACGACCCCAGGCACTTGAGAAACTGACCGAAGAGCTCGTCGATCGCTATCGTTTCGAGGCCTACGCCCAGATTGGCGGCCAGCCGGCGTGTGTCCTCGATGTTGTCGGCGGAAGTATAGACCGACGGCATGAAAACGGCGGTGACATTTTCAGAGCCGAGGGCGCAAGCGGCGATGGCGGCCGTCAGAGCCGAGTCGATCCCGCCGCTCAGGCCGATCACGGCCTTTGAAAAGCCGCACTTGGTGACGTAGTCCCGGGTCCCCATGACCAGCGCCTTGAAAACGGCTTCGGTTTCCGATGCGGCGACCTCCCGCATCCCGACCGACTCAGCGGCCGTATCGTAGACGATCAGGTCCTCCGCAAAATCCCTGGCCCGGGCCACCATTCGGCCCTGCCGATCGAATACCGCGCTGAGGCCGTCGAAGAGCAGGCTGTCGTTGCCGCCGACCTGGTTGACATAAACCAGCGGCACGCCGTGCTTCTTGGCGATGGCGGCGTGCATGTTTTTCCTGAAACCGATCTTGCCGGTGTGAAAAGGCGAAGCGGATATGTTGACGATCAGCTCCGCCCCATCCTTGACCATGGCATCCACCGGGTCGTAATGATAGATGCGGCGTTTGAAGATGTCCTTGTCGTTCCACAGGTCTTCACATATCGTCAGCCCGATCCGCAGCCCCTTGTAGACAAAACTGCGACTCTCCCTGCCCGGCTCGAAGTAACGGCTTTCGTCGAACACGTCATAAGTCGGCAGCAGGCGCTTGTGAACCTGATGCAGGATCTGACCGTCCTCGAACAAAACCGCCGAATTACACACGCGTTTGCCTTCATCGGCCGGGTTGTAATCGACAAACCCGCAAATGACACCGATGCCGCGGATGGCATCGAGCATGCGGTTGAGGCCGGCGATGTTGGCGTCGACGAAATCTTTTTTCTCAACCAGGTCTTGCGGTGGATAACCGGAGACGACCAGTTCCGAAAAAACAACCAGGTCGCAGGACCGGGCGACGGCCTGATCGGCGCACTGCCGGATGCGCGCGCAGTTAGACGCGAAATCTCCGATAATCGGATTGACCTGGGCCAAGGCGATTTTCATCTCTGTTCAACCCCATATTGAATTTTACGGCAAACCGAGGCCTAACTGTCGGCAAGCGCCCATCCCCGCATGGCTGACGGACCGATCGAGTCTCCACAATGAGTCGCCGGACGGAGCCGCACAAGGAATCGCCGTGCGACGCACCGTGCGAACGCAGCGGTCGGAATACTCCTGAGAATCCCGCCTTAGCGGGTCTCGACGCGAAAGGGTCACTGATGAAGAAACACTAACAGGCAAATCACGCGCGGTCAACGGCCAACCAACCGATGCGGCCATCGCTTGCGGCAGAAGGTCGTTTACGGTATACACTTCACCCAGGTAAATCCATCGATCGGGTTAGGAAAGGATCTTGCGGTGCACCCGGACTTCGACCACGACAATCACGGCATCAGGCGCGTCGATGAATTCGACCTGTCCTTCAAGGTCTTCCACGAATTGATGGCCCGCAAGGTCAACGAGATTCTCCTGGTTTCCACCCCTTATGATGCCTTCATCATGGAAGAAGAAGGCCGGTTGGCAGAGCGCATCATCCACGAGTACCGTGGGTTGAACCTGTCGCGCCCGCCGCATCTGACCTGGGTTTCCACGGCCCAGGAGGCCATCGCGGCCCTATCGCGCAACAGTTTCGATTTGGTCCTGACCATGCCGCGCCTGAACGACATGGACGCCTTCGGTCTCAGCCGCTGCATCAAGGAAATCGATTCCGCGCTGCCGGTTTTTCTTTTGGCGCACCGCACCAACCGTCACCTGTTCGATCCAGACTACCGTAAAAACCGGCCGATCGACAAGGTCTTCGTCTGGTCCGGCAACACCGATCTGCTGCTGGCCCTGATCAAAAGCGTCGAAGATCGCATGAACATCGACCATGACACCCAGCGCGCCAAGGTCAGGGTTCTGATCATGGTGGAGGACTCTCCGATCTATTACTCCTCGATTCTACCGCTGCTCTACAAGGAGATCGTGCTTCAAACCCAGGCGGTAATGGAGGACTCGCTCAACGACGAACACCGCATCCTGCGAATGCGGGCGCGTCCCAAGATCCTGCTGGCAGAAAATTTTGAAGAGGCCGAGGCCCTCTACCGCCGCTTCCAACCTTATCTGCTCTCGATTTTTTCGGACGTGCGCTTCACCCGCAATGGAAAAATGGACGAGACCGCCGGTTTTTCCTTGTTGAAAATGGTCAGGCACCAAACGCCGGACATCCCGCTGCTGATCCTCAGTTCGGACGAAAAAAACCGTCAGAAAGCCGCTGCGATTCCCGCGGTTTTCCTGAACAAGAATTCGCCGGCACTTCACACCGACATTCGCGAATTTTTCAAACAATACCTCGGCTTCGGCGAATTCATCTTCCGACTGCCCGACGGCACCGAGGTCGGCCGGGCATCGAGCCTGCGCGAAATGCAAAAACTTTTACCCGCCATTCCGGATGCCTCGATCTTCTACCACGCCTGCCGCAACCACTTTTCCAGCTGGCTGATGGCGCGTTCGGAAATCATGCTGGCCACCCGGCTCAAACCGGTCAAGGCCACCGAGTTCGACACCGTCGCGCAACTGAGGCGATTTCTGATCCATGCGATCGAAGAGCGGCGCAAGGGGCGCCAGAAGGGCATCATCGCCCAGTTCGTTTCCGATCACTACGACCCGGATGCCGAATTCGTCAAGATCGGCAAGGGATCTCTCGGCGGCAAAGCCCGCGGCCTGGCCTTCATGTCGACCCAGATCAAGGAAAACAACGCGTTCCGGAACCGATTCGCCGACATCGACATTCACGTTCCCCAGGCCCTGGTCATCTCCACGGAGGTCTTCGATGAATTCATGGCCGCGAACGCCCTCAAAGACGTATCGGCCGGCGACCTGAGCGATATCGAGATCTCAAAGCGCTTCCTTGCGGCGCGACTGCCGGAGTGGTTGCGGCGCAACCTTGAATTGGTGCTGTCAAGCTTCACGTTTCCCCTGGCGGTGCGGTCATCGAGTCTGCTGGAAGACGCCCAGTTTCAGCCCTTCGCCGGGATCTACCGCACCTGCATGCTGCCCAACCGGCACCCCGACCCGCGCTTGCGCTTGGAGCGTCTCAGCGAGGCCGTCAAACTGGTATATGCGTCCACCTATATGGCCGCTTCGCGCGCCTACGCCAAAAGCACAATGCATCGCACCGAAGATGAAAAAATGGCCGTGATCATCCAGCATCTTACCGGCTCCAGTAACGGCGACACCTATTATCCGGCAATTTCAGGCGTGGCGCAGTCTTACAATTTCTATCCCGTATCCGACATGAAACCCGAAGAGGGAATCGCCCACATCGCCATGGGCCTCGGGAAAACGGTGGTGGAGGGCGGCAAGTCGCTGCGCTTCTCACCCCGCTACCCGCAACTGCTGCCCCAATTCTCCGCGGTGGAAGACATCCTGAACAATTCCCAGCGCTTCTTTTATGCCCTCGACCTGCAGCATCGCCAGGACAATTTCGGCACACTGCAACCATTCACCGATGACGTGGCCCTGGTCAGGATCGCGGTCGATACCGCCGGCGATCATCCGACCGTGCGCCGCCTGTGCAGCTTTTACCACCCACAGGATCACCGTATCCGGGATGTCTATTCACCCCAGGGGTATCCGGTCGTGACGTTCGCCAACATCCTCAAGTATCACTCGTTCCCCTTACCGGAAATTCTGACGGAGATCCTCGACATCGGCCGCAGGGGTATGGGATGTCCGGTGGAAGTGGAGTTTGCCGTCAATCTGCCGGTCAACGGCGAAGGCAAAAACAAATTCGCATTGCTGCAGATTCGTCCGATGGCCATCAGCCGGCACGATCACGCGGTCGATATCACCGCAGAGGATATGGCCACGGCCTTCTGTCACTCGAGTATGGCCCTGGGCCACGGCTGGTACCGCAACATCAGCGACATCATCTACGTGTGCCCCGACAGGTTCGATCCGTCCCGGACGGTTGCCATCGCCAAAGAAATCGGCCGCCTCAACGCACGCCTGGTTGCCGCCCACCGCAGATACCTTCTGGTGGGGCCGGGACGCTGGGGCTCGGCCGACCGCTGGCTGGGTATTCCGGTCACCTGGAGCGAGATATCGGGTGTCGGGGCGATAATCGAGACCAGAACCGAAAAGCTGCAAGCCGACCCGTCCCAAGGCTCGCATTTTTTCCACAACATCACCTCGCTGGGAATCAGCTACCTCAACCTGGTCGAAAACGGCAGGGATTTCATCGACTGGCGTTGGCTCGAAACACTGCCGCTGGCGGAGACGACGGCGCATGTGAAACACTTGGTCCTCGAGCACCCGATCACCATCAAGATCGACGGCAAGACCTCGCGGGCCGTCATGCTGAAGCCGGCGGCGCCCGAGAAGGCTCCCGGCCAAGTTCGCGAAGGTTCGTTTAATCGGACGTAACGCTGAAAAGAGTCTGCGCGGCTCGGCCATGCGGGTTGCCGGTCGACTGCGCGGCCGAGGGTTTTGAATCGTGGCGGCGTATGTCTGACATAACCGTGCTAACCGGCTTCCGCCAAACCGCCGAACCGGCCCGCTGGGCCAACCAGCCTGAGGGGCTCAACGCACTCAACTGACCTAACGTCAAATACCGGAAAGGTAGTCGTTTATGGCCGCAGAAAACGATATTGTCCTGATCTATTTTGAAAATCAGCCGCTGAGCTACGCGCGGATCGAGGAAATTCTCCCGGATGCCAAACCGGACTGGTACCACGTGCGGTTGCTGCTCCTGCAGTTTCCGCTTCAGGTGGTGACCTGGATACTAAGGGATGTCTACATCGACGGCCAGGAATTCACCATGGACGGCAAACGGATCCGGTTGGAGCGGATCGAGGCGCCGCAGCCAGACCGAACACCGTCCGGAGCGCAAGACGAAAAACCGGTCGGAGCCCCGCCCGCAGGCAAGGTGATATCGCTGCAGGACCTTAAGAAGCGGTAACCATTTGCCCAGCCCTCTCGGAGGTCTTGGGCGGCCGGACGGCGACTGGCCGCTATATGGCTGGGTGGGCCACTGAAGTTGAGCGCTTTTCCTTAATCGTCCATTCGGCGGCGAGAAAACCTTCGGAACAGAAAGCATCGGTAGGATACCCGTCTGTGAACACGGCAACCAAAACCAAAAACGTCCTTTCCGCCTCCCGCAGAACCGACATTCCGGCCTTTTACCTGACATGGTTCATGCATCGTCTGGAGCGCGGGTTCTTCGAAGTCGTCAATCCCTTCAACCAACGGGTTGCGCTCGTTCCGGCCGGGGCCGAGGCGGTGCACAGCATCGTTTTCTGGTCCAAGGATTATGGTCGTTTTCTCAAGGATCAGACCGGTGAAGAACTGCGGCGCAGGGGCTACGGCCTATTTTTCAACTTTACGGTCAACTCTGCGGCACCGCTGCTCGAACCGCGGGTTCCGCCGCTGGAGGAGCGTCTGGCTCAACTCGAAACGTTGAGCCGTCGGTTCGGACCGCAATCGATCAACTGGCGTTTTGATCCGCTCTGTTTTTATCGGCGAAACGGCGGATCCGTCGAAAACAACCTGGCCGATTTTTCGGCCATCGCCCTGAGGGCCCATCGCGCCGGCATCACGCGGTGCATAACGAGCTTCATGGACCATTATCCCAAGATCCGGCGCCGACTGGCCGCCTTGCCGGGGCTTGCCTTCGTCGACCCGGCGCCGCCCGTAAAAGCGGCCGTCCTTTTGGACCTGGAAACCCGCTTGCGGCCTTTGCAGATCGATTTGCATCTATGCTGTGAGAAAGACATCCTGCAAGGGCTGCCTGCCGAGACGAAGATCCGGCCGAGTGCCTGCATTCCAAACAGCCTTCTGACAGCGCTTTACGGCGGCCGCACTCGCCTGAAAAAAGACCCGGGTCAGCGCCGAGGGCAGGGCTGCGGCTGTCAGGTCTCGGTCGACATCGGCTCTTACCGGGATCAGCCGTGCGGCCACGGCTGCCTGTTCTGCTATGCCAATCCGCACAACGGCACCGACCGGTCAGCGACGGAAACCCGATCCGTGCCGGGTACTACTGTCACTTCGCCATGACACCGCAAAAAGAGTGGTCTGAAATGCGCATCGGCACACTGACGCTGACCAACGCCTCCGTCCTGGCGCCACTGGCGGGAATTACCGATCTGCCCTTCCGTCTGCTGGTCAAGCAGTCCGGATGCGCTCTGGTTTACTCCGAAATGATCAGCGCCAACGCCCTGGTGCGCGCCTCGGCCCGGACGCTCAAGATGCTCGACAGCGTTGCGGCCGAAAAACCCCTGAGTGTTCAGATCTTCGGCGCAGAGCCGGCGATCATGGCCGAAGCCGCTCGTTTGGTCGCCGCCGCGGGAGCGGATCTGCTGGATATCAATTGCGGGTGTGCGGTGAAGAAAATCCTCAAGACCGGATCGGGCGTCGCCCTGATGCGCGCGCCGAAGACGGCCGAAGCCCTCTTCGGCGCGGTTCGCCGGGCTGTCGCTATCCCGTTGACGATCAAGATCCGCTCCGGCTGGGACGACAGCGGCCGGCAGGCGCTCGAATTCGCCCACATCGCGGAAGCGTGCGTCATCGATGCGGTGGCCGTGCATCCGCGCACGGCCACCCAAGGGTTTCGCGGGCAATCCGATTGGTCGATCATCGCAGCGGTCAAGGACGCCGTTGCGATCCCCGTCATTGGCAACGGGGATATCCTCAGCGCCCGGGATGCCCTGCGGATGGAGGCCGAAACCGGGTGTGACGGCATCATGATCGGCAGGGCCGCCATCGGCAATCCCTGGATTTTCAGCCGCTATCTGGCGCTGAAGACCGGGCGGCCGGAACCGCCGGTGGACCTTGCCGTAAGGACTGCAGCCATGACCCGGTATGTTCGGGCGATGGTGGACTATCGCGGCGAGAGCCGGGCCTGCCGCATGCTGCGCAGCCGCCTGGGCTGGTTCGTCAAAAGCCTCCCCCATGCCGGCGCCTTCAGAGAAGCCATCAAATCGATCACCAGCGAGCAAGAGGCCCTCGCCGCGATTGACACCTTCCATGCGCAGCTTGAAAACAGAGCGGTGGCGGCACAGGCCGGCGAAGATGCAGGCGGCATCAACGACGCCGCTGGCGAGGATTCAGGCGTAACAGGGCCGAAGGGAAGCACCGGCCTGGGCTTGCGGTGAGAACAGAGCCCAAGCGTTCACTTCTTCAGGCGCAGGCCCTGGTCTTCTTGAAATCCGCTCCCTGAAACCGGTACCGCCCGAGCGGTGTCCGGCGATACCGTTTTCACTTCGATTTCACCGACTTTGCGGCCGATCGGGATATACCGGTGTCCACCGTAACCCTCGATGGTTTCTCGGCTGTCGTAGACCTCGAAAATATCGCCGGCCTGCACTTTTGATCGACTGCCGGCGGCGATTAAAATTTCAGCGGCCTCGGCCGCGACGATGTACCCCTTCCAGGCCTGCGGCTCGATGGCCTTGCAGATGGCGTCCTTCGCATCAGCAACGATTCCGGCCAGAGACGGCTCGATAAAATGGCGATCGATCCGGTTGCTGTCGCGGATCAGTTCGACGTCGATTTCCTCGATTTCCATTTTGTGGGCCAGCGTCTGATCTAGGATTTTGGTAGCGGTGGCCGTGTCGTAGAGTTCAAGCAGGGCTTCAACCTGCACGTAGAAGCGGCTGCCTCTTAAAAACCAAAACCCTTTGGATTTTTCGTCGACGTTGATGCTGGTGATCTTGCCCACCAGCACGGCATTGAGCCCGAAACGCCGTCCGGACATCGCCAGGCTGAAATTGTCGATCGCGCCGGAGGCAAGCCGCGGCAAGCTGACAAGGGTTTCGGGAAAATCCGTGTCGCCGGGTTTGACGAGCAGGAGACCGGGGCACTTCTCCAGAAGGGCCTGCAGGAGATTGTCCTCAAAGACGTTCGTGAGGATCGGGTCGCCGAAAAGGCTCTGCGTCTGAAAAGGAACGACGCCGATTTTCTTTTTCAGCCGTTTGTCGAAGGCGCTGGCAGGCTCTTTCGACGGGGGCGGCAGACTCGGCCCCCCGCCCGACCATCGGGAGCAGCCGCCGGCGACGCTCAGCAGCAGGGCAAAAAGCGTCCAGGCCACGACCCTTCGGCACCGATCCTGCTTTAGTCCTAACTTCATCTACACCATCCTCCTGTTACCGCCGCGTGCTGACGCGGACTGCGGTTTAAAAAGGGGGCATTTGTGGGGGTTCCGGCAAGCCCGGTCAATCGGGAGGCCAAGAGCGGCGGAGCGGATTCTTGACAGTGGTTCTTCTTTCTGGTAACAATTCAATATCATTGTTAATTTTTAAGAAAGGAAGTATTATGGCCTCTATCGACGAACAGATCCTCAAAGCAGCCAAAGAGATCGTGGTAAAATTCATTGAAACCGGCCGCCTCTCACCCAGCGGTTTCGGTGAAACCTTCAAGAGCGTGTACCGCACGGTCGAAAAGACCGTCAAGGGCAAAAAGCCGCCGGTGGTCGAGCCGCCGAAACCGGCCCGGTAACCTTAAGCGCCTCACGATCGGATAGCGCTATTCGATTACCCAAACCGCGCAATTCTGGGCGTGGTTGACGATTTTATTCGAAACGCTGCCAAACAGAAATTCTTCACTGCGTGACAACCCCTGGCGACCGACGACGATCGTGCTGTATTCGAGTTGATCCCTTTCCTCGAGGATACACTTGGCCATGGAAGGGCAATATTTCAGCGTCGATCGCACCCTCACCGCCGCCGCATCGAAACCCGCCGCAATCAGAATTTTCCGGCACGCGTCGAGCAACGCGTCGATTCTGGCGCGATATTTTTGCAGCCATTGCTCTCGATCTTCGGGCCTCGGGAAGTAGTCTTCTTCAGGGTCCGGTATCACGTGCAGCAAGGTGACGGTAAACCCCTTGATCCCACCCAGCAGCTGGGCCACATAGTCAACGGCCCGGTGCGCATTTTCCGATTCGTCCACCGCAATCAGGATGTTGCGGTTGAAGTGTTGTTTTTCCATAGGCGTTGCCCTCCCTAAATGCGGTCTTGACGTCGATTGGTGGCGCTGAAATGAGATCACGCTTCAGCCGCTGACCGCGGCGCAACGGTTTCTCGCCGTCCGTCGTCAACGGCCGTCCATTGGATCGGCTTGCCGGTCACGCAGCGGTTTTCGCATAGAACCAAATAGCGTCTGAAACCGCCGGGCAGCCCTGGTTTGCATCAGAGCTTCGCCCTGCACGCGTTCAGGTCTTCGAGCAGTTGCCCCGTTTGCTCGTAAAACCACTTTGCTCCCTTTGAAAAGTGGAGCAAGACCCGGTTCAGGGCATCGGGGATATAGGGGTAGATCTTTTTCAGGTTGGCCACCCGGTTGTGAAAGACGATGTTCACGTCCTGTTCGTGCAGGTGCGCGAGCGCCGGATCGTTGCGGTGTCTGAGATTGTGCAGGTCCACATCACCCTTGCCGACCAGGAAAATCAACACGTTGCCCAGGCCGAAAAGGTCATAGCCATAGATGTTTTCCCGGTGGCGGTAATTGTAATCGAAATCGATCCAGCGAAAACGACCGCCCGGCCGCTCCACCAGGATGTGGTCGCGCCGGATATCGCCGTGCTTTTCGCCGTTTTCGTGCAAGAACCGGATGCCTTCGATGCAGGCCGTGAAACTTTCCAGCAGGCCCGGGAGCTGTTCGTAAAAATAGGTGCGGTGATCGACGGCCAGATTTTCGACGTAAGCGGCCAGCGACGGCCCGTAAATGTAATCGAGAATGCGCACCAGGTTGCCTTTTTCGTCTTCGACCGCAACGCCGTGCATGAAATTGGCATGCGTGCCGACGAGTTTCAAAATTCGGGCCTCCTTTTTCGGACTGCGAAAACACTCAAACTCGATGTCGCCGACCCGGGTGACAAACTTTTCATAAAACACCAATTTGACGATTTTCATCTCGCCGCTGCGCAGGTCGATGGCCCGTTTGACCCAGTGTTTGACTTCGTCATCCAGGCCGAAACGGCCTTCCTTGGCATTTTGACGCACCAGGAAGGGTTTTCCGCCCAGAAAGACCACATCATTGTATTCCACCCGAAAAAAGTCACTGGTGTCGGTGTGGATCTGAAGGGGCTGCCCGTCCGACATACCGGGAACCCAGTGGGCGACCAGTCGGCGGATGTCTGCGCGGGTCTTGTCACTCAACGCGTGCATGTTCATTTTTCTGTCTGCCTGTTGGTTTCATGCGCCCGTAAAACGCGGTCCGGTCGTCGGCGGGTGAGCCGGCATCCCTGCTGGCCTCGTGATGCCGTGAACGTAGCCGAATTCGTCTTTTCTTCTGTTCGCCGCTATCACCATTCGATCCTATCGTCTTCATCCCGGGCGGAAAACGGCGCGGCTGAAGCCGTCTTGGGTTCGCGCCGGCGGTCAGGCCGAGAAGACCGAAAACAGACCTTGCCGGATAACACCTAATGGACTTCGGCCCAATTCGCCCCCCACGCCAGGTTAACCTTCAGCGGCACCTTGAGCTCCCAGACACCTTCCATGATCGAGCGGATCAGTTCTTTCACCGGTTCGAGCTCATCGGGCGGCACTTCGAACACCAGCTCATCGTGAACCGACAGAAGCATGGCGGTTTGATAGGGTTTATCCCGCAGCGCCGCATCGATCCGAATCATCGCGACCTTGATCAAATCGGCGGCCGAACCTTGAATGGGGGTGTTGACGGCGCTGCGCTCGGCAAACTGACGCACGGTTGGGTTGGGGCTCCGAATGTCCGGCAGCAATCGAATGCGGCCGAGCAGCGTGCTGGTCCGCAAGGTGGCAGCGGCCTCTTTGATGGTGCCTTCCACGAAGCGGCGCACCCCCTCATAGCGGGCAAAGTAGTTGTCGATGTAAACCTTGGCCATTTTCTGGCTGATGTCGAGCTGCCGGGACAAACCGAAAGGGCTCATCCCGTAGATGATGCCGAAATTGATCGCCTTGGCCTGGCGGCGCAGTTCAGGGGTCACCGCGTCCGGCGTCACCTGAAACACCTCGGCCGCCGTGCGCGTGTGGATATCCTCGTTGTCCTTGAAGGCCTGGATCAGACGCGTGTCGTCCGAACAGTGCGCCAGAAGGCGCAGCTCGACCTGGGAGTAGTCGGCCGACAGCAGGACCCAGCCCGAGTGCGGGATAAAAGCGCGGCGGATTTCGCGCCCCTCCTCCGTGCGGACCGGGATGTTCTGCAAGTTGGGGTCGGAGCTGCTCAGACGTCCGGTTACGGTGACGGTCTGATTGAAAGAGGTGTGAATCCGCCCGGTGCGTGGATTGATCAGCTGGATCAGCGCATCGGCATAGGTCGTCTTGAGCTTTGAGAGCGACCGGTGCTCAAGCACCAGGGCCGGGAGTTCATGGTGCCGGGCGAGGGTGCTTAAGACGTTGACATCGGTTGAATAACCGGTCCGCTTCCTGGTCTTTTTCTGCACCGGCAGCTTGAGTTTTTCAAACAGGATGTATCCCATCTGTTGGGAGGAATTGATGTTGAAAGGCTCCCCGGCCTGCACATAAATGGCAGTCTCCAGTTGCTCTATGCGCTGTTCGAAAGACTTGGACAACTCCCGCAGCTTGTCCGGATCAACGGCCAGGCCCTTTTGCTCCATGCGCACCAGAACGGGAACCAGCGGCATTTCGACTGTGTGAAACAATTCGGTCAGGCCGATCTCGGCAAGTTCGCCCTCCAGCACCGCTTTGGCCATGAAGGTGATGTCGGCGTCTTCGCACGCATACGGCACGGCCTTTGCCAGGGACACCTCCGCAAAGCTGGTCATTCCCTTTCCGAGAACCTCGGCAAAAGTGGTTGTCTTGTGGTCCAGAAAATCGAGGGCGATCTGGTCCAAATTGTGCGCCCGCTTGGAGGGGTTGATCAGGTAGGATGCCAACATGGTGTCAAAGAAAACGCCCTCGAGCGCAATGCCGTAACCCCCAAGCACCAGCCAATCGTACTTGATGTTCTGGCCGATCTTGCGGATGTCCGGGTTTTCCAGCAGCGGCTTTAAGGTCTGCAGGACCTCCTTGCGCTCGAGCTGGGCCGCAGCACTCCGGCAGGTGTGACCGCAGGGAATGTAGAAGGCCTGATCGTTGCGCATGGCCAAGGAGAGACCGACCAGTTCAGCTTGCAGGGGATCCGGGGAAGTCGTCTCCGTGTCGATCGCGGTGGTTCCGGCCTCCTGAACGGCCTTCACCAGCTCCAAAAGCGCCGGTCGATCCAGAACCGCCCGGTAGTCCTTGCGATGGGGTTGGCGGGTCCGGGCAAAGCTCTGCTGCAGTTGGTTGAACTCGAGCTTCTGAAACAGCCGCGCGAGAGCATCGCCATCGGGTCCCGCCAAGCGAAAGCGCTCCGGTTCGAAGCTCACGGGGGCACGAACGTCGATTCTGACCAGATCCCGGCTCAAGAAAGCCTGTTCACGGTAGCGGATCAGGTTTTCCTTCTTCTTTCCGGTGAGCTGCGCGATGTTGTCGTACAGGGCTTCCATGCTGCCGTAGGTCTTGATCATTTCCAAGGCGGTTTTCGGCCCGATTCCGGGCACGCCGGGGATGTTGTCGGATGTGTCGCCACAAAGACCCATGACGTCGACCATCTGAGCGGGGGTCACATCGAATTTCCGGCGAACCGTGGCCGTGTCGATGACTTCATCCTTCGCCGGATCCCAGATGCTGGCGTCATCGGTGACCAGCTGCACGAAATCTTTGTCGCCGGTCACCATCACCACCGCATAGCCGGCGGCCGCGGCCAGCCGCGCGTGGGTGCCGATCAAATCGTCGGCCTCATAACCGGGCTGCTCGATGACCGGCAGATTGAACCCCCGGCTGACCTCTTTGATGAAGGGAATCTGAATGGCCAGGTCCGCGGGCATCGGCGGACGATTGGCCTTGTAGTCCTTGTACATGTCGTGTCGGAATGTCGGACCCCTGGCATCGAAGAACATCGCGGCATAAACCGGTGAACGGTCCTGAATGAGCTTTAGCAACATGCGCGTAAACCCGAACACGGCGTTGGTGGGCAAACCTTCGGCGTTCGACAACCCGCGGATGGCGTGATAGGCGCGGTGGATGTAAGCGCTACCGTCGATCAGGTAAAGGGTCGGTTTTGGCTGCATGGTCCTGAGGTTCCTCTCGTTTGGCGGCCGCGTCCCGAGTCCGGCATGCGCGTTTGATTCGTTCACGTCTGCAGGGACCATCGTCCCCAAAGCACCTTCATACCACCCATCGCGCCAAACGACAAGGCAGGTAAACGGCAACCGCAGCACTGGATGCTCGGCTGCGGCCGCGCCCCTCTTGACGACACCGGCGGGCATGTCGATAATGATGAAAAAACGGAGTGAAAAACGAGGGCGCCATGACCGGGTCAGCCGAAAAATCAGCCGCTTATCGGCTCCGCCGCGAGAAAGAAGCGGTATGCCACTGTTGCGCGGCGACGTTTCCCTTCTGCTGGCGCTGCCGCTGCGGGTTCCGAATCTGTCAAGCGTGCATGCAGGCGAATTTCTGGGGAATGTCGTGTAACGGCATTACCTGGCAGTGCCCGGATTGCGGTGGTCAGAACGGATTTGGCAATCAGTGACCGTTCAGCATACCCTCGATCTGTTGCAGGCGATCGATGTGAAAGTCGGCCGTCAGCGCCCGGTTGGCGTAAGCCACGAAGAAAACCCCGGCGGCCCGGGCTGCGGCCGCATCCAGTTCGGAATCCCCGATGAAAATGACCTGCCCGGGTGCCAGGGCGAAATGATCGAGAATCTTGTTGAGTTGATCCGGGTGCGGTTTGGGTTTGGCGACGTCGAGCGCGGTAACCACCAGATCGAAGGCGTTCTCCAGGCCGTGAGTGCGGAGCACGCGGTTCATGGTGTCCGTGCGGTTGGTTGCAACCGCCGTGTGGTAGCGTGGTTTCAACTGCCGCAGCAGCGGTTTTAGGCCCGGCTCTATTTCCATGACCTGCAGAAAGGGCAGGTAGCTCAATTGCTTGCGAAAGTCCCTGGCTTCGGACAGCTGGGCCGCGTCGTCGAACAGGTAAACCAGGGCCTCATCGACCGTGTGCATGTGAGTGTAGGCAAACTGCTCGGGTGTCAATTCGGGCTTGCCGAATTGACGCAGGATGTGATCGTAGTAGGCCGTGTTGGCCTTGACCGTGTCGAACATGACACCGTCGCAGTCAAAGACCACAGCCTTCACTCTTTCAAGGCCTGATTTGTTTGGCATCGTTGGTTTCCTGTTTCCCCGCCGGCTGTGCCGAGCGCCGGGCGCTGAGCACTGAAAACGCCGCGGGTCAGTTGGCTTTACGGCTTTCGGGCCCGCTTATCCTGCCGTAAACCTGAATGCTGATTTGGGGTTTGACGCGGCTGTCGGTCATCAGAAAGATCGTATCGTAGTAGCGCCCCGTTTCCTGTTTCACATTTTCCACTGTCAGCAGATAAGCCCCGCCCGATGGCTGCTTTTCAGCGGTCAGCTCGAAGCGGATGTCGCGTCCGATCTGAACCTTCGTTTCCAGGATTTTGAATGGATAACTATCCTCCGGCACGATCCGAACGGTTTCCTTGAACGATTCACCGACTGTGCCGAAGAGCCGGATATTGCTGGGCGTTATGGTCGCAAAATTTTTGACCGATCCACTGACGGTCAGCAGCATCTCCGGTTTTTTAGGGTCGGTGGTCACAACCCGGATGGTTTTGTGCAGCGCCCTGCCGCCGTAACCGTTGGTATCGACCTTGATCGTTATTTTTCCCTCGCCGCCGGCGGGAATGAGTCTCGTGTAGGAGACCGCCGCGCAGCCTCACCCGGTCTTGACCTCCTTGATGCCGAGTTCGGCCGTCCCGCTGTTGAGCACCGCGAAATCGTGCCGGATTTCCATCCCATCAGCCACGGGCTCGAACTGGTACTTCGTCTCGGGGAAAACCGCCACCGGGAAAAGGTCGCGGGTCTTGGTGATTTCGATGCGGTCATTTTGGGTTCGTTCCGCCGCCGTTGCGGCCGCCGCGCTCGGCCGGGTGCTCCCGTGACCGGCGTATCCGATCCGGCTGGCGTCGATGCCCTGCGCAACGAGCCAGTTGAAGACGGTCAAGGCCCGGTTGCGAGAGAGTTTCATGTCGGTGTCGACGGCACCGGACGCAGCGGTATGCGCCTCGATGACGATCCGCAGATTCGGATCCGATCGGAGCTCTTGCAGCAGCGGCTCCAAAAAGGGCAGGGCCGCTTTCTTGAGAATCGCGGACCCCTGGCCGAAAGTGACCCCCTGGAGGACAGTCTGCTCCGCAACTCGGCTTGCGGCGGCACTGCCGGTCGGCACCAGAGTGTAAAACAGACCAAGCCACATGCCGAGGGAAAGGCCAAGGACGCCCTTTCGCATATTCCATCTCCTCACATAGACTTTACGGCTCACATCATGAAAAACGGGTCGACATCGACGGCGACATTGACCCCGCGCCGGTTGAAAAAGGCCGGACTCTCCGCCATTACCCGTCGCACGAACCGATGCAGCGTGCCGACCCGCTGGCTTTTGAGCAGGATCTGCCACCGGTATTTGCCGGCAATGCGCGCCAGCGCCGCTTCGATCGGTCCCAATACTTCGACCGACTTTCCCGAAACGGGTTCCTGCCCCCTCATCCGTTGGCACGCTTCCCCCAGGGAACGAGCGAAGGTTTCGGTCTGGTGTTTATCGCGACCCGCAATTTTCAGCTGTATTATCCTCGAAAACGGTGGATATTTCAAGGTTCGGCGAAAAATGATCTCTTGCCGGTAAAATTCCCTGAAATCCTGGTGTTGAGCGGCGCGAATGCTGAAGTGTTCGGGATTATAGGTCTGCAGGATCACCCGGCCCGGCTTGTCACCCCGACCGGCCCGTCCGGCCACCTGAGCCAGCAGCTGAAAGGTTCGCTCGCCGGCGCGAAAATCCGGAAAACTGATGGAAAGGTCCGCACACAAAATGCCCACCAGCGTGATGAGCGGAAAATCGTGCCCCTTGGCCACCATCTGAGTGCCCACCAGGATATCGGTCCGGTGGCGGCGCAGGTCTTTCAAAATACGCACGATCGAGCCCCGGCGTGCGGTGGTGTCACGATCCATGCGCGCCACGCGGGCATCGGGAAAAAGTTCGGTCACAAAAGCCTCGACTTTCTCCGTGCCCAATCCCAGGTTTTGGATGTGAGAGGATCCGCACTTGTCGCACACAGATACCGCCGGCCGCATGAAACCGCAGTAATGGCACTTCAAAGCGTTGGCCTGCCGGTGCAGGGTCAGGGAAATATCGCAGTTCTTGCATTTTAACGACGCGCCGCAGTCGCGACAGACCGGAAAACTGGCAAACCCTCGCCGGTTCAAAAAAAGCAGCACTTGTTCGCCGCGCGCCAAGGTATCCGCCATGGCCTGGTGCAGTTCGGCGGTAATGAAGCGTCCGCTGCCGCGCAGGTCTCTGGCTTTTCGCAGGTCAACCACGTCGATCTCCGGCAGCGGCCGCTCTTCAACGCGTTTGTCAAGGGTCAATTCGGCATATTTTCTCTGCGCGGCGTTATAAACGGACTGGATCGAGGGCGTCGCGGATCCCAACAGAACCACGCCTTTGTCGAGTTTGGCCCGCACCACGGCCAGATCGCATGCGTTGTACCGCAGGCTGCCTTCCTGCTTGTACGACGTGTCGTGTTCTTCGTCGACAACGATCAGACCGATCCGCTGAAAAGGGGCAAATACAGCCGAACGGGCGCCAATGGCGATTTGAACTTCACCACGGTGAATACGCTGCCACTGATCATATCGCTGACCGGCTGACAGGCCGCTGTGCAGCACGGCCACCCGGTCGCCGAAACGGGCCCTGAAACTTCGTTCGGTCTGGGAAATCAGCGCGATCTCGGGAATGAGAATCAGAACCGGGTAGCCCCGTCCGATGGCGGCGGCGGCCAGCTGCAGGTAGACCTCGGTCTTGCCGCTGCCGGTAACCCCCGCCAGCAAAAAGGCCGCGAATTCCCGCCCCAGGCAATGGATCACCCTGTCCACGACCGCACGCTGATCGCTGTTCAGGACCAAGGGGCTGTCGGGAGCAACGGCGTCACCGAAAGGGTCGCGGTAGACCGGCCTGCTCGAGAGGTTCAGGTAACCGCTTGCGACCATGGCGGTGATGGTCGTGCGACTGGTCCGCAGGTCGGCCTGCAGGTTTTTGATCGATATGCAGCCGGCGGCGCTCGCGCATTCCCAAATTTTCCTGCGCTGCCCGACCAGCGGGCCGGGATCGGGCGCTGCCGGCGCCGGAATGACGAACACCTCGTTCCTGGGCCGGACCCGATCCCCTTGCAGTTCACGTCCGATCGACACCCAACCGCGTTTTCCAAGGGTGTTGAGCAGCGCGCGCGGCGGCCGGGCTTCAAAACCCGATCCGATGTCCGTCAGGCGTCGAGTGCGGTATTCGACCAGCTTCAACACCTGGGCTTCGCTTTCCGACGCCTGCGTCTGCAGAGCCCTGCGCCCGGCTTCCGTAATCGCCACCGTGAGGACATCGCAGCTGTTCAACCCGCCGGGCAGAGCACACTTGATCACCTCGCCGATCGGATGGATGTAATAATCGGCAATCCATCGGAAAAAAGGGACCATCGTTTCCGGAAAAAGAGTCGCGTCGTCGAGAAGATCGACCACCGGCTTTATTTCCATCTCCTGCGGTGGCCGCTGAAAACCGAGCACGTAACCGGTGATGCGGCGCCGGCCGAAGGGAACCAGAACCCGCATGCCGATGGCCGCCAAACCTTTGAGCGCGTCGGGCAGGCTATAGGTGAAGGTGTGATGGACCGGCAGGGCGGCCGCAACCTCGATGGTATCCAACCTCTCGGAGGTAAAATCAGGCATCTTGTTTTTATTTTCGCCGCCGCCTGGGAGCGATGCACCGTTCAGATCTTTTCCCGGCAAGGCGCTGGACAATTTTTCGTAAGATTGAGGAAATAAAGGAATCGCCCCGCTTCACAAACGGACGCGCCGCAGCGGCGATCCCGCTTGCCCGTCCGGCCCCCGGTCACGCCTCAGGGGCGATTGGCTTCCGAAATTGCCGAAAAGGGCCGCAGATGAACACGGCTGCGATTGGAGGCGATTGAACAGATTATTTGATAACCACCCCGCACTATAGTATAATACGGCATAAAATTAAACTGGGCCGGTATTGTTGCCCCGGACGGCAATCACAAGGACACAGGAGGAATATATGCATCGGTTGGTCAGACAATCCACGGTTCTTTTAATCGCCTTTTCACTGGTTCTTATGCCTCTCGGCGCTCAGGTGCTGGCCCAGGCCGAGGTAAGTGAAGCCGATCCCAGCGCCGGTTCCATGGCCTATGACCTTTGTGTCATGCGACCCATTGGCGCAGCAGCCACCGTGCTCGGTTCGGCCGTCTTCGTCCTCGCCCTGCCCTTTACCGCCATTTCCAAAACCATTCCGACGGCATCCGAAAAACTGGTCAAAGACCCCTTCCATTTCACGGTGACCCGACCGCTGGGAACGTGGTGATGCCAGGGCCGCAGCATCTGTATTCTTGACATCCCGACGTTTTACCTATATTGCAATTCGCCGAGCCACATGAGGGGCCGGATTCCGGAGGGCTCCGGTAATCTCGCCCCTCTTCCTGACCCTCGTTAGACGCGCAACACCCTCTATCGAACCCTATACCAAAGGAGGCACCGTGCCCGTCCATGTGGTGAACCATCCCCTCATCCGGCACAAGCTGGGCCTCATGCGGGAGCATACCGTCACGACCAAGGATTTCCGGGATCTTGCTTCCGAACTGGGCAGCCTGCTCACCTACGAAGCCACCAAGGACATGGAAACCGAAAAAGAAACCATTCAGGGTTGGGCCGGTCCGGTGGAAGTGGAAAGAATCAAGGGGAAGAAGATCACCGTGGTGCCGATCCTCAGGGCCGGGCTCGGCATGATGAACGGCGTCCTCAATCTGATCCCCTCCGCCAGGGTGAGCGTCGTCGGACTCTACCGCAACGAAAATACTCTGCAGCCGGTTAAGTATTATGTCAAGCTGACCGGTGCGCTCAACGAGCGGATTGCGCTGATTCTGGATCCCATGCTGGCCACCGGCGGCACCGTGGTCGAAACCATCACCCTGTTGAAAGCCGCCGGTTGCAACCTCATTAAGGGACTTTTTCTCGTCGCCGCACCCGAAGGAATCGAACGGGTCGCGAAATGTCATCCCGATGTCGACATCTATGTGGCCGCCGTCGATAAAAAACTAAACGATATCGGCTATATCTTACCGGGCCTCGGCGATGCCGGCGACAAGATTTTCGGTACCAAATAAGTGCCGTGCCGACCGGCACGTGCGTTGCCGACGCCAAGCCGGTCAGCCGCGGCTCTCCCCATGTTGGAAACGGGACCGTGATTGAATCACCACCCCGCAGCCTTCAGATCCACCCACCTGAGAGGAGGACGGTTCAATGACGCAGACGGAAGCGCCGGCTCAAAACCATCTCGGCTACAAGGGGCCTCTCGTGGGCGCCCAGATGCTCTTCGTCGCTTTCGGCGCCTTGGTGCTGGTCCCTCTGCTGACCGGCCTCGATCCCAACGTGGCCCTGTTTACCGCCGGAGCGGGTACCCTGCTGTTTCAGGCGGTGACCAAAAGAATGGTCCCGGTTTTTCTGGCCTCTTCCTTCGCCTTCATTGCCCCCATCATCTACGGGGTGCAAACCTGGGGCATCCCGTCCACACTCTGCGGTTTGGCCGCGGCCGGTTTGGTCTACATACTGCTGAGCATCGGCGTCAAGTTCTTCGGCCGCGGGTTTTTACACCGTATTCTGCCGCCGGTGGTCGTGGGGCCGGTCATCATGGTGATCGGCCTGATCCTGGCACCCGTCGCCGTTCACATGGCCATCGGCAAAACCGGCGACGGATCGGCCGTTCTGGTGCCGGAGAAAACCGCCCTGATCATCTCCATGGCCACCCTTGCGACCACCGTTTTCGTCTCTCTGCTGGGCCAGGGGCTGCTGCGCCTGGTTCCGATTCTCATCGGTGTCGGTGTCGGCTACCTTCTCTCGATCCCCTTCGGGTTGATCGACCTGTCGCCCGTGGCCAAAGCCGCCTGGGTGACAGTGCCGAACTTCGTCTTTCCGCGCTGGAACTTGGAAGCCGTTATTTTCATCGTTCCAGTGGCGATTGCGCCGGCCATCGAACATTTCGGGGATATTCTGGCCATCGGCAACGTCACCGGCAAAGACTATCTGGCCAACCCGGGGATTCACCGCACCCTGCTCGGCGACGGTTTGGCCACGAGCCTGGCTTCCTTTCTGGGTGGCCCTCCGAATACGACCTATTCCGAGGTCACCGGTGCGGTCACCCTCACCCGCATGGACAACCCGCTCATCATGGCATGGGCGGCGGTCTTTGCCATCCTGCTGGCATTTCTCGGAAAATTGGGGGCTTTGCTGCAGACGATACCGGTGCCGGTCATGGGCGGCATCATGCTGCTGCTCTTCGGCACCATCACGGTCGTTGGGCTGAACACCCTCGTAAAGGCCGGGGAAGACCTGACCGAAGCACGGAACATGATCATTGTCGCCATCATCCTGGTGTTCGGTATCGGGGGGATGACGGTATTCACCCTGGGAGGGATCGGGCTGGCCGGCATCATCGGTGTCGTCCTGAACCTGGTGCTGCCCAGGCGCAGGCCGGCCTGAGCTTTTTCCTCGCCGGGGCCCCTTGTTGAAAACCCCGGTGACATGTTGTCGATTCAGGGCAACCGCCAGCCGGGCGTCCGTTTGCCATTGGTCGATTGCGGCCCCGGGCCCGAAGCTGCCGAATCCAAGCGGAGCCTATTCTAGTGCCCATCCACGACAACTTTAAGGGCACTGATGAGTTTCCGATCCAGAAATGCGCAATTTTCCGCAAGTTCAAGGAAATCAAGGAATTGC
>JBFYWB010000011.1:0-4188 GCA_041299015.1 Deltaproteobacteria bacterium
TTGTACGATGCGGCGGGTCAGCGGCTGCGGGTGTTGACCGGCGACGATGTCGGCGTGAAGTTCACCCATTTTTCACCGGTGCTGGCGGCCGGCGTGTTCGAAATGGACTTTCAACCGACCATCGGTTATCCGGACGGCGGCAAGTTGAAGGTACGCCTGCGGGCCGATTCTCTCAACTACTACGAGGTTTACAACAGCGACGCGTATCCCGACCGGCAGGCGGCCAAGTATGTCAACGGCGTGAAGGTGGACAGCGCGCCGTTCCGTAACGTCTACAGCCAGGGGATGAATTACCGGATCACGATCTTTTTCAGCCCGCAGGCGTTGATCGTCGAGGCCTTCGGTGAGACGCTGGTCCTGGACAATGACCCCTCTGCGATTGCGGTGTCCGAGATTGAGGTGGTGGTGCAGCAGCAGGACGCCTATTTCGACAACGTTGCCATGCTCGATCAGGCCTACGTCCATTTATCCAGTCCGATGAGCGATCAATTTCAAAGCGGTGCCAATATAGCGGCCAGGGCCTATGCGGGCAATCTCCGGGCCGGCGACGGGGTCACGTTTGTGCTGCGGGACTTTGCCACCGGTGCTCTGCTGGAGGAAGTCGAGGATTCTTCTGAGCCCTATGAACACCTGTTTGCCGGTCTGGCCAAAGGCGGCTATTCCGTTGAGGCCATTGCGATCGATTCATCCGGGCAGCCGGTTGCGGGAGGCTACACGCGTCACCTGGCCGAGCCGGTCGGCATCGGCGATTATTACGTGGCCTTCGGCGACAGCATCACCTTCGGGGTTGGGGACGACATTGCGGCCGACGACGTCTCGTTTGACGGCTTTACCACCGGAGGCGGCTACGCTCCGGTTCTGGCGGACCTGCTGGCGAACCACTATGGCTATCCGCACTTCATCGCCAACGAAGGGGGTCCGGGCGATACCTCTGGCGAGGCTTTGGCCGTTCTGCCCTGGCTGCTTGAGATCCACTCGGGAGCCGGCTATTTCTTGATTCTATTAGGATCCAACGATTCCTTCGATTTGTCGGTGGACAGCGGACTGGATTCGGAAGGCAATTTGTTGAACCCGGGGGAGCCGGGGTATTCGGGTTCGTTTCTGAGCAACATGCAGCAGATCATCGCTTTGGTGACGGCAGCCGGCAAGGAGCCGGTCCTGGCAAAGATTCCCATTGCGCTGGGGGTCTGCAGCAGTTGCACGCCCTTTGCGGATCCGGATACGGCCGCACGGAACCTGCTCATTCAGGAGTACAACTCGGTTGTCGACGCCCTGGCTGCGGCCAATGGCTTAACCGCTGTACCGCCGGATTTCTACCAATACTTCAGGGCGCACCCGGACGAATACTTCGACAACATCCACCCAGACGGCATTGGCTACACCTCGATGGCTGACTTGTGGTTTCAGGCGCTGTCGCACTGATCTCGCGGTCGAGCAGCATTTTAAAACGCGAAGCGCCTGGTCCAAAAAAATTTGAGTTGGAGCGGATGTGGGTTCGCCCCGAATCGTTTCGACCCGGCGTGATTGGGCCCGGATCATCGATCCCGTTGACGGCATGTTCGCATGACAGCGGAAGGAGCAACGCACGTGCGTAGCAGAGTGTTTTTTGTTTGTGCGGTTCTGGTATCGACATTTCTTCTGGTTGGCACGAGGAGCGTCGATGCCGTTCAATTCGAGGATAATTTTTCCACCGACAGCACTGACGCATACCTGGTCGACCCGTATTGGAACGATGGCGGCGATCCCCAGTTTTTGTATGATGAAACGAATGGTCGGCTGCAGGTTCTAACGGGTGACGATATCGGCATCAAGTTCACCCGTGCCCTGCCGGTTCTGGAGAGCGGTGTTTTCGAAATGGATTTGCTGCCCACCGCTGGCTATCCCGACGGCAGCAAGATCAAGGTGCGTCTGCGGGCCGATGCGAACAATTATTACGAGGTTTACAACAGCGACGCCTACCTCGATCGGGAGGTGGCCAAATATGTCGGCGTGGGAGGAGTGAAAGAAAAGGTGGCCAGTGCGCCTTTTCAGTCGAATTACAACCAGGGGGCCGGCTATAAGATAACGATTCGTTTCAGCCCTCAGGCAGTGATCGTCGAGGCCTTCGGTGAGACGCTGGTTCTGGACGACGCCCCGGCCGCAATCGCGGTGTCCGAGTTCGAGGTGGTGCTCCAGCAGCAGGACGCCTACATCGACAACATCCGTTACGGTGACGCCATCGCCCCGCCCCTATTTACGGACATCACCGCGAGCAGCGGAACCGGGGGGCCGAGCTGGTACGGCGGGCACGGTGTCCAATTGAGTGATGCCACCGGCGACGGCCGGCCGGATTTTTATGTGACCATGAACTCCGACCAGGACATGGCCGATCTTTTTTACCGCAATATCGATGGGGCTAGTTTCATTGAAGAGGCCGATCAACGCGGAGTGGCGAGCTTCGACACCGGCAGCCACGGGGGTGTGTGGGCGGATTTGGACAATGATGGGGATTACGATCTGTTCAATGGCGCTTATCAACGCAACCGGATTTACAGCAACAACGGTAGCGGTTTTTTTACCGATGTTACGCTGGCCGCAAATCTTCCCGACCGACGATGGTTGACGCGTGGTGTGGTGGCGTTCGATATGGATAAGGACGGGGATCTGGATCTTTTTGCCATTACCGGGTATCAAGGGACCAATGACCCGGCCGGGGAAAAAAACGAAGTGTACCGTAACGAGGGCAACCTGTTTTTCACGGCGGTGGATTCCGGTGCGCTTTACGATGCACCGGCCGGGCAAGGGGCCACGGACAGTGATTTCGATGGTGACGGCGATATCGACATCATTGCCGCAAACCGCACGGGCGCTGTCAACTTTCTGCGCAACGACGGTGCTGGCAATTTCCAGCTCATCGATCCTGTCTCTCTGGGAATAAATCATGCGGCCGGCGACGGCATAACCCTGGCGGATGTCAACAACGACGGCCACCTGGACCTCCTGCTGCAGAAGCATCTTTACATCAATACCGGCAACAATACCTATATTTTCAGAAACACTTTTTCGGCGCCGGGCTATATGGGCGGATTCGAAGACCTGGACAACGACGGTGATTGGGATCTCGTTTTTTCCGGAGACAGCAGAATCTATTACAATGACGGCAACGGCAACTACAGCGCTTCGCCGACGTTTATTACGGGACTGATCAATGATCCGCGCTCGGTGGCCTTTGCCGATATCGAGGGCGACGGGGATGTCGATTTCTTTTATGCTCAGAAAAATACTTACAATCGCTTGATCAGAAACGAGTATCAGGGCACCAACCGCTGGCTCAAGGTCAAGCTGGTCAGGTCAAACGGTCAAGCCGGGGCCTTTGGCGCCAAAGTGTACATCTATGACGCTGGGCAGCTCGGCGTGGCCGGCTCGCGGATCACCTGGCGCGAGGCCCGCAGCCAGGAAGGCTATCTTGGGCAGAACGATTCGGTACTTCACTTCGGAGTGGGTCAAAACGATCAGGTCGATGTGCGGGTCGTTTTTTTAGGGGGCGTAACCGTCGAAACATCATTTGTCAACACGGGTCAAACGATCACGGTAAATGAAAGCCCAATGTCCACGCCCCCTGTCGCAGAAGATGATCTTTACACTGCCGTTCAGAATTCAGTGCTCGACATACCGGCACCCGGGGTGTTGGAAAACGATACGGACGACGACGACTCGTTGACAGCTAACCTGGTTACTCCGCCGATGCACGGTAACCTGATGCTGAACGCTGACGGCGGATTCAGTTACACAGCATTACCGGACTATATAGGGCCGGATTCATTCTCCTACACCGCAAACGACGGCAGTGCAGATAGTAATACGGCCACGGTCAGCATTACCGTGATTAGTGTTTTCGAAGCAGCCGACTTTGATGGCGATGGTGATGTGGACGGAGAGGACCTGCATTCGTATATAATAGAGAACGATTTCAATGACGTCAGCAACTTTGCGTCAGTCTTCGGAAGCAAAAATTTTTAGAACCAGCGCGTAATCCCCGCCGCCTTGTCTCATTTTTTTCTCTGTTGATCACAAGTCATGAGGATCGGCAGAAGCTGACTATCCAGGGATTCCTGCAGGGGTTACTCAGTATGAGGAAATACAAGTGAACGGCAAGCGAGGGATATGGCTCACGATTGCGCTGATAACATTTCTCCTGTTCTTTTCGCA
>JBFYWB010000056.1:0-13915 GCA_041299015.1 Deltaproteobacteria bacterium
AGGAGTCGGCTCTGGGCGCCTACGGTTTGAACCTGGGGTTGGCGTTTCAGATGGCCGATGACCTGCTCGACTACACGGCCGACAGCGCCACGCTGGGAAAGCCGGTCGGTGCGGATCTGCGCGAAGGCAAGCTCACCCTGCCGATCATCCATGCCCTGCAGAATGCCGGGGACGGAAACCGGGAACGCATGCTGCGGATGGTTCGAAACCCGGATTTTTCGCCGGCTGAATTCAATAGCCTGATCGATATTCTCAATCACTGCGGCAGTCTCGACTACACCCGCAGAATGGCGGCTGAACACATTCGGCAGGCCAAGCAGGCGTTGGCGGTTTTCGAACCGTGTCCGGCAAAAGAACTGCTGCTCGATATCGCCGATTATGCCTTGGCCCGCAAAATCTGAAATTGTGATATAATCATCAAAATTGATTGCAGTTTTTGACAAGAGGGTTATGTGATGCCTGCTGAAAAAAGCCTGATCAGAAGAACAGCGTTCCTTTTGCTTGCCATTGTGGCGAGCCTGACCGTCATCCGGACTTCGCAGTCGACATCGTCGAAGACCTACGTGGTTATCGGGTCGGAGCCTATCACCGCCCAGAGCACCATCACCGAAGCCAGAAATCAGGCGATCACCAACAGCCTGGTAACGGCCGTCGGACTGGCGGTGGCCGGCAGCCTGCCCGTGGATGCCATGGTACACCGCTACGAGACGCTCGACCGGCAAATTTACGAAAATCCGGGCCGCTTCGTACAGGACTACAAGGTCTTGACCGAATCGCAACAGGCAAACCGCTACCGCGTGATGGTTCAGGCGACCGTTTCCGGAGATCGAATACACCGCGAATTGACTCAATCGGGTATTTTACAGATTCAAAAACCGATGCCGTCCGTGCTTTACTTTATGTCAGAGCAGAGTCTCGAGAATCCATTTCCGCAATACTGGTGGGGACGGAATATGCCGTACGTTAAAACGGCGGCGGAAACCGTCATGACCGAAACGATGCGGGGGCAGGGTTTTCGGATTGTCGAACACGGCCCTCAAGTTCAGTTGATGGTCGGACAGTCAGTGGCCGACACGCCGGAAATTGCCGTCGCTGAAGCCATCAAACTGGGCCTGGCGCTTCAGGCCGATGTGGTCGTTATCGGCCGGACCGTGGCTGAAAATGCCAATTACATGGAATCGGGTTCAAGGTCCTACAGGGGCAGCATTATCGCCCGGGCCTACCTGACGAAGACCGGTGAAGAGATCGCATCCGTCATCAAGACGACCGTTACCACCGCCCCAGACCAGACCGCCGGCAGCCGTGATGCGCTTCAAGATGTCGGCAGCCAGTGCGCAGGGGACTTGATCGCCCTCATCGAAAACGCCTGGCAAAAAGAAGGGCCGACAGCGGATCAGATCGATGTTCAGCTCACCGGCACCCACAATCTGGCCAACTTCGTTCAGTTCCGTCGTATGTTGGCCTCGATTTCCGGCGTCGAAGACGTGCAGGTGAATGAGCTTAAGACCGACGATGCGGCACTGCGGGTCTCTTACCGAGGTAAAACCGCTGAATTGGTTGATGCCCTGATGCTCAACGCGTTCGAGACCTTCAGTATCAACATTCACGAGGTGATGCCGGACCGGCTGAAAATTCAGCTCGTTCCGCACACATCGGCCGCCACAGTCCAATGACCCGTCGATTTCGAAAACGCGGCCAATCAACTCGTCCGCCGACCCGGCAGGCCGGGTCCAACGGTTTGATTCTGCTTGACAGCCGATTTCGCCGATGGTAACAACAAGCACTCTTACAGGCACGTAGCTCAGGGGGAGAGCGCTACCCTGACACGGTAGAAGTCGCTGGTTCAAATCCAGTCGTGCCTACCATAAAAATCAAGGGGTTACGGTTTCGGCCGGAGCCCCTTTTTTTATGCGCGGCTTCCTTCTTGCTGTCAGTGGGATCCAATATTTATTTGAAGCGAACGGTTTTTAAATTGCGGGATTCGCTGCTACTGCTCCAGATGTTTGTGGGGGTGCCGGCCATAGGGGTGGGCGTGCAGATGTTCGTGGAGGTGGGCGGCGGTGTCCACTTGAATGCGGCCGTTTTGGAGGGTGTAGATCGTGTCAGTGATCTGTGTAAGAAAATCGAACTCGTGGGAAACAATGACATAGCTGATGTCGAGGTTCTTTAAGATGTCTATGAGCCTGATTTTAGTCGCTTCGTCCAGACCGGCGCTTGGCTCGTCGAGCAGCATGGCCTGCGGTTCCATTGCCAGTACCGTTGCCATTGACACCAGACGCTTTTCCCCACCGGAGAGTCGGATCGTGATGCGATCTTCAAAACCGTCGAGCCCAAGAAACGCAAGCGTTTTACGCGATATCGCAATCGCCTCTTGCTTGCTTTTACCCAGATTGAGCGGCCCAAAAGCGACATCCTCCAACACCGTCGGGCTGAAAAGTTGGTCGTCGGAGTCCTGAAAAAGTAACCCGATCCGGCGCCTTACGGCGACAAAGTCCTTTTCCCCTGCCACCGGCTGCCCGAAAATCTCGATATGACCCGCCGTCGGCTTGAGCAATCCCATGATGATGTGAAAAAGTGTCGTCTTGCCGCTGCCGTTGGGGGCGATCAGTCCGATGCGGTCCTTCTCGAAAAGGGTGAAGTCGAGATCTTTGAGCACCGGCGATGCGCCCGGGTACGAAAAAGTAATGCGGTCGAGTTTTATGATCGGACTTTCTGACATTGGGTTCTCGATCCTTGGCGGCTTGCGTCCGCCTTCAGGGAGCACGCCATCGCGATGCGGATAGCGGCGGAGGTTCGATTCAAACATTTCGATTATATTATCGAATCTATAAAAAGCAAACCGCTCAGAGGATCTTGCCCCACTCCAATAGCGCCAGTCCGATGACGAAAACCGTCATGAGGCCCGCAAAAACCCAGTTGGAAGAGTGGGGAGGGAAGTCGGCCAGGCAGTAAAGACGGCCGTTGAAGCCGCGGCAGCGCATGGCGCGATACACCCGGTCGGCACGGGATGCGGCGCGCACGAAGAGCATCGCGATGAAATACGCAAACGTTTTGTACGTGTGGAGGTTGGTCCGCGGCCGGAAACAGCGGATTTTTGCGGCCCGGACCATGCGCTGGTATTCAAGCTCGATCACGAAAACATACCGATGGGTCATCAGCAAGAGGTGGACCAGTTTCCCCGACAGATGCAAGCGGTCCAGTGCATGACCTAAAGTGGTGAAGTTCATGGTCGTGATGAGGGCGATGAAGGCCAACAGAATGGCCAGCGACTTGAGCGAAATCTGAGCGGCCAGAATCACTCCGGGCCGGCTAAGGGGCAGCGGTCCGACATGCATGAACGCGGCCCCTCCGAAAGTGATCGGCAACAGAACCCACAGCAAAACCAGAAAGGCGATGACCACCAGGAGACGGCGGGCAACGGCTTTGAGATCCAGGTGCGCTGCCAGCGTCAGGCTAACGGCCGCAACCAGGGCGGCAAACAGGGTGGGGAACCGATACGATACGGCCACTACAATTGAAAATACGGCGGCGGCGACCACCTTGAAGCGTGGATCGAGGCGGTGAATGATCGAATCGCCGCTGGCGAAGGGTTCGTTGAACATCGGGCACCGAGTCAATGGCCGTCTTCAGAACACCCGTTGAAATGGCAAGCGCTCAAGGTTTTCGACGCTTGGAGCTGAAATAGGCGGCCACCCCGATCAACCCGAAGATGTAGCCGATGCCGCCCAGAACATCGGCGACCGAAGGTCCGCTCTGGCGTGTTTCGACCAGCAATTGCATGACCGGTTTGAGTTTTGTGTCCAACGCCTCCTCGACCGCATTCCGAATCTCGGCGGCGGTCACATATCCGGCCGGAACCGGTTGGCCGCTCACGGCGGTTACCGAACCCTGTGCCTGGTCCGGGTTGGTCGAGGCGGGTGGCGGTGAGCCGGTTTCTGTCGCTTGGGGCGGTGGGTCGATGCTGCCATTTTCAAGATCTGAAAGGGGGATGGTCCACTCTCCCTTATGGCCCATACCGGCCAGCAGGACGATTTTCATTGCGGTTTTTTTCGGCACCTTGAAGGAGAATTCGCCGTTTTCGTCGGTCTCCCCCTTCAGCAGTAGGTTGCCCCCGTCTTCGTAGACTTCCACGGGTGCGCCCATCGGTCTGCGGCCGCCGCTGAATTTGCTCTCGATGTGCACCGTGTCCCCTTCTACCCATGCGAAGACGGTTACGTTGTGAGCCAGTGCCTGGCTGGAAGAGAGCAGCAGAAGCATGGCCGTGATAACCGACATCTGCCTGATCTTTAGCGACGCCATTTTTAACGTAGAATTGAACATCATGCGCTTTGATTGCCCTTTTTTTATCCTTAAATAAAAAATTTATCCGAACGGATAAATTTATGGCAGCATGGCCGGCTGAACCTTCTTGAGAAATACGACGCAGAAGGCGGTGACGATACCCTCGATGATCATGACCGGTATATGAGCGGTGACCACCAGCGTGGCCACCGCCAGGAAATTTTCGGCCGTGAACACCAGGGCAACTCCCACGAGAAGGGCTCCGAACAGTACGGCACAAAATCCGCAGCCAAAGCCGGCCAGCAGAAAAAAAATCCGATCTTTGCGCAACAGGGGTGCAAAAAGATAAGAGCAAAGGACTGCCGGCAGGGCCATGATGATCGTGTTGATACCTAAGGTGGTGATCCCGCCGAACTGAAAAAAAACACCCTGCAGCAGCAGGGCCACAAAAATGGCCGGAACGGCGGCCCACCCCAGCAGCAGCCCGACGATGCCGTTCATGATCAAGTGGACACTGGATGGGCCGATGGGGACATGCACGAGAGAGGCCACGAAGAAGCTTGCCGACAAAATGCCGACCCGGGCCAGCTGATCGTAATCGATTTTCTTAAGGCCGATCGCCGTTCCGACCGCGGCGAGAACGCCGCCCGAAATCAGCACCGGCGCGGATAAAACCCCTTCGGAGATATGCATGGATTTCCGTTTCGCATCAAACCAGATGATCGTTCAGTGCCAATCATTTAACACGCTTTAAAATGGAGTCAAGCAAAACACCGCAGGCGCCTTCATCCCTAAAAAAAACGGTATCAAACGGTGCGTCCCCGCTTCCTACAGCGCCCGGCGGGGGACGCACCCCTTGAATTTTAAAATTCAACCGTGGCCCGCACGCCGGCGATCCATCCGTCCACGTCGCTGTCGCTCGCCGTGTAGTTGTCCTGGACGTACTGCAGGTCGAAGCTCAGGGCCAGGAGCTCAGTCAGGCCGAAGCGCACGTAACCCTCCGCCACCTGGCTGTTCTTCAGGCTCTCCTCGGTCTGCGCGGCCCCGTCCAGGTAGGCGTAGCCGATGCCGATGTTGTCCTGCTCGCGCCCCCACCACTTGCCGCTGATGTTGACGCCGCCCGAGTACAGCGTCTGGTAGTCAACCAGGGCATCGTCGGAGCCGAAGGTCAGGCGCACCCAGGCCCCTAATATCTCGCCCAGGGCCTGGTCGAAGGAGACGGTCACCACGTCCAGGCGCTCCGCCGAGAGGCCCGCCGGATCCAGGAAGTCCTCGCTGGTCATGTGGTAACCCACCCGGTAGTGGCCTTCCCCCAGGGCGGTCTCCAGGGTGTAACCCACCTGAAGGCCGTAGAAGTTGTAGTTGCTGCCGTCGTCGTTTTCACCCACGTTCATGTACACGCCCCTGACACCGAACGGGCCGAAGTCCCATTCTACGGCACCGCCGATGTCGTAGGCGGGCAGAAAGGCGTTGGGAGCGTTGACCAGGGCCTCGTTCATGAACTGGGTGTACTCGTCGTTGGCGTAGGCGTTGTCATCCAGGTACCCGGTGGCGTCGATGATCCCGCCGGTGAGCCCCAGGCTGTGGTCCTCTCCGAAGCTGAAGCTGTGCTTGTACCAGGCCTGCAGCAGATAGTCGCGGTTGCGGCCGTTGATGTCCTTGACGTCATCCTCCAAGTCCGCCGCCCAGGGTGATAGGGTGAAGGCCGTGGCCCCGTTGAGGCCGTTGCCGGCGGCAAAGCCCAGGGCGAAGAAAATCTCGTCGGCCTCGGTGGGGGTGATGCTCACCTCGGGCTGAAAGGCGATCGCCCCGCGGCCCCTGTCGTCGATGCCCGGCGGAGCGTCGACCCACTCGTACTGATAGGCACCGGCGATGACGCCGCCGATAGACACGTGCTTGGCGATGTCGGATAGCTCGCCGAACTCCTTATCTGTTTTTTCCTGCTTCTGCTCCAGTTCATCGACCCGCTGCTTGAGTCGGTCGACCTCCTGCTGCGTGGCCGCTTCCTGCGCCCCGGCGCCCACTGCCAAAAATACCAGACAGACCAAAATGATGATAAGGAGTTTTTGCATCATCCTTCTCCTTGAGACAGAGATAGAGGCCTCGGTGACCGGTTTTTCACCGAGGCCGGATTCCTCCAATATACTGCCACCGCTCCTATTTTTACTGCCACGGTTCGAAGTGTACCCAGAGCACGGCCCCGATTTCGACCCCCTTGTCCTGGCCTTCATGCTTGATGGTGAAATCGGCCTCGTTCAGGGCGGCAAACCCCCACCAGCCGGCCTTGGGCGCCGCATAGGTAAACACCCCGTTCTGATCGGCCTTGATGGTCTGGGTGATCATGTAGTCGGTGGGGGCCACGGCTTTTTTCTCCTTGTTATAATACTCGATTTCGACTTCGGCATACGGCACCGGCTTGCCATCCATTTTGACAATGCCCTGAAAGACGTTTCCGGCATAAAGACCGTAAGGTTTCGACAGGGGCACGATTTCGGTTTTCAGGCCGATTTCCCCGTCCCAGCCCTCGTCGTCGCCGAAGGCCGTGACCACCGTTTTGGTGTAGTGGATGATAAAAACATCCTCGGCCGGTTCCCAGTAAGGCTGCGGCTCCATGCAAAACATGTAGACGCCCGGCCGCTTGATGGCGTAATCGGCCTGCCAGGCGGCGTGATCCATGACCTTGATCGGTTTCAGGGCACCGCCGAGATCCTCTTTCTTGCCGTTGGCCACCACGCCGAAATCCTTCGGTTTTACCAAGTCCATGCCGATCATTTCGAATGGGTGGGAAAAAGAGAGCTGCAGCTTGGCCGTGCTGTCGTCACCCTGCATCACCATCGAATCCGATGGAATCACCATCCCGAAGTGGGCCGACGCGGACGTTACCCAAAAAATCGCCACCATGCATACCAAAATGAAAACACAGCTTTTTTTCATCGATTCCTCCTCTCAAAACAAAAAAACCACGGGCATTCGGCACCTTCTTGGTGCACACTGCCTTCGTGGCTATGCGGTTGAGTTTAAGATTCTTGGATGAAGTTTATCCGCCGGTTTCGACCGGCCATTGACCGCTTTCTATACCGGACCGGTGGACAGGTCAATAAAAAAAACGGTGATATCCCGGACGATGCGCCTGCCCGCCACACAGTGAACGCGGCGTGAACTTTCTTGACTTGACCGGTAAAATTAAGTATCAAATACAGTTCTATAATCATTTTGATTGAAAAATCGCCTGACGGTGTGGCGCTTGTATATGAAAAATCGAATCAGGAAATTGATCCTCGAGGCCGCCTTACGCGCCCACAATAAAGGGCTGTTGCCGACGGCCGAATTTTCCGATGTGATTCTCGAAAAACCCAAGGCCGAGGCCCATGGCGATTTTTCGACCAACTTTGCCATGGTCATCGCCTCCCTGCAGAAGATGGCGCCCCGCAACGTCGCGCGGGTGATCGCCGATCAGCTGGACGATTCCTGCCGGCTGCTTGAAAAGGTTGAAATTGCCGGGCCGGGTTTTATCAACTTTTACGTCACCCCAGCGGCCTGGCATCCGGTGCTGCTGGAAATCCAAAAAACCGACCGGCGTTACGGCGCCTCTGACTTGGGCCGGGGCGAAAGGGTTCAGGTCGAGTTTGTCAGCTCCAACCCGACCGGCCCGCTCCACGTCGGACATGGCCGCGGCGCCGCCGTGGGCGACAGCGTGGCCAACATCCTGTCGTTCTGCGGCTACGACGTGCAGCGGGAATACTACATCAACGATTCCGGACGGCAGATCCAAACCCTCGGCCGATCTGTATACCTTAGATACCGTGAACTTTTGGGGCACGACGCCCCTTTTCCCGGAGACTGCTACCAGGGGGATTATATTCGCGAGATCGCCGCGCGGATAAAGGCTCAAGAAGGCGACGCCCTCCTCCATCGAGAAGATGGCGATGCCGCACTGTATTGCGCGCGCAAAGCGGCCGGCGACATAATGGAAGGCATCCGGGAAGACCTCACCCTCTTCGGGATCACCTTCGACAAGTGGTTCAGCGAGCAGAGCCTGTATGATTCCGGAAAAGTGGATCGTATCCTGGCCGAATCCAGGCAGCGCGGCATCGTTTACGAAAAAGACGGGGCCCTGTGGTTCAAGACCAGTGATTTAGGGGACGAGAAGGACCGGGTGGTCGTTCGCCAAAACGGCCAAACCACCTACTTCGCCTCTGATATCGCCTACCACGAGGATAAATACCGGCGCGGCTTCCAGCGTGTCATCGATGTCTGGGGTGCGGACCATCATGGGTATATACCCCGTATGCAGGCCGCCATCGAAGCCTGCGGGCACCAGCGCAACCAGTTTGATGTCATCCTGGTCCAGCTCGTAAACCTGCTGCGGGGCGGGCAACCGGTGGCCATGTCGACACGCACCGGCGAATTCGTCACCCTGCGCGATGTCATCGATGAAGTCGGCAAAGATGCGGCACGCTTCATTTTTCTGACCCGCCATTACGAAAGCCCCCTTGATTTCGATCTGGAGGTGGCCAAACAGCAAACGAACGAAAACCCGGTTTATTACGTCCAGTACGTTCACGCTCGAATTTCAAGCATCGTCCGCAAGGCAGTTGAAAACGGCATGACTGACCTCCGGTGGGATCAGACCGCGATTGCGCAGCTTCGGGAGCCTGAAGAAATCCACTTGATTAAAATCCTTGCCCAATACCCCGAGGCAGTTACCGCCGGCGCGGAAAAACTGGAACCGCACCGCATTACTTTTTTCCTCATGAACCTGGCGGCGGCCTTTCATGCCTATTACAACAAACACCGGGTGCTGTCGGAAGACCCGTTGCTGAGCCGTGGGCGGTTGTGTCTCGCGGAATCGATCCGCAAGGTCGTCCGAAACGGGTTGGCACTGCTGGGGGTTGACGCACCCGAAAAAATGTGACGCCTCGCCCCCGATCCCGGATCATTGCGACAAAAGCCGGCAGCGAGGATACATATTCACATCGAGTTGTGCAGACACGCCCTCAAACGGGTTGGTTGCGCACAACTCCCTTTTGGTCTTCGGGCATCGTAGGCGCCGTGGTGAATGACGGCAAACAAAAAGCCGCCGAAAAATCGCGTCCCCAAAGGAGAATCCGTCGGATTGCCTGGGGACGGTATGCTGCGGTTGTCCTGATTGCGGCGTGGATGTTCGGTCTCGGCGTTTTAGTGGGACGCGGAACGGCTCCGGTGCAGTTCGATATCGATTGGTTCACCAGAGAACTCGAGCAGCTTATCGCCGCCGATGTGGAGAAGCAGCTGGAACCGGTCGCGGTGGAAACCGGCGACGCGAAGACCAACCCCGAACTCGAGTTTTACGAGGAATTGAAAAAACACGGACCGATCGTCTCCGATCCGCTAACGCGCGGCGATGCAGTCCAGGCGAAGGAAAAACCACTGCCTGCTCCAGCCTCCCGGAAGGACGAGTCCCCGCCCGCGGAAAAAAAAGAGCCGGCAGCAAAAACCGCTGCAAAAAAATCCGACCCCAAACCGGCGCCGCCTTCGGAAGGGGCGAATCCAAACCTGGCCAAGGCGACTGGCGACCGACCGTTGGCGCAGGCCAAAAATGTGACCATCCAGACGGCTTCCTTGAAAGACCTTGGCGAGGCCGACGCGCTCGTGAAGAAACTGAAGGATCGGGGCTATCCGGCCTATAAAATTATCGCCGTGGTGCCCGGGAAAGGCATCTGGTTTCGCATCCGGGTCGGTCGCTACAGCAGCCGGGAGACGGCCGGCGATGTCGCCGAGAGACTGAAAAAAGAGGGGTACCGACCGATATTGGTGGAAGCGAATTAGCATCCGTCCGCAAATGGCCCTTTCGCAAAGAAAGATCAGTAAACGCTTAACCCTGAGAGGTATGAGTGAAAATCACCCGCGAAGAGATTTTATACGTGGCTCATTTGGCCCGCCTGGAACTCGATGAGGCTGCTATTGAGAAGTTTGTCGATCAGATCGGAACGGTCCTTGCCTATGTGGATCAGCTGAAAAGCGTCGAAACTGAGGGTGTTCGGGCCACCTCTCATGCTATCTCACGCACCAACGCCTTCCGGGAAGACGAGCAAGGCGGCCACCTCCACACCGCTGCGGCATTGGCCAATGCCCCCGAGAAAGAGGCTGGAAGTTTTATCGTGCCCAAAGTGGTCGGTTGAAGACGCACCGCGGTTTCACGGATGGCAAGATGAGACTTCTTTCCGGTGTGCGACCTATCCCGACGGCATCCGCCGGATACGCGCAGGCCACCTTCGGGTTTCTGTCTCGGTTTGGTTTTTGCCCATCGGCGACGCCAGCCTCGGTTCCAGGTCCGGTGCGGATCCGTCGGTTTGGGGCCATGATCGGAGTAGCAGATGAAACTGCATGAACTTTCCATTTCAGAAGCGCATGGGCTGTTGAAGAAAAAAGAAATCACCGCCGAAGAATTGACCCGGGCGGTGATCGAGCGCATCGATGCGGTTGAAAACAAGGTGGAGGCCTTTTTGACGATTGCTGCCGAGCAGGCCATCGAGCAGGCCTGCCGTGCCGACGACGCCATCGGCGAGGGTCACTGCGGACCGCTCACCGGCATCCCGTTCGGCATAAAGGATGTGATCTGCACCGAGGGGCTGCGGACCACCTGTGGCTCCCGGATTCTCGAGAATTTCGTGCCGCCTTACGATGCTTTCGTCATTCGGAAATTGAAGGCGGCCGGGGCCGTGTGCGTCGGAAAGCTCAACATGGACGAGTTTGCCATGGGATCTTCCACCGAAAATTCGGGCTTCAAGCAGACCCGCAACCCCTGGGACCTGACGCGTATCCCGGGGGGTTCGAGCGGCGGCTCGGCGGCAGCCGTGGCGGCGGACATGTGTCTTGCTGCGCTCGGATCGGATACCGGTGGATCTGTCCGGCAGCCCGCAGCGCACTGCGGGGTGGTGGGTCTGAAACCCACCTACGGCCGCGTGTCACGTTACGGCCTGGTGGCCTTTGCGTCTTCTCTCGACCAGGTCGGGCCGCTGGCCGGAAGTGTCTCCGACTGCGCCCTGGTCATGAACGCCATCGCCGGTTACGACCCGGCTGACTCCACTTCGGTGCCGGCGGAGGTCCCGGATTACACCGCCGCCTTGGGGCGCGGCTTGAAAGGGCTGAAGGTGGGCATTCCCCGGGAATACTACGGCATCGAGGGGCTCGACCCGGAAGTGGCCGCAGCGGTCGAAGAAGCGACCCGGGTCATCGAGGGGTTGGGTGCCGAACGGGTGGCGGTATCGCTGCCCCATACGCGCTACGTCGTCGCCGTCTATTATGTGATTGCGCCCTCGGAAGCCAGCTCCAATCTGGCTCGGTTCGACGGGGTCAAGTATGGGTTTCGGGACAGGGCGCCGTCGAACCTGATCGATATGTACCGCAGCACGCGATCCAAAGGCTTCGGCCCCGAAGTTCAGCGGCGTATCATCATCGGCACATATTGCCTCTCCGCCGGTTACTACGAGGCATACTACGGCAAAGCATCCCAGGTTCGGACGCTCATTACGGATGATTTCAAGAAAGCATTCGATCACTGCGATGTTATCCTGACACCCGTGACGCCTACACCCGCATTTAAAATAGGTGAAAAAACGAATGACCCTTTGACCATGTACCTGTCGGATATTTTTACAGTTTCAGCCAACCTGGCCGGCATCCCCGGAATTTCGTTGCCCTGCGGGTTTTCCGCTGACGGTTTGCCCATCGGTCTTCAGGTTCTGGGCCGACACTTCGACGAGGAGCGGCTGTTTCAGGCGGCTTACGCTTTCGAGCAAAGCACTGCCCACCATATGAAAAAACCGCCCCTATGAGCGCTTGCTGCGCGGGTCATCACCACAATCCATTAAACGGAGTCAAGTATGACGACCATACAACCTGAAAACGAAAACATCAGAAAGGCCGCCCGCTGGGTTGTCGAGGAACGCACGTACAATCCCGATCAATCTTTGGGTAAGTTAATCGAAGCGGCCGCCGCCAAATTCGATTTGTCGCCGCTCGAAACGGAGTTTTTAGAGAGATTCGTGAGTGAGCAACAAAAATAGGATCTCTCTCCATCAGCCATGTCCAAGATTCGCATTCTTCCGGAAATCGTCTCTAACAAAATCGCCGCCGGCGAGGTGGTCGAACGACCGGCTTCGGTGATCAAGGAATTGATTGAGAATGCCCTGGATGCCGAAAGCACCCGGATCGTCATCGAGGTGGAAGGGGGCGGCCGACGGACGATCCGGGTTTCGGACAACGGCGGCGGCATGGACCGTGACGACGCCCTTTTGGCGCTGGAACGCTATGCAACCAGCAAGATCGCCAGCGACACCGATCTGTTTTCGATTCGCACGCTCGGGTTCAGGGGTGAAGCCCTACCGAGCATCGCGGCGGTTTCACGTCTCACAATCGTTACCCGCGAGAAACAAGCCGACGCCGGCACCGAGATTCGGGTTTCGGGCGGAAAAATCGAGCACGTTGCAGAGACGGGGGCGCCGCCCGGAACGATGGTGACGGTGGAAAACCTTTTTTTCAACACGCCGGCCCGACGGAAATTCATGAAGAGCGTCGCCACCGAAATGGGGCATATCGCCGACAGCATAGCCGGCATCGCCCTGGGCCATCCCGAGGTCTATTTCCGCCTGGTGCACGACGGCCGGACTCTGAAGAGCTGGCCCGCCGCGGTCGATCGACTCGACCGGGTGGCCGATGTCCTGGGGGCCGGATTGCGGGGCGATCTCCATCCGGTCGCCCGGCAGGCCGACTGCGGGGCCGTGAGCGGATGGGTGTCGGATCCGAAGCAGTTTCGCAGCACCTCGCGGGGCGTTTTTGTTTTCGTCAACGGCCGACATGTGCGCGACCGGGTCATCCAGCATGCGCTGCTGGCTGGCTATCGGCAGCGGCTGGTGAAAGGTCAGTATCCTGTTGCCACGCTCTTCATCGGCATCCCGCATGACCAGGTGGATGTCAATGTCCATCCCACCAAAAACGAGGTCCGCTTTGCCCAGCAGCACTTGATTCATGGCCTTGTGCAGGCGGCCGTGTCCGAAACGCTCGAATGCCTTAATCGGCCGCAATGGGGCCGCACGGAAGAACCGCGGCCGGCCTTTTTACGGAAAGACCCTTGCATTGCGGAGAACCGGGAGATTTCATACGGAGCCGAAGGGCCGCGGCGCGGCGCGGAAACGGCCAGAGGGCTTGCTCACGAGCCTCCCGACCAAGAGGGCGGCCAAGGCCGAGACGCTCAGGCACCCTGCGGTGCGGGCGGCGGTAGAGACGACTTTGCGCAAAACGGAACCGGCCGAACGTTGCCCGGCAGACCGCGGCAGACGGCTGCGCAGGCTGTCGACGGGCGTTTGCCGGAGCAGGCGGCACTATGGGAGAAAACAGGATTCGGCGGTCTGCGGCTGATCGGGCAACTGCACAACAGCTACGTGCTGTGCGAATCCGAAGGCGGCCTCGTTCTTGTGGACCAACATGCCGCCCACGAACGCATCCTTTATGAACGGCTCAGGCGGCGTTCCGAGAGGTTGAAAACCGAGGCCCAGCGGTTGCTGGTGCCCGAGACCATCGAACTCAGCTTTCATGAAACCGTCGTTCTGCAGCGGCTCATGGCGGAGTTCGATGCCTTTGGGCTTGAGATCGA
>JBFYWB010000066.1:0-32011 GCA_041299015.1 Deltaproteobacteria bacterium
AGAGACGCATCCCCCCGTAAAGAAGACCACTTCTATAATGGATGGCAACAACGTTCCGCTTGGCGCTATCCAACGAATTCTGGGCCACGAAAACCGCAGGACCACCGAGATCTATCTGCACAGCATCGGTGATCTGGAGAAGCAAGCAATTGCGGTTTTCGAGCAGGCCAGAGAGAAATCACACACGGATTCACACACAGGAAGTGACCCAACGAAAAAGGGGCTACCCGCCGCAACGGATAACCCCTCTTCCTGATTGACAATTACTGGTGCCGAGGGACAGAATCGAACTGCCGACACGGGGATTTTCAGTCCCCTGCTCTACCGACTGAGCTACCTCGGCGTGCTTGGTTTTGAAGCTGTCATTACTATTGAAGGGTCCGGGGTTTGTCAAGGATTTTTTCCCAGGTCGCCGAACAGAAACTGCAGCAGGGTGGCTGCGGCGATTGTGGCGGTTTCGGCCCGCAGGATGCGCGGGCCGAGTCCGGCGCTGAGAAACCCTGCCGCCACGGCCGCATCGACCTCGACCGGTGAGAACCCGCCCTCGGGACCAATGATGGCAAAAACCCCCTGCGGGCCGTCGACCTGCGGCGCCGCCGCCGGCCGGTTCAGCGGCTGCGGCTGGTTCTCCCAGAAAAGAATTTTGACCTCGCAGCGGCGGGCCGCCTCCAGGACGTCCTGCAGGCCGGCGACCGGCTCGATCAGCAAGAGGCGCCCTCTTTGGCACTGCTTGAGGGCTTCGCGGCTGATTTTGCGCCAGCGTTCCAGACGGCCCGCCAGGCGTTGCCGGTTGGGGGCGGGAACGGAACGCTCCGCGAAAAACGGCATCCATCTGGTCGTTCCCAGCTCGGTCAACTGCCGTGCGAGGCCATCCATTTTCTTTTCTTTCAAAAAAGCCTGGGCAATGGTGATCTCAACCGACGGATCGGTCGAAGCCTGAGCGGTGCTCAGGATTTCGACCACGATGCCGTCGGCGACGAACCTTTCGATGCGGGCCGTATGAGCCGCACCCAACCCGTCGAAGAATCCGATGCTGTCTCCGGGATGCAGCCGCAGTACCTTTCTGATGTGCCGGGCGTCGGAGCCTCTCACCGTCATCTTCTCGCCGGGCGCCACCGCTTTTTCGGCAAAGAAATAGCGCATGGCGGCTCTATAGCGTCAAACCCGATGGCTTGTAAACGTCAAAAGACCGCGATTTGGGTGACGGCAAACAGCTTGACTTAGGCCGCTCCCTATGGTAATATACTAAAATTAATCATAAATTCTTTGTTGTGTCTCACCCCAATTTATGAGGGCCCGCATGCAAAATAAGGACAAATCCGCAATGGCAGGCGCAGCGATCAATCCACTGAGTGATGAAGATATCATCGAATTCGCCGAAACCGTGCTGGCCGACCTTGACGACGGCGGCGCGCAAGACCGCCAGGAAGCGGCGTTGGTAGAGGACGACGATGACATCATCGACCTGACGGAGGTGGCCGAAAACCCCGCAGACCTCCTCGATGTCCTTGACCTGACCGAGGATATCGAGCCGAACCCGCCCGCCCAAGAAGACGGCCTTGCCTTGGATGATGTCGCCGGAAAAGCGGAAGGCGCGCATGATGTCGTGGACTTCGAGCTGGCAGACGATTTTGAAGACCTGATGATTGATGACGACGCGGTGACCGAAGTCGGTGACGAGCTGAGCGAGCCGGCCGCTCTGCACAAAGAAGCCGCCGACGGTCAAGATTTTCTTGTGGAACCATTTGACGTTGCCGACGAAATAGAAGACAGCGACCGCTTGGCGCCAAATCACGGTGACCCGGAAGCCGGTTTCGACCTCGAGCCTGATGCTGAAAATGCACGCCGCGGCAGAGCCGAATCACCCCTTGCCTTCGAAACCGGCCAACAGGCGGATCTGCCGGAATTCGAAGACCGGGGTTACGCGGAAGCCCCCGCAGAGGCCGACCGGATCACGGCCGCCGTGGAGGCGCAGCCTCTCGAGGAACCGTCCTTGGAGCGCGTGACTGATGGACACCAGGAAAAGCTGGCGCTGAGCGAAGCGGACCGGCGGATACTGGAAGAAGAATTGGGCCTCGCCATCGCAGAGGCGGCCCCGATCGATTCCGCCGCCGACCTGGATACGGCAGCCGCCGTCGCGGTCCAACCGCTCGATGACCCGTTCGGCCTCAGCCGGTTTGAGCGCGCCGGGAGCAAGGCCTCTGCAGACGCTGAAAATCCGCCGCACGGCGATGTCTGGCCGTCACAGGCCGCAGAGCAAACCCCACCGGATCTCGCCGAACCAAGCGGCCGAGGGACGCCGGAAACCTTTGATTTCGACTTCGACGAGACCGCCGTGAAGGATGCCGCAGCGGACACCGAAGACCCAATGACTCAACCGGCCGATAGTGAAGCGGTATCGACCGCATCCCTCCTGGCGGACGGCGCGGCAACCGGTAAGGCCGCAGCGTATGGATCGACACCCGAAATCCTTTCTGGGGCCCAGTTCGAGACGGCCGTGGAACGGGCGGTCACGAAAATCGTCGGCCAAAAGATCGAAACGATGCTCTTTGATGCGATCGAAAGAGCGGTCACAAAAGAAATCGAGCGCCTGAAAACCCTGATCCTGGGGGATCTCGATCACGATCGCTGATCGCGCGCCTGCTTGCAACAAGCCTTTTGCAGAGGGGCTTATCCGACAAATCCGCTCTTCTTTTTCGTTGGACGCCCGTCCTTAAAAAAACCGCCCCCGGAGCCGGCAACACGGCAGGCAGTTGCCAACGCGGAAAAGCCGGTGCCCGGTTGCCCCGCACCTGCTGCGCTGAATAGGGACCCTTCCCACCGATGTCGCGCCCGCCCGGATCTTGGATCTCGCCAACATCTCTTGCACCGATTTCAGTCGCTGGCGGTTAGTGGATTGCGCCTTGCACGACGCCGCGGCCATTGCGATGCGATTACCTGTTGAAAAAATGGCGGCACTTTAATAAGGATGGGCGTGTTTTTCGAACCTGATTCCGCAGTGCTGTGGGAACGCCGTCGCGCGCGCCTCATTATAGAAGGAGTATTAGGGTATGAATCTGGACCTGTTGAACAAGGGCTACGAACCGCGGGAGGTCGAAAGCCGCTGGTATTCTTTCTGGGAAAAGGAAGGTCTTTTCGACGCGCTCGCCGATTCGGCGCCAAAGAACTTTTCGATCGTCATTCCGCCGCCGAATGTCACCGGCGTTCTGCACATGGGGCACGCGTTGAACAACACCCTTCAGGACATCCTCTGCCGGTATCGACGACTGCGGGGCGACAACGTCCTGTGGATGCCCGGAACCGACCACGCCGGAATCGCCACCCAGAACGTCGTCGAACGCAAGCTGGCCGAGGACGGCCTGGACCGTCATCACCTCGGCCGGGAAAAGTTTATCGAAGCCGTGTGGCAGTGGCGCCGGAAATACGGCAACGCGATCACCAATCAGTTGAAGCGCTTGGGGGCCTCATGCGACTGGAAGCGCGAACGCTTTACCATGGACGACGGCCTGTCGCTGGCGGTTCGCAAAGTGTTCGTCCAGCTCTACAACGAGGGTCTGATCTATCGCGGCGACTACATCATCAACTGGTGTCCGCGCTGCTCCACCGCCCTGGCCGATCTCGAGGTCGAACACGAGGAGACCGACGGCAACCTCTACCATATCCGCTATCCCTACCTGAACGCTGCCGGGGGAATCGTCGTCGCCACCACGCGACCGGAAACCATGTTGGGCGACACCGCCGTGGCGGTCCACCCGGAAGACGACCGCTACCGGAATGCGGCGGACAAGACCGTCATGCTGCCGCTGATGGATCGCGCCATACCGGTCATCCGCGACAAATACGTGGACATGTCCTTCGGAACCGGAGCCCTCAAGGTGACCCCGGCCCATGACCCCAACGACTACGCCATCGGTCTGCGTCACGACCTGCCGGTCATCAAGGCGATCGGCGACGATGGGCGGATGACGGCCGCGGCCGGCAAGTTCGAAGGCTTGGAGCGATTTGCGTGCCGCAGGGCGGTGGTCGAGGAGCTCAAAGCCGGGGGCTATCTCGTGAGGGTCGATGCCCACAGACACAGCGTGGGCCACTGCTACCGCTGCAAAGACATCGTGGAGCCGAACCTCTCCCGGCAATGGTTCGTGAAAACCGGACCCTTGGCCCAAGAGGCCATCGTCGCGGTCAAAGAGGGCCGGACCCGCATCGTCCCCGAAATCTGGACCGCCACCTACTTCGACTGGATGACCAACATCAGAGACTGGTGCATTTCACGTCAGATCTGGTGGGGTCATCAAATCCCGGCCTGGACCTGCCGGGACTGCCAGGAGCTGATCGTCGCCATGGAGGCCCCGCCGACATGCCCGGCCTGCGGCAGCGCCGCGCCGGTGCAGGACACCGATGTCCTCGACACATGGTTCAGCTCGGCGCTGTGGCCGTTCTCCACCATGGGGTGGCCGGAACGGACGCCGCTGCTGGAGACCTTCTATCCGACGTCGGTTCTCGTGACCGGTTTCGACATCCTGTTCTTCTGGGTCGCCCGCATGATGATGATGGGCATTCACTTCATGGGCGCTGTACCGTTCCGGGATGTGTATGTGCATGCCCTCGTGCGCGACGAAGAAGGCAAAAAGATGAGCAAATCAAAGGGCAACGTCATCGACCCGTTGAGCGTGATCGACACCTACGGTACGGATGCCTTCCGTTTCACGCTGGCCGCTTTCGCCGCCCAGGGGCGCGACATCAAAATGTCCGCGAAACGGATCGAGGGCTACCGCCATTTCATCAACAAGCTCTGGAACGCCGCCCGCCTGTGCCTGATGCACCTCACCGAAGGGCAACCGGAACCCGGCCCGGAGAGCCGGTCGCTGCCGGACCGCTGGATCCTCTCGCGACTGAAGACCCTCACCCGCACGGTTTCTGAGGCCATTGACGACTATCGCTTCAACGAAGCGGCCGGCGCGCTCTACAACTTTGTCTGGCACGAGTTCTGCGATTGGTACCTGGAGGCGATCAAGCCGGTGATCTACGACCGGCACGGCGAGGAACAAAAAGCCGCAACCCTGGCGGTGCTGCGGCGCGTGCTGAATGATGCCCTGATTCTCCTGCACCCGTTCATTCCCTTTGTCACCGAGGAAATCTGGCACAAATTACCGGGCACCCAAGGCTCGATCATGCTTGCCGTCCACCCCTTGGATGACAAGCGCTCGGTCGCCCTGAGCCATGACCGCGAGGCCGAAGCACAGATGGAACTGGTCATCGACATCATCACCGGGGTGCGCAATATCCGGGGCGAGATGGATCTGCCGCCCGCCCTGGAGCTGAAGGTGGAACTGCAGTCCGAAGACAAGACGGTGCGCGCCTCGGTCGTCGATCACCGTGACATCATCCTCAACCTGGCGCGGATCAAGTCCTTGACCGTCGATGAACCCGGCAGGAAACCGGCCTCGGCCGCCACGACGATCATCCCGGGCGGAACGCTGTTCGTTCCCTTGGAAGGTACCATCGATTTCGAGAAAGAGGCCGAGCGTTTGCAGAAGAGAATCAACAAGGTCAATGCCGAACTGATGCCGGTCGTCAAGAAGCTGAACAACGAGGACTATCTGAAAAAAGCCCCGGCCGACGTCGTGGCCGGGGCGCGGGCAAAACGGGAGCAGCTGCATCTGACCCTCCAGAAACTCGAAGCGACGCTTGCGAGAGTAAGGGAGCTGGCGAAATAGGGCCCATATGAATACCATCGCAAAACTGATCGATCTGGCCCTGGCGGAAGATATCGGGCCCGCGGATGTCACCACCGCGAATCTGGTGGCGCCCGAAGCGCGGGGCAGCGGTCAAATCGTTGCCAAGGAGCCGCTGGTGCTGGCCGGGCTCGCGGTCGCCAGAGAGGTTTTCGAGCGTCTCGATCCCGACATCGCCTGGCGGCCCCACCACACGGACGGTGACGCCGTCGAGGCCGGCGCTGCGGTTTTGACGGTATCGGGACGACTGCAGGCATTGCTGACCGGGGAACGGGTGGCGCTCAATTTCCTGCAGCGCCTCTCCGGTATCGCCACCCAAGTGCGCGCTTACACCGCCAAAATCCCCGGCGAAGGCGCGCGCCTGGTCGACACCCGCAAGACCACCCCCGGATGGCGGGTGCTCGAAAAATACGCCGTCCGCGTCGGCGGAGCGGGCAACCACCGCATGGGTCTGTATGACGGGGTCCTGATCAAAGACAACCACATCGCCGCCTGCGGCGGCATCGCCGCGGCCGTTGCAAAGATCCGCGGCCGGATATCCCATCTGATGAAAATCGAGGTCGAGGTCTCCACCCTGGCTGAAGTCCGTGAAGCCCTTGCGGTCGGGGTCGAGGTGATCATGCTCGACAACATGGAAATCGGGCAGATCCGCGAGGCGGTAGCCCTGATCGATGGAAAAGCCGTGATCGAGGTTTCCGGCAATGTCACCGCGGCCCGGCTCGCCCGGTTGACGCGGACCGGCGTCGACATTATTTCAGTGGGCGCCCTCACCCATTCGGCGCGCTGCGTCGACATGAGCATGCGCATTAACGCAACCGACGGCTGAAGCCCCCTGAGCTATTGAGCCCGCGAACAGATGATACCGATTCGCGACACCACCCCCACCCGGCACCGTCCGGTCGTCAATCTCACGCTGATCGGCATCAATGCCGTCGTGTTCCTGGTGCAGATGACCCAGGGAGCGGAGCTGGACCGTTTCGTCTATTTTTACGGCCTGGTGCCGGCCCGTTTTTCAGACCCCCGCATCGCGGCCTACTTCTCTCCGCTGCAGCAGCTTTTTTCGCTGCTTGCCTTCATGTTCCTGCACGGCAGTTTCTGGCACATCCTCGGCAACATGTGGTCCCTTTACATCTTCGGCGACAATGTCGAAGACCGGCTCGGTTCCCCGCGCTACCTTGCCTTCTACCTGATGTGCGGATTGGCTTCGGGAATTTCCCACCTGTTCCTCAACTGGCACTCGAATATACCGACGATCGGGGCCAGCGGCGCCATCGCCGGCGTCATGGGCGCTTATTTGATCCTCTTTCCGGCCTCGAAGATCTTGACCCTGATTCCGATCATCTTCATCCCCTGGTTTGTCGAGATCCCCGCAGCCTTCTTCCTCGGCGTCTGGTTCCTCCTTCAGTTTCTCAATGCAGCCGGCAGTCACGGCGCCGCCAGCGGCATCGCCTGGTGGGCGCACATCGGCGGCTTTGTTTTCGGCATCCTGTTTCTGAAGCTGTTTCAACTCATGCCGTCCACCGGCATCACCGAAAAAATCGGCCCGGTCACCGAGAAGCAGGCGACGAGCCACCTGCAGGTCATTCACCCCCGCGGCAGCCGCGACACCCCCGACCTGCACGGCACCATCGAAATTTCACCCCGCGAAGCCACGTCCGGCACCCGAAAACTGGTCAACGTACCCTGGGGGTTCTACACGCGGATGCTCAGGGTAACCGTTCCGGCAGGGATAGTGCAGGGCAGTTCGCTGCGGTTAAAGGGAATGGGCCGTCAAATTCCGGATGGCGGGCGGGGAGATTTGTATTTGAAGGTTCAAATTCGGTAATGGGGATGGGCCGTTTACGGCTCGGCCGTCGACCCTTGGCCGTCTCAGGCCTTCAAGACCGCTTCAGCGTCGGCATCCAGAGCCGTCACCCGGTTACGGCCCCTCTGCTTGGAGACATACATCGCCTTGTCCGCCCGCTGAATGAACACGGACAAATCCTCGTTTTCGACGTACTGGGTGGCCCCAACGCTGATGGTAATCGAGATCTTCTTGTCGGTTTCCGGCCGAAACACTTCCGACTGGACCACATTGCGAATACGTTCGGCCACCAGCATGGCTTCAATGCAGCTGGTTTCCGGTAAAATCACCGTAAACTCTTCGCCGCCGTAACGGTAGGCGGTATCGAGCTTGCGCATGCAGGATTTGATCACCTGGCTGATCCGCACCAGGACCTTGTCGCCTTCCAGGTGGCCGAAGCTGTCGTTGTAGCTCTTGAAATGGTCGATATCCAGAAGCAGCAGGGCCAAGGGGTGTCTATAGCGGTTGAAACGATCGACTTCGAGTTCGAGCTGGCTGTAAAACGATCTTGAGTTGTGGAGCTTTGTCAGGCCGTCGGTTATCGCCAAGCGCTGCAGCTTTTCCATCATCCGCACGCGCTCCTGGGTCAGGTGGCGCTCTTTAAGAACACGCTTGAGGCGCAGCAGCAGCTCCTCGAGCCTCACCGGCTTGATGACGAAATCGCTGGCCCCGATATTGACCGCTTCTTCGTAGGAGTAGTCACCGCTGTAACCGGTCATGACGATGACATCGGAATCGAAATCCTTCTTGATGATCTTGGTCAGCTCGAGCCCGCCCATGCCCGGCAGCATGATGTCGGTGATGACCACCTGAATGGCGACGCTGTTTTTTTTCAGAAGCTCCAAAGCCTCTTCAGCATCCGAGGCCATGATGGAGCAGTATCCCGCCATACGGATGAACTCGTTCATCGAATCGCGAACACCGTCCTCGTCGTCGACGATCAGTATGTTGGCGTTTTTGTTCGCTTGCGGCATAAGGATTTCTTGGGCGCTGGACCGGCAGGTTTTGTCATCACCGGGGTTGACATTTTTGGAAACAATCTGATAGGTTACCACTCCTGATCCACACACGCGGAGAAAAAGTATAGACGCAAAGTCAGACGGTGTCAACTCACTTTTGAAATTATCTAATCGCCACGGCACCTTGTAGTGACGCCGTTTCGGAAGCCGACCGTGTCGGTTCTCCCGGTTCGGGCGTCCTTTCAAGTGCGCCTTGATCGCGTTGAATGAACCGGCGGAACCTTTTTGCCTTCACGAAAACATCCGCCCGGCAGATTCGCCCGCTCACGGATGCCTGCCGCCCGACCCGGCATGAATCATCGCAGCAACGAAATGTTGGTGCGCAAACGGTTAACAATGAGCAATATCAGAAATTTCAGCATTATTGCGCACATCGACCACGGCAAGTCAACCCTTTCCGATCGCCTGATCCAGGCCACCCACATCATCGCGGAACGGGACTTTCACGACCAGATTCTCGACACGATGGACATCGAACGCGAACGCGGGATCACCATCAAGAGCCAGTCCGTCTGCCTGCCCTATCGCGCCGCCAACGGCCGGGACTACGATCTGAACCTCATCGACACCCCCGGTCACGTAGACTTCAGCTACGAGGTCTCGCGTGCGCTGGCTTCCTGCGAAGGGGCCTTGCTCCTGATCGACGCCAGCCAGGGGGTCGAAGCCCAGACCCTGGCCAATCTTTACTTGGCCATGGAGCACGAGCTAGAGATCATTCCGGTCATCAACAAAATCGATCTGCCGTCCGCCGATATCGACCGCGTCAAGAAACAGATCAACGAGGATTTGGGTCTCGATCCGGACGAAGCCCTGCTCGTTTCGGCCAAGGAGGGCATCGGCATCACGGAAGTCCTGGAGACGATTGTCCATCGGCTGCCGGCGCCCAAGGGCGACCCCGAAGCCCCTTTGCAGGCGCTTATTTTCGATTCTCACTACGATGCCTACCGTGGGACGGTGGTCCATTTTCGCATATTTCAGGGCCGCATCGCCCCCGGCGATGTCATCGGTTTCATGGCCAACACAGCCACCTATCGGGTGGAGGAGGTGGGGATTTTCCGGATTGACATGCTGCCCCAGAAATGCCTTACGGCCGGTCAGGTCGGATACGTCATCGCCGGCATCAAGACCGTCGGCGATACGCGCTGCGGCGACACGATCACGCTGCGGGACCGGCCGTGCGGCAAGCCGATGCCCGGTTTCAAAGAGGCCAAGCCGGTGGTGTTCTCCTCGATCTACCCGGTGGCCTCGGATGCTTACGAAGATCTTGCCGTCGCCATCGAAAAACTCAAGCTCAACGACGCCTCCCTGGTCTACGAAAAAGACACCTCGGTGGCCCTCGGTTTCGGTTTTCGGTGCGGGTTTCTGGGCCTGCTGCACCTTGAGGTGGTTCAGGAAAGATTGGAGCGCGAATACGACCTGTCACTGATCCTGACGGCGCCCTCGGTTCGCTACACCCTCACCCTGAACGACGGCACCGACCTGGCGATCGACAACCCCGCCCACTATCCGGACCCGGCCCACATCAGTGTCACCAGGGAACCGTACATACGGGCCACCATCATGATTCCGGATCGGTACATGGGCGCGGTCATGAAACTGTGTCTCGATCGACGCGGGACCAGTGTCAATTACCAATACCTGACGAGCAACCGGCTCGAAATGGTCTTCGAACTGCCCCTGGCGGAGGTGATCTACGACTTTTACGACAGACTCAAGTCGATCACTCAGGGCTACGGGTCCTTCGACTACGAACTGCTCGATCACCGCCCCACCGACCTCGTCAAGCTGGACATCCTGATCAACGGCGAGCGGGTGGACGCCCTCTCCCAACTGGTTCACCGGGATCGGTCCGTCGAGCGCGCCCGGTTGGCCTGCGAAAAACTGCAGCAGGAAATTCCGCGGCAGATGTTCAAAATCGCTATCCAGGGCGCCATCGGCGGCAACATCATCGCTCGCAAGACCCTGTCCGCGCTCCGCAAGGACGTGACCGCCAAGTGCTACGGCGGCGACATCACCCGTAAACGAAAATTGCTCGAAAAGCAGAAGCGCGGCAAAAAACGCATGAAAATGGTCGGGCAGGTGATGATACCGCAGTCGGCGTTTCTGTCCGTCCTGAAAACCGACGCCGACTGACACCGCCGCGCCGCCGGCCCGGCGGGTGTGATAAAAGGCCTGACATGGGAAAAACCATTGCCGAAAAAATCTTCGCCGCCCACCTTGTCGACAACCCGGCGGCAGACATCCATGTCCTGCGCCTAGACCGGGTGTTCTGCCATGAAATCACCACGCCGATCGCGATCAACGACCTAGTGCGCCGCGGCCGGGACCGCGTCTTCGATCCGACAAAAATAAAGGCGGTCATCGATCACGTCACGCCGGCAAAGGACTCTAAAACCGCCACCCAGGGCAAGATCTTACGCGACTGGGCCCGCCGCCACGGGATCCAAGACTTCTTCGACATCGGCAGCAACGGTGTCTGTCATGCTCTTTTCCCGGAAAAAGGCTTCGTGCGACCGGGTCAAACCATCATCATGGGAGACTCGCACACCTGCACCCTCGGGGCCTTCGGGGCGTTCGCCGCCGGCGTCGGCACGACCGATCTCGCGGTCGGCATCCTCAAGGGGGTTTGCGCCTTCAAGCACCCCAAAACGATCAGGATCGACATCACCGGCCGGCTGCGGCCGGGCGTCTTCGCCAAGGACGTGATCCTTTCGATCATCGGCCGCATCGGCGCGAACGGCGCCACCGATCACGTGATCGAATTCGCCGGGCCGACCCTGGCGGACATGAGCATGGAAGCCCGCATGACCATTTGCAACATGGCGATCGAAGCCGGCGCCACCTGCGGCATCTGCAAGCCCGACGCCGTCACCGTCGCTTACCTCTGGGATTTCATCGCCGATGAGTTTGCATCGCCATCGGCCGCGCTGGAGGCCTACCAGGCGTTTGCCGCCGATCCGGACGCCGTCTATGACAGGGTCATCCACCACCCGGTCGACCATCTGACCCCGCAGACCACCGACGGTTTCCGACCGGACAACGTCAAACCGGTCGACCAGATGGCTGGCACCCCGGTCGATCAGGTCTATATCGGTTCCTGCACCAACGGCCGCATCGAAGACCTGCGGGTGGCCGCCGCAGTGCTCAAGGGCCAGAAGGTCAACCCGGCGGTGCGCGGCATCCTCTCGCCGGCGACCCCCAAGGTCTACGGCCAAGCCTTGGACGAGGGTGTCCTCAAGGTTTTCATGGACGCCGGCTTTTGCGTCACCAACCCGACCTGCGGGGCCTGTCTGGGCATGAGCAACGGCGTTCTGGCCGAGGGCGAGGTCTGCGCCGCCACGACCAACCGCAATTTTTACGGCCGTATGGGCAAAGGCGGCATGATCCACCTGATGAGCCCGGCCACGGCGGCGGCCACCGCCATCGCCGGGCGGATCTCCAACTCGAACCTGTTCAAGAAATAGGAATTGGGCAAAACACGATGAAGACCTTCGGCGGCAGTGTCCTGTTCCTCGACCGGGCCGACATCAACACCGATGAAATCATCCCGGCCAAATACCTCACCGAAAACTCCAAGACGGCCCTGAAACCCTACCTGCTCGAGGACCTCGACCTAAAGGGGTTCGACCCCCGACGGGACCTGCTCGGCAAGCGCGTCATCGTCGCCAGGGAGAATTTCGGCTGCGGCTCCTCGCGCGAACACGCCGCTTGGGCCTTGGAGGTCAACGGCATTCGTCTGGTCGTCGCACCGAGTTTTGCGCGCATCTTCCGCCAGAACATGTTCAACTGCGGCCTGCTGGCCATCGAATTGCCAACCGGCACCGTCGACCACCTTTTCGGCGCCTATGCGGATTTGAGCCCCACCATAGAAATCGACCTCGATCGGTCGCTGATGACCGTCGACGCCACCGCTGTCAGCGAATCGGTGCCCTTCACCATCTCCGATTTCGACCGTGCCCTGGTCACGGCCGGCGGCTGGCTCGGCTATGCCGATGCCAAGTATTGACGTTGACGCGGTTTGCGGCGGTGTTTACGTTTACATCGCTACCGACATCCAGTGGTGTCATAAAACCCCAGCAGGTCAACGAAAGGAGGATCACATGAGCGCCAAGAAAATACTGATGCTTGTCGGCGATTTCGTGGAAGACTACGAGGTGATGGTGCCGTTTCAGGCTCTGCAAATGGTCGGGCACACGGTGCACGCCGTCTGTCCGGACAAAAAAGCGGGCGAAACCGTCCGCACGGCGGTGCACGACTTCGAAGGCGATCAGACGTACAGCGAAAAACCGGGGCACAATTTCACCCTCAACGCCAGCTTCGACGAAATCCGGGAGCAAGACTACGATGCCCTGGTGATTCCCGGCGGCCGGGCACCCGAATACATCCGTCTCAATCAACGGGTGATTCAGATCGTGCGCGGTTTTGCGAAGGCCGACAAACCGATGGCGGCCATCTGTCACGGCGCCCAGGTGCTCGCGGCGGCCGGCGTCCTCAAGTCTCGCAGCTGTTCGGCCTATCCGGCGGTGGGACCGGAAGTAACCGGTGCCGGCGGCGAGTTCATCGACATTGCCGTTGACAGTGCCCATCGCGACGGCAACCTCGTAACGGCGCCCGCCTGGCCGGCCCATCCGCGCTGGCTGGCGTCTTTCTTGGAGGTCCTGGGGACAAGGATCGAACCATAGGCCGATGGCGGATTACGAGGTCTTTAAAAAAGAGGTGCTCTGCGGTGCGCAGTGGCTCTGCGACCATGGCTACTTCGGAGCCAAGCTCGGCAGCGGCGGCAATGTGTCCCTGTTCAGGCGTGCCGAAGGCCTGATCGTGATCACGCCGAGCCGCATGCCCTACCTCGCGATGGCGATCCAGGACATCTGCGTGATCGATTCACGGCTAAATCCGGTCGAGGGCCGCCTGGCGCCCTCGACCGAATCGGCGCTGCATGCCGGCGTTTACAGGAACCGCCCGGATGTCAATGCCGTGGTTCACACCCACCAAGTCTGGGCCAGTGTTCTGGCGCTGGTCAATCAACCGATCCCGGCGCTGTTCGATGAAATCACTTATGCCATCGGTGCCGAAGTCGCCGTTGTTCCCTACGCCCTGTCGGGCAGTGCCGCACTGGTCGACAACGTGGTAGCGAGGCTCCAGAACGGCTGCCGCTGCTACATCATCCAGAACCATGGTGCGCTTTGCCTCGGCAGCGACCTCGCCGCAGCGATGCACCACGCGGAACTGCTGGAAAAAGTGGCCCAGGCTTACGTTTACGCCCTGTGCAGCGGCCTTGAGATCAGCCGCCTGCCCGAGGATGCGGTCCGGAAGCTGCTGGCGCTGCGGGAAGCTTAGCAGCGCATAGCGGTCAGCTCTCCAGTCGATCGACGACGCGGTTGACGATGACGCCGATCTTTTCGATCCGGCACTCCACGACGCTGCCGAACGACAGCAAGACGGGCGGCTTGCGAAAAATACCCACACCGCTCGGCGTACCGGTTGAAATCACGTCTCCCGGAAAAAGGGTCATGTCCTCGCTGATGAATTCGATCAGGGTGGCGACGTCAAAGTTCATGTCCCGGCTGTTGCCGTCCTGCATGACGGTGCCGTCCACCAGTGCGGTCAGCCGCAGATTCTGGATGTCGCCGATCTGCGCCATCGTCACAAGGGCCGGCCCCATGGGGGCAAAGGTGTCGAAAGACTTGCCGCGAAACCACTGTGAATCGGCAAACTGGGCTTCGCGCCCGGAAACATCGTTCATGATCGTCACGCCGGCGATCACATCGCGGGCCTCGGATTTGCGGACCCGCTTTGCTTCCGCACCGATCACCACGGCCAGTTCGACCTCCCAATCGATTTTCCCGCAGCTGCGCGGCAGCAGGATCGGATCGTAAGGACCGGTGAGGGCGTTGGGAGCCTTGCCGAAGAGAAGCGGTCTGTCCGGCTGGTCGAACCCGCCTTCCCTGGCATGTTCGGCGTAGTTTTTCCCCAGGCAGATGATTTTAGAGGGCCGGTCGATGGGGCAACCGCGCCGCACGCGCATCGTTTCGCCGGGCGCATCTAGAGCGGCGATCTTGCCGAGCCAGCCGCCGCGAAAAAAGGCTTCGCCGATGTCGGGGATGTCGGGGAAATACCGCCGCAGATCGACGATCCGATCCCCGATCTCGATCCCCGGTCGTTCTTTGCCTCTGGGTCCGAAACGGATCAACCGCATGGTCCTTGCTCCCTGCCGTTACGGCCGTCTTCGTAGCATTTGCCGGCGTACCAGTTGATCTGGCGGCAAATCCCCCGGATGATGCTGACCTCTTTGGCCCTGAGCTGCATCCGGGTGAAGAAATGGCGGATCCTGGCCATCCAGTAGTCCGGGTTTTCCGGGTTGATGTAGTTGATGCGAACGAGAATGTCCTTCACCTGGTCGAACATGCCGTCCAGTTCATGGCGGTTGGCCAGACGGGGGACATACGTGTCGGGCGCCTCCCGGCCGACCGTGAAAAGCTCGTAACAGATGACCATGACGGCCTGCGCCAGATTGAGCGACGCAAACGCCGCGGTCGGGATATTGACCAGCCACTGGCAGAAACGCAGGTCCTCGTTGGTCAGCCCGCGGTCTTCCGGCCCGAAAAGGATCGCCACCTTGTTATGACGGCTGACCGAAACCAGCTCGCGGGCCAGGCGGGCCGGTGATTCCATGACCGCACGCCGACGGCCGCGGCGCGCCGTGGTGCCCACCACCAGGTTGAAGGCGGCCAAGGCCTCCGCAAGGGTTTCAACGACCTGCATCTCTTCGATCACATCGATGGCGACGTGCGTGGCCATCTTGACGATGCGGTTCAGATCACAATTCTGAGGGGCGACCACCACCAGGTTTTTGACGCCCATGTTCAGCATGGCGCGGGCGGCGGCACCGATATTTTCCGGATAGCGGGGCCGGTTGAGGACGATGGCGATGTTGTCCAGTTCGATGCCCACGCGCATCAGGTGACGATTTCGAGCCGGTTGAAGAAGTAGCCGATCTCGAAAGCGGCGGTTTCCGGAGCATCCGAACCGTGTACGACATTCTTTTCGATGTCGGTGGCGAACTCGCGCCGAATGGTGCCTTCGGCCGCTTGCGTGTAATTGGTGGCGCCCATCAATTCGCGGTAGCGGGCGATGGCGTTCTCGCCCTCCAGAACCATCACCACGCACGGTCCGCAAGACATGAAATCCGTCAGGCTCTCGAAAAAGGGGCGTTCCCGGTGCACCGCGTAAAACCCGCAGGCCTGGGCCTTGGTCATGTGAATCATTTTCATGGCCACGATCGTGAGCGCCTTTTTCTCGAGCCGCCGGACAACCTCCCCGATCAGTCCCCGGGCAACACCGTCCGGCTTGACAATCGAAAGCGTCTTTTCCATCTTTTCATCCTTTTCATCAAAAATAACCGCCATTGCGGCTTGTCGCGTCACCCCAAAAAGGACTGCGCGAGCGCCGGGCTCCCATTGATCGTAAACCCCGGCCCTGTCGGGCCGCACACCTCCCCGCAAAGCCCGACGGTGCAAACAGCGCCAATAGAGGCTCGCGACCAGGCTACCCCCCTTATCAAAGGGCCGGCGGCAAGTCAAGACGGGCCGCGACTTCCCGGCGGTTCTCACTAGAGTTTTTCATTCGGTTAAAAGATGATTTTTCGACAGTTGACAAAAAAGAAGTCAAATTTTATCATTTTCGACATTGTCTTTATTGCAACCATGGATTTACACTTGCAGAGGGAGAGCCGAATGCCGATTTACGAGTTTTACTGCGCTGACTGCAACACGATCTTCAACTTCTTTTCCAAGACCGTCAACACCACCAAGAAACCCGGGTGCCCCAAATGCAACCGCAAGCAGCTTCAGCGCCAGATGTCCGCCTTCGCCATCGCCGGCAAGGCCAAAACCGAGGACGGCCCGGACGATTTGCCGTTCGACGAAAGCAAAATGGAACAGGCCATGGGCATGCTGGCCGGCGAGGCTGAAAAAATAAACGAAGACGATCCGCGCCAGGCCGCCAACCTCATGCGCAAGCTGACCGACATGACCGGCATGAAACTCGGTCACGGGATGCAGGAAGCCCTGAGCCGCATGGAACGAGGGGAAGACCCGGATAAAATCGAGGCTGAAATGGGCAATCTGCTCGAAGGTGAAGACCCGTTTTTGCTGCCGACCAAAAAATCGACCGGCAGCCTCTCGGCGCCAGCGCAGCCGGCCAGAGACGAAAAATTGTATGACCTGTAACGATGTGACAAAATGATCAGAACGCCAGTGAACACAGCGGTGTGGGATAGGATCGACATCCGGCAGGGGGACATCACGCGCTTGGCCGTCGATGCCATCGTCAATGCCGCCAACGCGTCATTGCTGGGCGGCGGCGGTGTCGACGGCGCCATCCACAGGGCCGCCGGGCCACGGCTTCTGGAGGCGTGCCGCACCATCGGTGGGTGTCCGACCGGTGAGGCCCGCATCACCGCAGGCTTCGATCTGCCGGCGCGCTTCGTCATCCACACGGTTGGGCCGGTTTACCACCGCATGACACCTGAAAAGGCTGAAGAAAAGCTCAGGCGCTGCTATGCGAACAGCCTCGCCCTGGCTGCGCAAACCGGTGTCGGAGAAGTCGCTTTTCCCGCGATCAGCTGCGGCGTCTACGGTTACCCGATCGAAGAGGCCTGCCGGGTGGCGATCGACACCACCATCGGTTTTCTGGAAACCGACACGGTCATCAAAAAAGTCATCTTTGTTCTGTTTTCAGAGGCGGACCGCAAGGTGTACGCCGATTATCTGGCCCGCCGCGTCGATTTTTCGGATTGACAAGTACGGGCGATATAATTATTTTAGCCTGTTGTCAAAAACAACCAAGTGCGATTGTGCAGTTCGGGTTGATACGAAGGAGGACAAAAATGGTTGAGGTCACACAGGCGGCGACGCGGCAGATCGCTGAATATTTCAAGGGTCGCGAGGTGTCTCCGATCCGGATCTTCTTAAATGAGGGCGGGTGAGGCGGACCTTCGTTGGCCATGGCTCTGGACGAGCCGAAAGAAAACGATGAGGTTAAAACCGTCGACGGGTTTACGTATGTCATCGACAAAGAATTTCTCCAAAAAGCCCAGCCGGTCAAGGTCGATTTCATCGATTACGGGTTTAGACTGACCAGCAGCATTAAATTCCACTCGGCCTGCAGCGGCTGCGGCTCCGGCGGTTCTTGCGAGGTCTGATGTCTTGAGACACTCAGGGGGCAATCCGTCGGGTTGTCCCCTTGCCCAGTTCCTGCTCCGCCGCTACTCCCCTCATTACCGATGCGCCTTCTTCAATAAAAGCCGGCCGCCGCCATCAACAGGTGGAAAGCGACACGGAGAAAGCGTATGGCCAGAACGAAATTTTCCAGCCCGGTCAGCCTGAATGCCGAGGGTCTCAAGGAATTCATGGAGACGCACAACGAAAAACACTACCGTCTCATCGACGTCCGGCAACCGGCCGAATACCGCCACGGGCATATACCAGGCGCCCTGCTGGTGCCCCTGCTCGAATTGGAATCCAGCCTCTTCGATCTTCCCACAGACCAGGACCTGGTATTTTACTGCGGCAACGGGGGGCGTTCCATGGCCGCTGCGAGCCTCGTTTTGGACGCCGAGGTGACGAAACGCGGCGTTTACAACCTGGCGGACGGGATCATGGGCTGGTACGGACAGACGCTCGCAGAGTTCCCACGGGTTCGTGTTTTCGAGGCCTCCAAGCAAATGGCCGATCTGCTTTTCACGGCCATGAACCTCGAAAAAGGCGCCTGGCGATTCTACACTGCCGTTGCCGAACGCCATGACACCAGCAGCCCCTTCGCAGAGACGTTTGCGGTGCTTGCCAAGGCTGAGAACGCCCACGCGGAAGCCGTTTATCGTCTCTGGGCTTCGCACAGGGCCGAACCGCCGCCATTTGACGGCCTGTTCGCCGGGCTCTCCGGCGAGATCCTGGAGGGCGGTGAAACACTGGAGGCGGTGCTCGCGCGCATGGAAGCCCTCATGGACCGGACCTGCCTGGGTCTGATCGAACTCGCGCTGCACATCGAATACAGCGCCCTCGACCTTTACCGGGCAATGGCCGAACAGTCTCTGGAGCCGGAGGCGCGGGAGACATTGCTCTCCCTTGCCCAGTCCGAAAAGGCCCATATGAGCGTGCTGACCCGGGCCATAGAAACGTGCCCGGACTGAACCGGATGGTCCTGTCGCTCCCTGAATTCTGACAGGGAGCCGGGTGACAACGATTTTAAGGCGCTCAGAGGATGTTGATTTTCACCGAGAATTTCCGGCCGGGCTGAAGACACCCGATGGTAGATCGAACCGCCGCACTGATTACCCGTTATCACGAGCAGACAAAGCATCACACCCACCGCTACGCCCGTTCGCCGGGGCACATGGACTGGAACAACCAGCCGAACCCGTTCCGTTTCTTCGAAGGCGCCAGTACCACTCCCCTCCCGTTTGCGGCACAGGACCCGCCCCTCGAGCACATGGCCCTCTACCGGCGGCGGCCCGCACGCGGAGAACCGTTTGGTCTATCCGGCGTGGCCGGATTCCTGGAGCTTTCACTGGGGCTGTCGGCCTGGAAAGTCTATGGCAGCAACCGCTGGTCGCTGCGCACAAACCCCTCCAGCGGAAACCTGCACCCCACCGAGGCCCATCTGGTTCTGCCGGCAATGGCGGGGCTCGCTGCGGGCCTTTATCACTACAACCCGCTGCGGCATGCCCTGGAACGGCGGGCGGCCATTCCGAGCGCGCTGTGGCGGCAGATCACCGACCACTTCGCCACCGCCGGCTTCCTGGTGGCCTTGAGCAGCATTTTCTGGCGCGAAGCCTGGAAATACGGCGAGCGCGCACTGCGATACTGCAACCACGACGCCGGCCACGCGCTGGCGGCCCTGAGCTTCTCGGCCGCGCTCAAGGGCTGGAAGCTCACCTGCCTGAACGGTCTGTCCGACGCCGACATCGAAACCGTGCTCGGCTTCGACCGCACCGCTTGGGAACCGTTCGAAGGCGAGCACCCCGATCTGGTCTGTTTCGTCCACGAACAGAGCCGACCCGCGGCCTCGCGCACGCTGCCGCAAGAGCTGATCCGGGCCTTTGCCGATCTGAGGATTGTCGGAAAACCGAACCGCCTGAGCCCGAACCGGGTCGATTGGCCGATCATCTATGAAACGGCCGAGCGCTGCCGTAAGCCCCGCACCGAGGAGGCCCGCTGCGACTATGGCGACAAACCCTTTCGCGCCCACCCCCCGATATCCCTGACGGCCGCCGACATCATCCGCCGGCGCCGCAGCGCCACGGCCTTCGATCCGGACGGATCGATCGATCGGGAACGGTTCTTCGCCCTGCTCGACAAAAGCCTGCCGCGCGACCACTGCCCGCCCTTTGACGTCGAGCTCGGCGCCGTGGCGGTCCACCTGCTGCTCTTCGTCCACAACGTCCCGCCCCTGGCACGGGGACTCTATTTTTTCTGCCGTAACCCCGAAGACCTTCAAGCACTCCGCAAAGCCTTGCGGCCCGATTTTCGGTGGCAGCCGGTGACCGACGAGCTGCCCCTGTATCTGCTCGAGCGCGGTGATGTCCGCCAGCAAGCGATCCAGGTCAGCTGTCACCAGGAAATCGCCGGTTTTTCGGCTTTTTCACTCGGCATGATCGCACGCTTCGAGCAAACCCTGCAATTGACGCCGTATCGATACCGCCACCTGTTCTGGGAAACCGGAATGATCGGCCAGGCGCTCTACCTCGAGGCCGAGGCGCAAGGCGTTCGCGGCACCGGCATCGGTTGTTTTTTCGACGACGCGGTCCACTCCCTGGTCGGTCTGACGGGCAGCGCCTGGCAGAGCCTTTACCATTTTACGGTCGGCTGTCCGATCGAGGACCCCCGGCTGACGACCCTGTCGCCTTACCACCACCTGCAGCGGAACGGCGATGCTGCCTGAAAAAGAAATCCAACGCGGGCGTCGGCGTTTGCTTGCGTGGTACCGCAACCATCGCCGGCCGCTGCCCTGGCGTGAAACGACCCACCCATACCCGGTCTGGATTTCCGAGGTGATGTTGCAGCAGACGACGGTCAACACGGTTCTGCCCTTCTACCGGCGGTTTATGGAGCGGTTTCCCGACCTGCGGGACCTGGCCCGGTCCGATCTGCACGACGTGCTGATGATCTGGGAGGGACTTGGATACTACGCCCGAGCGCGCAACCTGCACCGGGCCGCCCGGATCGTCCGCGACCATCACGGCGGGGTTGTTCCAGCGGATCTAACCGCCTTGCGACATCTGCCGGGCGTCGGCGACTACATCGCCGCCGCCGTCATGAGCATTGCCTTCGGCCAGCCCTATGCGGTCGTCGACGGCAACGTGAAGCGTGTTCTGGCGCGGCTGCTGCTCAACGAAGCCCCGGTCAACCAGCCGGCCGCCCACAAAACCTTCACGGCGGCGGCGAGCCGGCTCCTGGATGTGTCGCAACCGGGCATTTTCAACCAGGCGATGATGGAACTGGGCGCCCTGATCTGCACGCCCCGCCGGCCGGCCTGCAGCGACTGCCCGGTGAAGGTGCACTGTCTTGCCGACCGTGACGGTAGGGTCGGCGACTTTCCGAAACGCCTGCAAAGACCGCCGACTCCCCTGCACCATGTGGCCGTTGGCGTGGTCTTCAAGGCTGACCAGGTCCTGATTACCCGACGCCGTCTGGACGGTCTGCTGGGAGGGCTGTGGGAGTTTCCCGGCGGACGGGTCAAGGACGGCGAAACCCCGCAAAGCGCCTGTGTGCGGGAAATCCGGGAGGAGGTCAACCTGAGGGTCGCAATCGATTCCCGAGTGGCCCGCATCAGGCACGCCTACACCCACTTTAAAATCGTGATGGACGTCTACCGATGTCGGTACGTGTCCGGTGAGGTGAGGCTGACCGGACCCACGGATCACCGCTGGGTGCAGCTCGACGAATTGGCCGGCTTTCCCTTCCCCAAGGCCAACCTCAAATTCATACCCCTGTTAAAACTGCCGCCGCCCGAGTCCTCGTGAACCGCTGCATCAGGGAATCAAGTTGCAGACGCTTCGGTTCACCGAAACGGCTTTCACTGCCCCCTTATGCTGGATCTCTTGAAATTCGCCGATCGCCCTTGAAAAGCTCCGGCGCCGGAACCATATTCAAGGTTAAAGTGATAGGTTCAAGGTTCAGGGAAATTTTATCAGAGGAGAAGCTAATGAGCGTACTCGTTGCCAAGGAAGCCCCGGATTTGACGGCGCCGGCCGTCGTGCCGAGCGGCATTATCGAGGACACCCGTCGCGACATCCCGGAATCGTTTGGCGCAGGGTCGAAACAGAAGGCCAAGGGTGTCGTTCGGTATGACTGCCCTAAATTTTGTTTGATTTTAAGGCCAGAATCCGTCACTTTGTCTTTTTTTGTTTCCGGCAGAACACGCCCTTTTTCGGCGCCCATCCCGAAATGATCTTTTGCGCGATTGATCCAGACCGAGGAACCCGACTATTCAAGGGAGAATGAAAGGACACCCCCGATGACGGTTAAAGAAGCGCGCTTCGAGCAAGGTCCGATTCGACCGCCCAACGAAGCCCGCAGCCTGTTGCTGCGCCTGACGCGCAATTGCCCCTGGAACCAGTGCCTCTTCTGCCCGGTTTACAAAAACCGAGAATTTTCGCTGCGCACGGTGGCGGAAATCAAGCAGGACATCCAGGCCGCCCGGGACATGGCCGATGACATCCTTAGCCTTTCGCAACGGCTCGGCCGCGGCGGCGAGGTCGATGACCGCGTGATCAGTCACCTTTACAACCAGCCCGGCTACGAGGACGCTTACCGGAGCGTCGCCGTCTGGCTCTACTACAAGACCGATGCCTGTTTCCTGCAGGATGCCGACAACCTGATCATGAAAACCGACGATTTGGTGGCGGTGCTCGAGTTCCTGCGGGAAAAGTTCCCCACCATTTCCCGGGTCACCACCTACTCGCGGTCGCGGACGGTGGCCCGCAAATCCCTCGAATCTCTGCGTCGGATCCGCACGGCCGGCCTCGATCGCGTCCACATCGGCCTCGAGACCGGCTACGACCCGCTGCTCAAGTTGATGAAAAAGGGTGTCAGCGCCGCTCAGCAGATCGACGCCGGGCGCAAGCTGCTGGAGGCGGGCATGGAGTTGTCGGAATATGTCATGCCCGGACTCGGGGGCCGGGAAATGTGGCGCGAGCACGCCGTCGCCACGGCCGATGTGCTCAACCGCATCAACCCGCATTTCATCCGCCTGCGGAGTCTGAGGGTGCCGCGGCGGGTTCCGCTGCACGGCAAACTTGTCGACGGCTCGTTCACCATGCAGACCGACGACGGGGTGGCTGCGGAAATCAAACTTTTTATCGAACACCTGGACGGCATAACCAGTACGGTGGCCAGTGACCACATCATGAACCTGTTGGAGGAGGTCAGCGGGAAACTCCCCGAGGACAAGCCGGCGATGCTCGCCGTGATTCGACGCTACCAGGAACTCGAAGACACCGATCGCCTCATCTACCGGGCCGGCCGCCGCGGCGGAACCTACCGGTCCCTCGACGACCTCGGCGCCGATCCGGCGACCTATCGTCAATTAAGGGATCTGGTGGTCGAATTACAAGAAAAAGAGGGTCCCGAGGGGGTCGAGCGGTTTCTTGCCGAGTTGGTCGACCGGTATATTTAGCCGTCTTCGATCGCACATGCCTAGTAGCGCCGTCTGGGCCTCTTGCGGCCGAATCGGCGGCAAGGATCCGGGCGACATCTGGGGCGGTGTCCGGTCTGCCGCCCGTGTGCGTCATCAAGCGGCGCAGAGGAGTTATGAAAACGGATACCACGGCAACCATCAGAATACTCGGAACCGGCTCTTATGTTCCGCCGAAGATCCTGACCAATGAAGGTCTTGTCACCATGGGACTCGATACCTCCGACGAATGGATCACCAAGCGCACCGGGGTTCGCGAGCGGCGGGTGGCGGCGCCGGATGTCACCGCTTCGGATCTCGGATACGAAGCCGCTGTGCGAGCGCTCGCCATGGCCGGTGTGACTCCCGCCGACCTGGATCTTATTATCATGGCCACCATCACCCCCGACACGTGCTGCCCTTCAGCCGCCAACTGGTTGCAGGCCAAACTCGATGCGCCCCAAGCGGTCACCTTCGATGTGACGGCGGCCTGTTCGGGCTTCATCTTCGCCCTGAACGTGGCCGAGCAGTATCTGAAGAACAAAACCTGTCGGCACGTCCTGGTGGTGGCCTCGGAAATCATGACCCGCACCTTGAACTGGAAAGACCGCTCGACCTGCATCCTCTGGGGCGACGGCGCCGGTGCGGCACTCCTGACCCTCGGCGATAAGGGACCGCAGATTCTGTCGACCCACATTCACACGGACGGCGCCAACGGCCAAGATCTGCTGCTGCCCGGCGGCGGATCGAAAACCACGCCCATTTGCCATGCCAGTGTCGACAACGGTCTGCACACCCTGAACATGATCGAAGCCAGCATGAGTTTTCGGACCGCGGTCCGTTATTTCATGGATTCGATCACGGAGGCGGCCGACGCCAGCCGCGTCAACGTCGCGGACATCGCCTGGTTCATTCCCCATCAGGCCAATATCAGGATGTTTCAATACATCTCTCAATCGATGCAAATACCGTTTGAAAAATTCTACCTGACGGTTCACAAATACGGCAACATATCATCGGCCTCCTGTGCGATCGCCCTGGACGAGGCCGTGCGCGACGGCAGCATCCGGCCGCAGGACCTGATCTGCCTGCCGGTGTTCGGCGGCGGCCTGACCTGGGGCAGTGCCCTGATCCGCTGGGAATAAAAAGGCCTTCCGGCGGGCGGTGCGGAGAGAACGCCGCGCGCCGAAAGGCCGCCTTGCATCTTGTTTCGCTCCTCATTTCAACCGCACGGCCGCCGGTCCTGGCACCGATTTCCGGTAGGAGCGCCGACGCTTCAACTGTCGCTGACCTCGTCTTCTCGAGGCCAATCGACGCCGGAGCGTTCCTCGGTAAAATAGCAGAAACGGTCCCAGTCGAACTCACGCCGGCTGATGGGACAGCGTAACTTGACTTTGCGTTCGGTGACACCGATCACTTCCCAGTCGCCGCGGCGGGGTCCCGCCGCGATGTGGATCTTCTGCCCCGCGGTAAAGGGGTAAGGGGTGAAGATAACGACGTTTTGATCTTTCACCTGCCGCCCTCCGTAAATTGATTTATGTCAGGCAAACTTCTCGCCGATCGCCCGGCCGTAATCCTGGCAGGCGCGGCGGCCATCTGCGGTCGACACCACGCTCTCCTTGAGGCTGAGGGCCCCCAGATCGACCACGTCCATCTTGTAGACGTGCTGCATGGTGTCGAAGATCATCGATGCCGATTCACCGCTGTGGGTATAGGAGCCGAACGCGCCACCCATTTTACCGAGCAAGTTGAGTTTCTGCGCCAGGAAGAGAAAGGTCTTCATGCCGCCGGTCAAGTCTCTGTGGTAGGTGGGACAACCGAAAACGTACCCGTCGTATCCGTCCAGGTCTTTTTCACTTTTGACTTCCGCAATCGTTTTCACGTCCGCCGTTTGCCCGGAGATTCGGATCCCCTCGGCGATATATTCGGCCATCTTTGCGGTGTTACCGGTTCTGCTGACATACCCGATGAAGACTTTTTTCATACGCAACCTCCCTTTTCCTGACAATGCCTGTGAACAAAATGCAGGCCCCCACTCGCGCAGCGCGCCCGCAAAGGAACCCGCTGAAAACGCGGTTTTCTCCCGCCACCCGGGCGGTGACAAAAAGACCGATTTGCTTTCTTTTTTCCCGGATGCCGTGGCAGGCGTTTTTGGCTTAAATCTAAGAAGCCTTAACACCTTTTTCCCGCGGGCAGCAACTATTTTTTGTGAGGCGGGTCGTGAAGGAACTCGGCGGGTTCCGGCGGTCAGGGCTGAAAGAAACGGCCGGAACCCAAAGAGCAGAAACAGGGGTTCCGGCCGCTTGCAACCGTAAAGATTCTCATCCGGCCTTGACTTCGATTCTGCGTGGTTTGGCTTTTTCGACCTTGGGCAGGACCAGCCGCAACACGCCGTCGCTCAGATTGGCATCAATTTTAGCCTGGTCGATGACCTCTGACAAGGTAAATTGCCGGTGAAACTTGCCGACCTCGTATTCGATCATCAAGTCCTCCTCGTCTGAGTTTTCGAAGGGCTCGATGTCACCGGACAGAGTGAGGGTATTGTCACGCAGATCGATGGTGAGGTCCTTGGCCTTAACGCCCGGCATGTCGGCCACGAGGACCATTTCTTTTTCGGTTTCATAGATATCGACGCTGGGCGTGAACAGGAGCCCCGATCTGGTGTGCTCGGCCGGCGTTGCCAGTTCCTGCTTCTCTCTCACCTTCAACTCTTTGCTTTCAGTGTCTTCCATGGTTGTTCTCCCCCTTTCAAGTGAATCTTATTTCACAGCAATCTGGCGCGGTTTGCCTTTTTCGGCCTTCGGAACCACAACCGTCAGGACGCCGTCGGTCATATTTGCCTTGACCCGCTCCGAGTCGATATCGTCCGGCAGGCTGACGACTCTCGAGAACTTACCGGCCTCCCTTTCGCGACGGTGATAACGGGCGCTTTCCTCAACCCCGGCGATTTTCCTTTCTCCCGCAACCGAAATGGTGTTGCCGGTGGCCTGAATGTCCAAGTCGGCGGCCACGACCCCGGGCAATTCGGCGCGTAAAAAATAGTTATCGCGGTTCGCGGTCACATTGACGGCCGGAAAAACACCGGCGTGGCCTCTCTGCGAAGGCATGCCGCTGAATTCGTTATACATCCGGCCGATTTGCCGCTTGAGTTGCTCGAGTTCAGTAAAAGGACTTCGCACACCCCAGCCTGGTAAACCGAACACTCTCCTGTACATCATTGTTTACTCCTCCTTTCCGTGTCTCAAGTATTGCGGCACCCGATTCATGCGACCTCGCCGGCCGGGCGCCAGCACCCTTCGTTTTGTTTAAAAGATTATATTCGCTTTTGTCTTTGTCAAGGTTAATAAACTTTTTTATAAGCATATTACTAATTCGCTATTTTTAGTCTAATAATTAAACGGATCCTGCGCATCACCGCCACAAGCGTTCATGCGCCTGACCATTCGATCGCCTGCCGGCCTTTAATCTTTGATGACCCGACACCTCAGAAGGTCTTGGCCTGAGGGATTGCGGCACTGAACGGCCGGCCGTTCTCATCCGCTTCCCTGCGCGGCGGCCTTTGCTTCAACGCCAGGTCTAACCCGGGATCTCGGTTGTAGATGTCTTTACGAAAACTCACCAGCGCCTCCTGATCGACCCAAGCCGTCCAATAGAGCAGATGGACGGGCACGGCATTTTTGAGCCGCACAATGCGGTTCTCCGCGCTGTCGACGGCCGCACGGATATGCTGATAGGTCCAGTTCGAGTCATCCTTCAAGAGATATTCCGCCAGTTCGAGCGGTTTTTCGAGCCGGATGCACCCCGAGCTGAAACTGCGATAATTTTTTTCAAACAGCTTCCGGTTGGGTGTGTCGTGCAGAAAAACGGCAAACCGATTGGGCATGACGAACTTTATCCGGCCGAGATCGTTTAAGAGTCCCGGCTCCATCCTGAGCTTGAAATGAAAATTCTTTCTGGTCACCCGGGACCAGTCGATTGTCAGGGGATCGATTTCCCTGGCGTCGGTGCGCCAGTTCTCGAAAACCTTAAACTTCCTGCGGATCAGGTAGGCGGGATCCTGCTTGACCTTGGGCAGAATGTCCTCGACCGCTATGATGTGCGGAACGTTCCAGTAGGGATTGATCTCGAGGTACTTCAGGTCGGCACTGAAAACCGGCGTCCTCCGGTAGTCCTTGCCGACCACGACGCGCATGTCCCAGTGGGGTTGCCCGTTTTCGACCACGGTCAGCCTGTAGTCGGCCGTATTGACGAGAAGGTGCCGGGAACCCAGTTCATGCGGAATCCAGCGCCATCTTTCCAGGTTCAGCTCGATTTGCCGCGCGCGCACAGCCGCCGGAACATTCAGCTCCGCCAGGGTTTGCTTGTCGATTTGACCGGTTTGGGGGAGCCCGAGGCGCCGCTGAAACCGCCGCACCCCCTCTTCCAGAATCCCGTCATCCCGGAACTCCGACCAGTTGTTCTGCGGACCGAGGTCTCCCGAAATCGACAACCGCCGCCACAGCAAGGCAAGGTGATCACCGGCGGCACCTTCCCGCCGCAGCAGGTTTTCCGGCAAAAGCGGCCATCCGCCGTTTTGCGCGATAGCGCGGTACCTTTCCAGGGCCGCCTTCAGGTCTGCATATCCGGCGTGCGGCGGTCGCAGCCGATCCAGGGCCGCCGCGATTTGCCCGGTGGCCAGGGCCGATTCCAAAACCCCGGCCAAATCGGCCTTCGGATCTAAAGCGACCCAATCGGTTTGGGCGGTCTCGGGGTTCACCCGGCCGCCCAGCAAATGCGAACCGAGAAGCAAAAAGGCGTCGGTCAGGAGGAGATCGAGGTCCACGACGAGGTCCGGATCGGACGCTGAACCGGACAACCGCTCCTGTTCCAGCCAATCGAGCAGAAGCTCGATGTTGCCCAGATGGTAGTCCTCGACTTGCAGACCGTCGTCGCGGGCCGCGTGAACGGCCGTGACCAGGGAATCGGCGCTGTCAAGGTCGTCGGCGGTCACCCAGGCCGGCCGAAACCCCCGCCGGGCATAAAAAAGCGGCAGCTCCGCCACACCGCAGATCAGCTCCCCCCGGCAGGTGAACCGGGTACGGTGCCGTTCGGCTTCAATTTTTTGTTGCATGCGCAACGTGAGCGTTTCGGGGGCCGCCCCTTCGGTTGGCGCCCCGGCATGTGCAGCCACCACGTTCAACAGCAGCATCGCCGCTAAAAATCGCCGTATCTGTTTCAACACATCGACCTTCCCATCGCAACATCGCCTCGGCATCGGAGAAGAGGCCGGTCTCTTGACACCGTCCTCTTTACATTGGCTTCAAGGGAGTTTATGTTGACGCAATGTAAAAATCACATGACCCGCAGCGGAAAGGAGTTCTCCTATGGAAATGAAAAAAATTCTGTGGCCGACGGATCTCTCGCGCTGTTCCGAAAAAGCCCTGCCCTATGTTAAGTCGCTCACCGAGAAGTACAACACCGAAATCCACGTCCTCTATGTCATTCAGGATATCGCCCACCACAAGTCCTGGTACGGAGAATTGCAGCAGGAAACCATCGAAAAAATCCTGAAATGGGAAGAAAAAACCGCCAAGAACCGTTTGGATGAGATCTGCTCCAAATCCTTAGAGGGGTGTCCCCTTTACATCAAGCATGTGGCCATCGGGGATCCCGCGCAGGAGATCCTTAAACTGATCGAAAAGGAAAAAGTCGACGCGGTGGTCCTGTCTTCCTGCGGCGAGAAAGGCCTCTACCGAATGGGCAGTACCACCGAAAAGGTGGTTCGCAACTCACCGGTGCCGGTGATCACCGTCCCGGTCGAGCAGCCGGTCGAGGCGTAACGGCACCCGTCATCGAGACCATACCGGCCGTCCCCCTTCATGCGCGCCGGGCGGCGACCGGGATGGGACCCGGTCGAGCGGGGAAACCTGCTTATGCTCGGTGGAGAAAAAGCCTGCGTCCCCTGCCGACATGCGGCTCGCGGTGCTCGGTTTTCTGGAAATGCCCTGTGTCACCCGATGGCAAAGCTGATTCCCTGTGCCAGCGGCAGGGCGCTGGACCAATTCAGGGTGCAGGTCTGGCGCCGCATGTAGGTTTTCCAGGCGTCCGATCCGGATTCGCGCCCGCCGCCGGTTTCTTTTTCCCCGCCGAAAGCGCCTCCGATCTCGGCCCCGGAGGTCCCGATGTTGACATTGGCAATGCCGCAGTCGCTGCCGTGGGTGCTTAAAAAATACTCCGACTCCCGGATGTCGCGCGTGAAGATGGCCGAAGAGAGTCCCTGGGGAACCGCGTTATGAGCGGCAAGCGCCTCCTCGAGCCTGTCGTAGCGCATCAGGTAGAGAAGCGGGGCGAAGGTTTCCGCCTGGACGATCGGCATCTCGGCCCGGGCCTCACAGATGCAAGGGGTCACATAGGTGCCGGTATCGTAAAGCCCGCCGCTTAGAACCGCGCCGCCGTAAAGGACCCGGCCGCCTTGCTGTTCAACCTGCGCCAACGCCGCCTGCAGGGCCGCAGCAGCAGCAGTGTCGATCAGCGGGCCCATCAGAACCCCCTTCTGCAGGGGGTCGCCGATCTTGATCTGCCGGTAGGCGTCGACCAATGCGGCGGCAAGCCGGTCATAGATATCGGTGTGCACGATCAGGCGCCGCGTCGTGGTGCACCGCTGCCCGGCGGTGCCGACCGCTCCGAAGACGATCGCCCGCACGGCCAGGTCGATATCGGCGCTGGGCGTGACGATGATGGCGTTGTTGCCGCCCAGTTCCAAGAGGCTCCGGCCCAGGCGCGCAGCCACCGCCCGGGCGATATGACGTCCCATGCCGACACTGCCGGTGGCCGAGATCAGAGGAAGGCGCGGATCGTTGATCAAGGGCTCCCCGACCGCATCACGGCTGCCGATGAGCAGGCCCAGGATCCCTTCGGGCAGATCGTTGCGCCGCAGCACGGGCCAAACGATTTTCATGACCGCTACGGCCGAGAGGGCTGCCTTTGAGGATGGTTTCCAGACGACGGTGTCGCCGGCCACCAGAGCGATGAGGGCATTCCATGACCAGACGGCCACCGGAAAATTGAAGGCCGTGATCACCCCGATCGGCCCGAGGGGGTGCCACTGTTCGTACATGCGGTGGTCGGGCCGTTCACTGTGCATGCTAAGGCCGTAGAGCATCCGCGACTGGCCGAGCGCAAAATCCGCGATGTCGATCATCTCCTGCACCTCGCCCTCGCCCTCGGCCCGGATTTTGCCGGTTTCCAGGCTGACCAGGGCCCCCAGCTCTTGCTTGCGGCGGCGCAGGGCCTCGCCGATCTGACGGACGACCTCGCCCCGCCGGGGGGCCGGAACGCTGCGCCAGATTTTAAAGGCCTCCACGGCCTGGGCGACGACCGCAGCGCAGTCGTCTCTTCCGGCCGAACGGATGGTCCCGATCCGTTGCCCGTTGATGGGCGACACGGCCCTGAGCGGCGGCCCGCTGCAGCGCAGCCAGGTGCCGGTGCCGGCCCCGGCTTGCTCTTCCAACAACCCAAATGGTTTCAGGATCGCTTCCATCACCGTTACTCCTTTGTCAAGCGTTGATGCCAACGTCCGGCCCGGCCGCGCGCAGCGTCTGGTCGCGTTGCACCCGCCTGAACGGTCGCTGCCGGCACGCTTTGCTTACGGCTGACTTCCAACGACCTTAGCGTTTCGGCGCTGAGAAATCAACCCGCGCGCGCGGGATCTGGGGCAAAGAGCGTCTCAGGGCTTCTTCGACAACGGCTTGCAGGTCTGCGGCGCGGTTTGAGAAAATCAAGTCGATGTTGCGGTTTATTTCGCGGAACAGGCAGTTGACTGAGTCGACGAATCCGGTCCCCAAGAGCTGACCGCGCGCGTGATGCCTTTTGACCCGGGCATCGGTCACCATCAGGTAATGGCCCAGGAGACCGCCGAGGGGTTGCGAGAGTGCCAGCCGGCTCATGGCGCCGACATTGGCCTGCGCAATCGGCAGGCGCGCCGCAGCCGGCACGAAATCAAACAGCGCCAGGATTTCCGGCGCCAGGGATATCAGGTGAAAGTCGTCGCCGGGCGTCAAACCCGCCAAGTGCTCCTGCAGGATTCGCCGCCGTGCATCGACATCCTGAAGCGGTTCGCATTTGAGTTCAATCATCAGGTGCACTTGCCCGCCAAGGGTCTGCAGCACTTCTTCGAGGCAAGGGATCAGGGGGCAGGCGCGCAGCAGGTCCCGCCAGTCCGTCTGCCGAATGCGGATGCAACGGCCGAACAGACGCCGGGCATCCGGGTCGTGAATCACCACGGGTTTGCGGTCGCGGGTCCAGCGCACATCGAACTCGATTCCCCAGATGCCGGCGGCGGCGGCGGCCTGAAAAGCGGGCATCGTATTTTCGATGATCCGCCGGTTGTCATGTTCGCCGCGGTGGGAGATGATCCGACACTCCGCGAGGCGTTCGGCGGCGGGACGGGGTTGGCGATAGCGCCGAAAGACGGCGTCTGCACAGCGCAGAAAGGCATTTTCGATCCGGAGCGCAATATTCATGATCTCTTTGCCAGGGGAGCCCGCCGGCGACCCTGTCGTCTGCCGCCCCCGTCGGGTCGACGTCCGGTTCCGGGCGGGCACCGCTGGGCGCCTCGTGGGGAGTCGCGCTTGGGCACCGGTTTGTCGAGTTTGAAATTGACCGGTTTTTACAGTTCGGCTATAGGATGGCCATGATGTCAAGACCTGTCAAACCAGCCGGCCTGACCGGAGAAGGACCGACCGATCCGGTCTGGGAAAAGATGG
>JBFYWB010000067.1:0-14700 GCA_041299015.1 Deltaproteobacteria bacterium
TTCCCAGATACATCAAACCTCCGCACTCAGCATAAATCGGCAGACCACTGTCGGCGAGACGCTTCAATTCTTTGCGGAAAAGGTCGTTTTGCGCCAGTGCTTCGGCGTGTGTTTCCGGAAACCCCCCGCCGATGTATATCGCGTCGACCGCCGGGATGCTGGCTGTTTCCAGCGGGCTGAAGAAAATTGTTTCTGCGCCGGCGGATGAGAGCGCCTCGATATTTTCAGGATAATAGAACTGAAAGGCCGAATCCCTGATGATACCGATCCGGGGCGCCGGTAGGTCGGTGGGTATGACTGCTGAAGTCGTTTTTGATGGCAACAATCGCAGGGTTGGCGCGCGGCGCGCGATGTCAATCACTGCCGCCAAGTCGATATGTTTTTCGGCAATCACGGCGATGGCGGCAATCGCGTCCCGGGCCCACGCATGTTCAGGCGACGGAACTAGGCCCATGTGGCGTTCGGGAAAATTCTGTCGGCCCAGCTTGGGAACGGCGCCCACAACCGGCACACCGCAATGGGCTTCGATGCTTCGGCGCAGGATGGTTTCATGCCGGGCACCGGCCACCCGGTTCAGGATAACACCCTTGAGGAGAACGTCCCGGTCGAAGTCCTTGCATCCCGAGACAACGGCCGCCATGGTGCGGGTGGTCTTGGTGGCATCGATACACATCAAAACCGGGGTTTTGAGCAGTTTGGCCAGCTCGGCGGTGCTGGTGCTCCCATCGACATCGATCCCGTCGTAGAGACCGCGGTTACCTTCGATAACGGCGATGGCCCGGTTGGCTGAACGCAAGAGAAAGGAGCCCCGCACGCGTTCCGGCGCGACCATGAAGGTGTCCAAATTAAAGCAGGGCCGGCCGGCCGCCAAGGCAAGCCAGCCCGCATCGATATAATCCGGACCTTTTTTAAAGGGTGCAACCGTCTTGCCGCGTCGGCACAGGGCGGCGATGATGCCGACGGAAAGGATGGTCTTTCCCGAACCGCCCCGCAGAGCCGATATCATTATTCTGGGAAGTGCCAATCCATCCTGCCTGCAGCATCAGCAAATGTCAAAAATCAGAAGGCGGTGAGTATCGGGGTCAAAAAACGGCCGGGGCTACTCTTTTTCTTCATGCTCGGCAGCGGCCTGTTTGCCGGTTCCGGGCATGCCGTACATGGACGTACTGCCGCTGGACCAGTACTCCAAGACACCTTCTTCCACCATCTTGTTGATCAGTTTCTTGGCATCCCTCGGCTTGGATTCGAGAATCTTGGCCAAGTCGTTGAAATAAAACTTCGACTTGGTCTTGAGCTTTTTGGTCAACTCTTCGACGAGTTTCTTTTTTGCCTCTTCGTATTCCATATCGAGCCCCTTTTCAGATCATACGGGGGGCACAAGCGATAAGCGCGGTGCCCCCCGCATCGGTTGCGGACATACAGGGTTAGAACTTGAACTGGCTGGTTTGACGCCAAGTGTAGTAAGCCGGATCGCGGAAATCGTCGATCAGGTGATGCGTGAACTCGAGTTCGCATTTCTCGAAGAACCGCTCCCAGCCGATCCGCTCGGCCCACTCGCCGAGGCGTTCGTATTTCCTGGCGCCGGCACTGTAGGCTTCAACGATCTTTTTGATCACATCCGTGGTTTCGGGCCAGCGCGGCGCGTTGTTTGGCAGGAAGGCCACGACGACCTTGGAGAACTTCGGCGCGCTGATCCGGTTGGACACCTTGCCGCCCGCCATAATGACGATGCCGTCGCCTTCCTTGTCGGCCAGCGGCATGGCGGGACACATGGTATAGCAGTTGCCGCAGAACATGCAGCGCTCATTGTTTACGGCGACACTGTTGAGCTTTTGGCCGCCCACTTCCACCTTCGCCGGTTTGATGGCCGCCGTGGGGCAGGCCGCAATGGCCAACGGAATTTCGCACATCTTGTCGAGATACTCGTGATCGAGCATCGGCGGTTTGCGGTGGTAGCCCAGAATGGCGATGTCCGAGCAGTGAACCGCGCCGCACATGTTCAGGCAGCAGGCCAGAGAAATGCGCAGCTTGGCCGGCAGGCTGTGAGCTTTGAAGTAGTCGAACATCTCGTCCATTACGGCCTTGACCGGACCCGAAGCGTCGGTGGCCGGGGTGTGGCAGTGGATCCATCCCTGGGTGTGAACAATGTTGGTGATCGAGGTGCCGGTGCCCCCTACCGGGAACTTGAAGCTGCCGCCGTCAAACTTGCGGCTTTCCAGATCCTTGACCAGCGGGTCGACCTTGGATTCCTCGTCCACCATGAACTCGATGTTGTTGCGGGTGGTCCAGCGCACATAGCCGCCGCAGTGCTTCTCGGCAATGTCGCAGATTTCGCGGATGTGGGCGGTGGTCATCAGACGGGCCCCGCCGCAACGGACGGTGAAGACCTTGTCGCCGGATTTGGCCACGTGCACCAGAACGCCGGGTTTGAGCACTTCGTGGTACTGCCACTGTCCTTTGTTTTTGGCGATGACCGGAGGGTAAAATTCATCGTATTTGCGCGGACCGATGTCGGTAATCCGGTCTTCCATCGGTTTTTGGGGATTGTATCCGGAAGATATAAATGCCATGGTGATTGCCCCTCCCTATCTCTTGTGGTCTTTTCTGAATTCGATGACGTCGCGTTCCCAGCCACCCTCAACCTCTTCTTCTTTCCAGAAGATGTAGGGGTTGGAGCGCGGCTCTTTGACGTGGCGCGCATCCGGCTGAATGCCGGCCGCCTCGAGCAGCCTCTGGAAGCCCTGGCGCTTCATGAGTTCGCCCAGGCGCTCGCGGTTCTTGCCTTCCTCCATCCACCAGTCCCAGATGCCCTCGATGACTTCCTTGATTTCGTCATAGGGCTCTTCCACCTTGATGAAGGGGACGAGCAGGGAGCCCATCTGGGCGCCGTCCAAAATCGGTGCCTTGGCACCGGCCAGAATGCTGGCGCCGCGTTCATCGCCAATGTGCAGAGCTTTCGGCATGACGTTGATGCAGTGCATGCAGCGGTTGCACTCCTTGTTGTCGATCATCAGTTTGTTGCCTTCCATCCACATACACTCGGTGGGGCACAGCCTGATGACTTCTTTCTGAATACTGAAAGCACCCCAGTCGCGGCCGTCGTGGTCTCCGGCGTTGGGGGGGATTTCACCGCCGATGTAAGCCTGAACAGCTTCCTGGTCGATTTTTATGTCGTCCTTCCAGGTGCCGATGAAAGACAGGTCGGCCCGGGCGATGGAGGCCACGCAGCAGTTGGGGCAGCCGTCGAATTTGAACTTGAACTTGTAGGGAAAGGCCGGCCGGTGGAGTTCGTCCTGATAATCGTTGGTCAGCGTAAAGCACAGCGCCTGGGTGTCGTAGCAGGCATACTCGCAGCGAGCCTGCCCGATACAGTCGGCAGGGGTCCGCAGGTTGGAGCCGGAACCGCCCAGATCCTGATTGAGCCTGTGGGTCAATTCGTAAAAAACCTCTTCCAATTGGGGAGTGGTGGTCCCCAGGAAGATGATGTCCCCGGTCGAACCGTGCATGTTGGTGATCCCGCTGCCGCGTAAATCCCACAGGTCACAAATTTGACGCAGATATTCGGCTGTGTAAAACTTGCCGCCCGGCTGGGAGACGCGCATGGTGTGGAAATGGGCGACCCCAGGAAACATCTCCGGTTGATCGCAGTAACGTCCGATAACACCGCCGCCGTATCCGAAAACGCCGACGATCCCGCCGTGCTTCCAGTGGGTCCGGCCGTGCTTGTAGGAGAGCTCAAGAACGCCTAAAAGGTCCTCGACGACATCGACGGGAATCTGGAATTCGACGCCTTCCTTGTTCTTGGCCCGCTTTTCGGCCTGCTGCTTCAAGTCCGAAACGAAGCTCGGCCATGGCCCAGACTCTAGCTGGTCCAACATAGGGGTTGCATGTTTCGCCATCTTTTTACCTCCATTGTTTTTAAAAAAATTATCCTTTATGCCGCTATTGCTACGCTGTCGTGCCCGGAGGGCGCCTCATTTCACCTCCTCTCACATTCCTGTTTTATTTCCGTGGGTTCATCATCATAGTTTGCAAAGGGCAGCTATAAAATGAATGCCTGCCCATGTCAATAAAAAAGCTCTGATGCGCGGTGTTCGCCGAATCACGTGCATACACCTGTCCATCTTGCCACCAATTTGTGGCAGGCCTTCATCTTTACCGCATTATGTTGTGGGCGCTGCCCGTTCCTGCGACAGCCGGTCGATGGCCCGGGTCATTTCCTCGCCATGGCGTTTCAACTGCTTTCGGATCAGGGCTTTTTCTTGTGCGGGGCCATTCATACGCCGAACAATCCCCTCCAACAGCGTGACGCAGTCCTCGGTCGAGAGCGCCTTCAAATAACCCGCAAACAGTTCCGGCAGCCCCTGCGGTATCCGTTCGAACCGTACCTGCAATGACAGACCGTCTAAAAAGCCCTTAAGAGCAGCCGCTACCATTTCGTTATGGGCCCAACCGAACGCCCCGACACCGTCGAGCCGATCGAGCCGGATGCAAATCGACAAATTGAGCCAAAAGAGCAGCAAGGCGTGCAGGATGGTGTCTGCATTTCTGGGGATATTCACGACCAGAGCGGCGTACTTTCGGACGGTTATCAGGCGCAGATCGAGCCGCTTGCCATCGGTTTTCACAATGAAATCACCGGCGGCGTTGTGCCACGAAAAAATCTGCTCGTATGTCTCCAGGTCGTAGTAAGCCGTCATGATGAGGGCGACCCGGCGGTATACGTCCGATCGCTGCTGTTGCGAGAGCGGCAGGGCACCTCTTGCCGGGTCCCATACGACCAGATGAGAATTCATTTCGGGCGGTTCGCCGGAGAGATGGAATTCGTGGTATCCCTCCAGCCATTCTCCCAGAAACATCTCCAGTCGGCGGAAACGGCCCGGCAGCGCCGCTGCTCCCATCCAGTAGACGTGTGGTAAAAAACGGTAGGGAAAACGGTCGTTGAGCAGCCGGATGTTGCCGAAATCCGCCCTTAGAAATTGTTGGCCGATTTTCGTCACGGCAACGTTCACCACGAAGGCCATCCGCAGGTTTCCCACCATGACGGTCACCCGGGCCGGGTGATAGAATTGGCCGTGTTTTTCCAGATAAATTCGAATGGTGCCCACGTCCGCAGCCGTTACGGATCGCCCCAAACAATCTTTTAATGTGTCGGTCAGGGCCGCAAAGCGCTGGCCTTCCAAAAATCGTCGCACGCCCGTAAAATAATCGCCGTAGGTCACAGTGTCTGCGCCGGCGGGTTCGACGGATCCGCCAACGTCAGCGGGGCTCAGGGGCAGGGCCGTGCGCCAGCAGGGCGAATCCGCTGTCACGGGACAGTCGTCCGAAGACAGGAAGTAGGCAACCCTCGGATTGCCAGGGTCGTTGCGTGAAGGCGTTTCCGGTTGCCTCCGGAAGCCGCTTTGTTTGTGACGTAATTTAGCGATGACGCTCAATCTCGCTGAGAATTTCAGGAGCAACCGCATAACCCAGCTCGACGGCTTTGTCGCCATGGGTCACGGCCAAACTGTATTCGCCCTTTTCAAGGTAAGCAATGGCAAGATTGTTGTGCGCCGGCGCAAATTCCGGCTGCAGCTTGAGAACCTTGTGGTTGGTTGCGATGCTGTCATCGACGCGGCCTTTCATAAGGTAGGCGTTGGCCAACGTCGTGAGGGCCTGGACGAACCGGAAATTGAAATAGGTCGCCCTTTCCAGCGCTTGGATGGCTTCGTCGACGTTTCCTTTCTGGAGTTCGACAAAACCGATGTTCCCGTGTCCCTCCGAAAAACCGGGCCGGGCCTTGACCGCCATCTTGTTGTATTGCAGGCATCCGTCCAAATCACCGCGCTGCAGGTGAATGCCGCCGATCTGAACATACGCCTCGGCCAGACCGGGACTGCAGTCGATGGCCTTCCAGAACTCCTTTTCGGCCTCGTCATATTTCTTCTGGCCCGCCAAGGCAACCCCCAGATTGTAATGCGATACGCCACAATCGGGATTCCCTGCAATCGCCGCCCGCTGCTTGGCTATATACTCATGCACGTCATTTGTCTGTGCCATATGGTTACGATCTCCTTTTTGAAAATGGGGGTGTCCGACAGGATAAGCCGAAAAAATCACCCGTTCCGGTTTTTCCTAATATGCCTGCCGCGGAATGTCAAGGCAGGTCGGAACAACCGCAATGGCGAGCGGCAGCGAACTGTTTGCGTCCGGCAGATTTTTTCTTGACATCCCGAGACCTTTTCAATACCGTCACAACTTGACCAAATGAGTCGTCGGCAACGGTTCGCCTGCCACACCGTACAAAAAGGGGGTCGCCATGCTTGAGGGATCTTATACCGCCATTATCACACCGTTTGACGGTGAGGGCGTCGATTACGACGGCCTCGAGAAACTGGTTGCGTTTCAGATTAAAAACGGCATCAGCGGCGTTCTGGCCGCCGGGACGACAGGCGAAAGCCCGGTGCTGACCTGGGATGAACACAATCGCGTCATTGAGACAGTGGCCAGGAACACCGGCGGAAAGTGCCGTTGCATCGCCGGAACCGGCAGCAACAATACCCGCGAATCGCTGACCGCCACCGAACATGCCGTCAAGGCCGGTGCCGAAGCGGTCCTTTTGGTCGACCCTTATTACAACGGGCCCAGCTCGTTGGAGATTCGCCGGGAATACGTCGCCCCGGTGGCAAAAGCCTTTCCGGAGGTTCAGGTGATCCCCTATGTCATTCCGGGAAGAACAGGCGCTCAGCTTCTGCCGGAAGACCTTGCCATCTTGAGCCAACTTTTTCCAAATGTTCGCAGCGTCAAAGAAGCTACCGGCAATCTGGAAAACATGCAACACACCCGGGCCTGCTGCGGTCCGGATTTCACGATTCTCTCCGGCGATGACGGCATGACCTTCGCCATGATGACGGACCCAAAGATCATGGCCGGCGGCGTGATCTCGGTGGCGTCCAACGTCGCACCGGGTGCCGTTGTCCGCATGGTCGACCTGCTGCGAGAGGGCCGGCAAGACGAAGCGCGGAGTTTGCTTTCCGCCCTCGAACCGCTGTTTGGGTTGGTGACCGTCAAAACCATGGAAAAAACGCCTTACGGCGAAGTGGTCTGCCGGGCCCGCAATCCCTTGGCCGTCAAAGCCCTGATGACCATCCTGGGAATGCCCTCCGGTGGTTGCCGTCAACCGCTGGGCAAGATGACCCGCAGCGGTATCGAAGTCGTCCTCAGGGCCGCCCGCACCGTTCAGACCGCATCCCCCGAAATTTTCAAACCGGTGGAAGAATTCTTCGCGGTCAAAATTTCCGAAAGGCTGGAGAATCCCTCGATCTGGGAGAATTTGTACTATAAGGCGTACTAAGTTGCGCCGGCCGACCGGCACGGTGTGAACACGTTGGAATATGTTGATATTCCGAATTTTGGCACCGTCAGCCGGACGGGATGCGTCGGCGTACATAAGGTGGCGTTATTTTTTGAGTGCGCCCTTAACCGGGCCGTCTTTTCTCCGCTGCTGCGGCATTGATTTTGATATCACCTTCCTTGAAAAGCAGCCACTTCAACCACTTCATTCCGAATTTAAGCAAAGCGATTTCATCCTTTTTGATCGTCGTCAGCGTGTCGTCGTCCACATCGTAGAGGGATAAAAACGAACTCTGGAAGACGAATGTTTTGAACTTGTCGATGTTGTAGCTGACTAGAAAAAACATCTTCTTGGTCTTTTCGGTCAGCTTCATGTTCGGCGGAAACGAGCGCTTCCGGACCACGAGATCAGTCCATTCGGCGTTGACGGCGTCACGCGTGTCGACGCCTTGATCCTCCCGCCATTCACGCACACGCCATACCCGATCTTCTTCGAAACCGTGACAATGCGGCTCGTTGACAAAAAAATAAAATCCGGATTCATCCGCACCTTCCTTGTAGCTCAGCGAGGCGACGCCCAACGGATAATACCGGCAGGTGGTGGGTCTGTCTTCGTATATGATACAGCCGTCGTCCCTGACAAAAGGGCAGGAGCGCTGTTCGTCATCCAAGAGTTTCAGGGTCACCACCGGCAGATCGGTTTTTTCCAGCAGTTGAAGGTCGGTGTAAAGCGCTAAAAATTCCTCCGATGACAATTGCAGCCTGTTTTTGAGTTGGATGATGTCAAAGGGAGTCAAGACGATGTTGATCCCCCGGCAGCATTTGGTGAAACAGTCGATGCCTTTGTGGCACCTGAATTTGAACCGATTATCCAAGCCGAGTTGCATCGGTTCGATGGCGGCTCTGTTTTTTGAATCTGGCATGCCTGTCCTTTCGCTGTCGTCAATATTTCTAGTGGGTTGCGGCAATCCGTGGATGTAAGGATCGGGGCCTACACTATCCGAGCCGCATGGCCATGTCAACCCGCAGAAACCTTGCGCCGTTGTCGTTTTGACGTCGAGGCGACCGAAAATTAAGTCTTGATTTAACCCCTCAATCTACTATATCGCTCCATGTACTGAATTCGGGTATTGAAACAATTGACCGCCAAGGAGAAAAAAGATGTCGTTAACCATCAAGAAAGCCGACTCATTAAAAAACAAACCGGACGACCATCACTTGGGGTTCGGTACCCATTTCACGGATCACATGTTTAACATGGATTATGCGCCCGAAAAGGGGTGGCATACCCCGCGCATCGAACCTTATGGACCGATCGTCATGGATCCGGCCACGATGGTCCTGCATTACGGACAGGGGGTATTTGAAGGGTTGAAAGCCTACCGAACGGAAAGCGGCGGTGTTCAACTGTTTCGCCCCCGCGAAAACATCAAACGCCTGAACCGGTCTGCCAGGCGCCTGTGCATTCCCGAAGTCGACGAGGACAAGCTTCTGGAAGCGCTCAAGCAATTGATCGGCATCGAAAGAGAATGGGTGCCGAGGGCGCCGGAAACATCGCTCTACATCCGGCCGACCATCATTGCCACCGATCCGTTTTTAGGCGTCCGGGCATCGAAAACCTATCGTCTTTTCGTTATCCTCTCTCCGGTCGGAGCTTACTATCCGGAAGGTTTCAACCCGATAAAAATCTGGGTCACCAGGGAGTTTGTCCGCGCCGTGCGCGGCGGTGTCGGTGAGGCCAAGACCCCCGGCAACTACGCCGCCAGCCTCCTGGCCGGAAACAAGGCCCACCTGGAAGGGTACACCCAGGTTTTGTGGCTTGACGGGGTGGAACAGAAGTACCTTGAAGAGGTCGGCTCCATGAATATCTTTTTCGTGATCGACGCGGAGATCATCACGCCGGCGCTCAACGGCAGCATTCTGCCCGGCGTCACCCGTGACAGCGTCATCAAGCTGTCCGAACATTGGAACATGAAGATAAGCGAACGACTGATCGGCATCGACGAACTGATCGAAGCCCACGGAGCCGGAAAACTGAGCGAAATCTTCGGCTCCGGAACGGCAGCCGTCATTTCTCCAGTGGGCGAAATCAAATACGGCAATCGGGTCTACGCCGTGGGTGACGGCGGGGTCGGCCCGTTGGCCCGAAAATTCTACGCCGCACTTACCGACATTCAATACGGTCGCGCCAGCGACCCCATGGGCTGGATTGAACCGGTTCTTTGAACCACCTCATATGGCATCATGTCGGCCCACATTGAGGAAAAACAAAATGACTTCTGACCAGGATTGCGCCGAGCTGCCGTCCTTTAAGACAAAGTTGAAGATGGCCGGATTGCCGGCGGTGGTCATCGATACCTTCAGTTATTACTACCGCAAGCTTGTCATTGGTGAAACCGGCCTGATTCACGACCGGGACATCTCGGCCGTGGCGCCGGAAGAGATCGAATTCGCCGAAAATCTGAAGCACTGCAGATCTGCGGGCGAAAAGGCGTTTAAAAACGCCGTGCGGATCACGTTGAACGGTGGCCTTGGCACCAGCATGGGCTTGAACGGAGCCAAGAGCCTGCTGACCGTCAAAGACGGCAAATCATTTCTCGAGATCATCGTGCACCAGGCGCGCAGCATTGGTGTCAAGCTGGCGTTGATGAACAGCTTCAACACTCATCACGACACCCTGGCCGCCCTCGCAAGAATCGATCCCAACCATGCGCCGCTGACGTTCCTGCAGCACAAGTTTCCCAAGATCCTGAAGAACGACCTGGGCCCGGCTTACTGGCCGAAGAATCCTGAACTCGAGTGGAATCCTCCCGGACACGGAGATGTGTATACAGCACTATACACCTCCGGCATGCTGCAACACCTGCTGGATGCCGGTGTGACGTATGCCTTTATTTCCAATTCCGACAACCTCGGCGCCAACATGGATGCCGGCCTGCTAGGGTATTTTGCCGAAAAAAATTTCCCTTTCATGATGGAAGTCGCTGAAAAGACGCCCGCCGACGTCAAGGGCGGCCATCTGGCGCGATTAAACAACGGCCGGCTCATTTTGAGGGAAATCGTCCAGTGCCCGCAGGAGGAAAGAGAAGCGTGTATGGCTATCGAGCGCTACCGCTTCTTCAACACCAACAACATCTGGGTTAATCTCGAGTTCCTTAAGGAGCTGATCAAAAGAGAAAAGGCGATCTTTCTGCCGATGATCCTCAACCCCAAACATCTCGATCCACGGGATATAACCAGCCCGGAGGTTTTCCAGGTGGAAACCGCAATGGGCGCGGCCATCTCGCTTTTCGATGATGCCGCGGCCGTCAGGGTTCCCCGCGCACGGTTTTTTCCGGTCAAAATGTGCAGCGATCTTTTAGCGGTGAGATCGGATTGCTTTATCCTCGATTCAAACTCCAATCTGGCGGTCAATCCCGAACGAAAAATAAAAGGGCTCCCCGATATACTTGAGATCGACCTCGACCCCAAATACTACGCCAAGATCGATCTTTTCGACGCCCGTTTCGCGTCCGGCATGCCGTCGCTGGTCAACTGTGAAACCTTGAAGATCGAAGGTGACGTGCGTTTTGAGCGCGATGTCACGATCGCGGGTCGGGTCCTGATCAACAACAGCCGCAACTCCCAAGCCGTGGTTGAAAAGGGTGCGGTCATCGAAAACAACCTTTATTTTTAACCGCTGCGGCGCTTTCTCCGATTCGCCCAAACCCCCTTCCATTGTTTTTCAGACGAGGGAAAAAGGTAGCAACTGGTTATGACCGTTTGCGATTGGCTGCGCCAGGAACCGGCACCCGGATGCCGGATGCTGAAATTTCGCGGTGATACTCTGACGTTTAACCTGACCTTGGACCGGCCGCGTCAGGGCAGTGCCTGGCTTAGAACCAACATCGGATCGGCCAAGGTGATCCGCAAAGAAATCGTCCGCGATGTTCATTCGGAAAAAGCGCCCCTTGGGTGGGACTGGTTCGATCGGCCGTTGGTCCCAATCGACAAGCGTCGCTTTCGCATCACCCTGCCACTTTGCGAAACCGGACATTTCGAGGCCAAATGTTTTTTTCTCGAAAAGGGTGCCTCTCAGCCGGCGTGGCCACCCGGTGCCAACCTTGCGGTCAACGTGGAGCCCGCGGACACTTGTTGCGCGAACATCATCTATAATGCTTTCGTCAGACAATTCGGTTCCAACAAATCAGGCACCTTCACGCCTCCGGTCGATACGGCGGACATCACGGCGCTCGACCAGACCGGGTTTGCCGTTATCCCGCCCTCCGGAACCTTTCGTGACCTGATCAAAGAGCTGGATTTCATCATCGGGACCCTCGGCTGCCGGATCCTGCAATTGCTACCCATTCACCCCACACCCACCACCTATGGTCGCATGGGGCGATTCGGAAGCCCATATGCTGCGTTGAGCTTCACCGACGTCGACCCGGCCTTGGCCGAATTCGACCCGCGGGCGACACCGCTGGAGCAATTTATCGAACTGGTGGATGCCGTTCACGCGCGCAGCGCCAAGATCATCATCGACATCGCCATCAACCATACCGGTTGGGCGGCGGGGCTGCATGAATCCCATCCTCAATGGCTGTCGCGGGACACGGCCGGACAGATCGAAGTGCCGGGCGCCTGGGGAGTTCGGTGGGAGGATTTAACCAAGCTCGACTATGCCCATCACGACCTCTGGCAGTACATGGCCGAGGTCCTCCTGAAATGGTGTCGGCGCGGGGTGGACGGCTTCCGCTGTGATGCCGGTTACATGATTCCTGTGGCGGCCTGGCTCTATATCATTGCGCGGGTCAGACAGCAGTATCCTGAAACGATTTTTTTATTGGAAGGACTGGGCGGCAAGATTTCCGTGACCCGCGACCTGCTCAACCGGGCAAATTTCAACTGGGCGTATTCCGAATTGTTCCAGAACTACGACCGCGGCCAAATCGAATACTACCTGCCATCGGTCTTCGAGATTTCCCGTCAGGACGGGGTCATGGTGCACTTTGCCGAAACCCACGACAACTTGCGCCTGGCCGCCCGCTCGACGGCCTATGCCCGGATGCGCACGGCCTTGTGCGCCCTGTCTTCACAGCAGGGCGGATTCGGCTTCGCCAACGGAGTGGAATGGTTTGCGACCGAAAAAATCGATGTCCACAACGCGGCCTCGCTGAACTGGGGCGCCGGAATCAACCAGGTGGCCGATATTCGCCGCCTCAATGCGCTGCTCAGAACCCATCCGGTTTTCGGCGAGGGGTGCGATCTGACCCTCATCCAGCAAGGCGAAGGCCATCAACTGGTCCTGTTGCGCGACCATCCGGCTTCCGGTAAAAAGCTCATAGTTGCGGTCAATCTCGATGACCGGCAATCGACGACCGCCGCCTGGAACGATTCGGCAACCGGTGGCGTCACCCAGCAGTTCGTCGATCTCTTGACCGGCCTACCGGTTGCCCCAGATGCCGCTGAAGGCCGGATGGCCATTCGACTCGAACCCTGCCAGGTACTGTGTCTCTCGCCGAACCCGGAAGACCTGGACCTGATAGAAAACGCAGCCGCCGGTTTTCTGCGGCCTCCGGAGCGGTCTTTGCAGCAGCAATATCGTGCAAAGGCTCTCGAAGTGTTCACCGTCTACACTGAAACCAGGGACATCGATTCATTCGACACTGACCAGGCAGCCGGCGAGCTGCGCCGGGATCCAAAGGGCTTCTGTCGTCGTCTCAACCCGGACGGCGACGCTCCGCGGACGGTCACTTGGCAATGGCCCCAGGATCAGCGCCGGCAGGTCATGCTGCCGCCGGATCACTTCCTTCTGGTTCGCATCGACGCACCTTTCCGTGCCCGTATCACGGATAAAGACACCTGTCTGAGGTGCGAAGACGGACTGCCCGCTGACGACCAGTCGTATTTTGCGCTGTTTATGCCATTGGCGACTCAAGCCAAGCACTGTTTGCTCACCCTCAACATCAGCATCTTCGATCACGATGGCAGCCGACACATCCAAGCGCCGCTTCTCAGTTTATCGAGACCGCAGAGCGTGAGGATAAAGCAAATATTCGGTCGCCCGCAATTGCTGCACCATGCGTATCTCTTTCTGGCCACCAACGGTCGCGGCGGCATGCTGCGCGCAAGGGTGACCTGGGGCGAGCTTCAAAGCCGCTATGATGCCCTGCTGGCCGCCAATCTGAACCCTGAGATCCCCGAAGACCGCTGCATTCTGTTTTCCCGCTGCCGGGCATGGGTGGTCTATCAGGGTTTCTCGCAGTCAATTGGAAATGATTGTCTGACGGCCTTTCGTTATGACGGCGATCAAACGGGTAAATGGCGGTTTCAGATTCCGACCGGTCAGGGAGAATCGATTGTTCTGAACATCAAAGTCGAAATGCTTTCGCTCAAAAACGTCGTTCGGATCACATTTTACCGCCATCCGGCCGGTAAGGCCCGCCGACGATTGGACGACCGCAACCCTGTCCGGTTGATTCTTCGACCGGACATCGAATTCCGCAGCTTTCACGAAACCACCAAGGCCTATCTGGGACCGGAGCGGCTTTGGCCGACTGCGGTCCGAAGCCTGCCGAACGGATTCATTTTCACGCCTGATCCGGCCGTCACGCTGAAAATGATCGTCTCAAGTGGAAAATTCGTTTCAGAACCCGAATGGCAGTACATGGTCCACCGTTCTCTGGAAGCCGAACGGGGCCTCGACCCGAATTCGGATCTCTTCAGCCCGGGCTATTTTTCTCTGCTTCTCGAGGGCGACCGGGCGGAATCTTTGACCGCCGGGACAATCGACGACGGTATCGACGGGGCAGCGGCCACCGCAACCGGTGTGCCGACCCATATGGCATCGCCACTGCGCACCGGTGCCGAGTTGAACCTCATCGACGCGCTAAAAAACACTCTCGACCAATATGTCGTTCGACGCGGCGGTCTTAAATCGGTCATCGCGGGCTATCCCTGGTTTCTCGACTGGGGTCGCGATTCTTTGATTGCCGCCCGCGGTTTGGTAGCCGCCGGTCAATGGCAAACCGCCCGAGCCGTGTTGAAACAGTTCGGACAATTAGAGAAAGACGGCACCATTCCGAACATGATCCGCGGACAGGACGCCGGCAACCGCGACACCTCCGATGCCCCCTTGTGGTTCTTCACCGCCTGCGCCGACCTGGTGGCTGCCGAAGGCAACCAGGAATTTATGGATAGCGCCTGGGGTAACCGAACCATCCGCACGACGCTGGTTGAAATGGCAAATTCGCTGATGCGCGGCACCCCCAACGGAATTCGGATGGATCCGGCTTCCGGCCTGATTTTCAGCCCGGCACATTTCACCTGGATGGATACCAATCACCCCGTCGGCACGCCCCGCGAGGGTTACCCGATCGAGATTCA
>JBFYWB010000079.1:0-5004 GCA_041299015.1 Deltaproteobacteria bacterium
TTTCAGCCAGAAAACGCCCGGCGCCGCTGTCCAGCATGGATACGCCCAGGGACACGCCCGCACCGAAGACAATCCAGGACTCCCAGGGGAATTTGTCGCAGATGGTTCTGAAGCTGATCCAGCCGGGCGCACAGAAACCCAGGATGGCAAAGGCCGCCGGTACGCTGTAATGCCAGCCGGTCAGATCGCCCGAAAACCAGAGAATAAACGTGATCACGAAGACCACGAGCACCCCCCACTCTTTGCCGCTCATGGGGCCCGGGTCCTCCAGCTCGATACCCACCAGTTCTTTTTCCTCGGGACGGAACAGGACCCACAAAATCGCCCAGGTGGCCACGGCGGTCAGAATGCTGATCGGAAACATGATGATGATGTATTCCAGAAAGCCTATTTTTATTTGCCCGCCACTGAATTTCTGCAGGATCTCAAGGGCCAGGGGGTTGCGACCGCCGCCCAGCAGGGTGCCGAACCCTCCGGCCGACGCCGACAGGGGGATGAGCATAAGGAAAAATGTCGGCAGCTTGTGACCCATGCCCGGTTTCATCCCCATGCTCATGAATACCGGCACAAAGGCAAAGACCATGATGACCGTAATGGTTGCATCGTGAAAGACGGTTGAGGTAAGGGTGCATCCCAAGGCCAGGATAAAGCTCAGCCGCTTGACTTTGGTTCCGGCGAATTTGAGCAGGTAATACATGAGCCGGGTGGCCAGGCCGACTTCGGTGAGCACCACGCCGAACATGATGATCATCAGCACGAACATGACCGCCGGGCTGGCATAGGGCGCCCAGGCGCTCTGGGCGGGCTGGATCTTCAGAAGGATCAAACCGGCGCCCGCCAAAAGAGCGGTCACGCCGATGGGAACGGCCTCGCTCACCCAGAGAAAGACCACGGTCGCCAAAAGCGCCAAGAACCGGTGTGCTTCCGGGGAAAGGTTTTCCGGCCTGGGCAGCATTATGATCACAATGCCCAGGAGCAGAGCCAATGATGACTTGATGAGAATCGATTTCGCGGTTGCCTCATTGCGGTTGGATTCAATTTCGGCCATGGATCATACCTCGCAGTTCAGATAAAAGATCATCCGTTTTTGAATTTAGACACGCTCACCTTCCACCGGGGAAAACCGCCGTTAGATCTGTCTGAGGGTTGAGATGCCGTGGATACGCTAAATCTGACACGCCTTGATGTTGTTGCAGACAAAGGCAAATACGTCGGTCAGACGCAAAATGCCGACAATATCCTTATCCCGTGTAACCAGCAGAGAGTTGTGTTTTCCGATGAGCAACTGATGAATGGCCTCATCGAGGTTGGCGTCCTCCTTGATGTACTCGCCTTGATCGGGGGTGCACATGAAATCTTTAACCGTCAACGTGGCGGCCTTTCTACAGATATCCCTGAGCGGTTTATCCCAGAGACCCGACTTGGCAAATGACTGCAGATAATCAAGGCTGTAACCAAATCGCGACAATTTTTGAAGGTCCAAGATCCGATAACTGGGTTCAAGGGCCATCAGTATATCCAGTTGGCCGATCTTGCCGACGATTTTGTTATGGCTGTCGTACACGAGGACGCCCCGGTGAAGATAAGGGCTATGCTTGCGTTCATAATTCTTTTGAGCCTCTTCCAGGGCCAGCACCGCATCATGCAGGGTGGCGTCTTCGGATACCGTCGCATAGTCCTTGAGCGCAACCATCATATCTTTTACTTGCACTGTTTTCATAATATCGTCCCTTCACCTATTTCAATGACTGCCTGTTTGAGTAATATCTAAACCTCGACCAGTTCTTTTCTCTAAAGCCGCCGGTTTCAACTGGACGGAGCCGCAGGGATGGTGAATTCGGGTCATAAGATTGATTCCGCAGCGACTCCCGTAAGGCTGCTAAGCAAACTATGTGCCGAGGAGAAAGGGTGGCGCACTTTTCAGGTATTTATCCATTTTTCATCCATATTTCTTTTTTTTACACGCGAAAACAGAGTGCGCTCGGGGTCAGGGTCTGTCAGTATTTTTTACAACTTGTCTAACCAAACATGACACTCCCGGATAAGGAGGTCGGGTTCGGTCTCATGGCGCAGATGCCATCCTCTATCGCCGTCCGGCTGCGGTGCGAAAGCCGGGACCGTCGATCGGGAGATCCCCGCTTTACTTTTTTTCGATCGGAAATGTCATCGTCGCCCCGAACCAACCGACGATGGAGACGATCGGGAAGAGGGCGAGAGAGAGAACCAGGTAGAGCCAACTGCCGCCATCTATGCCGGCCATAATGTCGGGATCGTTGAGACGCCAGAAGAAAAGAGTGGCGGCGACCACGAGCAGAGCCAGGGACAGGGGAATCTTGACTGCAATCGGTTTCATCATCCTGGCCATGTAATTGTACCACCACGTGAACAGACCGGTAACGATGGCGATGACCCCGAACAGGATGCCGCCCGCAAGGCAGTGCAAGGCCGTAGTCTCAAATGACGCGTTTCCGGTTATAACGTAGAGGACGTTGAAAAAAGGGTTGGCGAGAAAGAAGACGATCGGGAAGTGAACGGTCATCGGGTGGGGATGGCGGCGGAAAAACGGGTTGGTTTCCAGCAGCCAGGCCACGGGCCGCGGGATCTTGCGCTCGGCCGCCGCTTCCGCCTTCTTGACGACCCCCACCTGAGCGTAGCGTTCGAGGACCTCCGCACCGTGCGGCGCGGCTTGAATGTCGGCGGTCAAGTCCGTTCCGGCATGATGACGGCGCATGTGGAGTCCACCCTTCCACAATTTGCTTGCGCTGACGTCGTATATTTTACCCTCGTGGGCGATGAAGATCTTTTTGCCGTCTTGGCCGTTGTTTTCCGCGAGCGTTTGAAGATCGAATTCCTGCATGGGCGAGGGCCTCCGAATGAGGGTTCACGTCAGAAAGTCAGCGATCAGGACGACAAGCATCAGCAGCGGGTAATAACTGGCCCGATTGAAAAGCGTCATGGCATGCGTGCGCCGCCGCGTTCGATTGAGCTGCAGAGCCGGCGGCAAAAGCAAACCGGCGCCGAGAAGAAAGGCAACGGCGATCATCAAGGGGTGGACCCCGATGTTCGAAAAACAGATCAGCATCGGTTGAACGAGCAACGCTATGCCGATGGCGCCGACCGCCATCAGCGCGGCACCCTTCGGACCGCAGCGGACCGGAACGGTCTGGGCCTTCAGCCGGCGGTCTTCCTCGATGTCGGCCCAGTCGGCCGGTATGTTTTGACCGCCGATTTCCCAGAAGAACAGCCAGGTGAACAAAACGATGACGAAGGCCGCCGACGGTGCGGGATCGACGGCGAATACGGCGGCGACGGCACCGGAGGTTTTCACGCCGCCGCTGATGAGGATTCGCAACGGACTGACCCGGTGCATCAGGCAGTAGGCGATTTCCAGCAGACAACCGGCCAGAAAGATGAGAACGCAAACCGGGTTCAGGAGCCAGGCGCCGAGCATGGCCACGCTGGACCAACCCAAGGCCCAGACCAGGCCTTCTTTAAGGCTGAGCAGACCCTGGGCCATCGGGTGGCGCACCATGGCAGCGTCCAGGTAATTGTCGGATTCCCGCAGACCACCGGCAATACGGGCTTTTTCTCTATCGACCCGATAGTCGATCACATCGTTCAGGGCATAGACGGCGGTATAACCGGCGAAAACCGTGATGAGTCCCAGAAGGGAGGTATAAAGCGGAGGAAAGTCGCCCAGCCATAAAAGAGCGCCGTATAGGGGCGTGGTCATATCGAGCAAGCCGTGCGGCGTTCTGGACAGCGCCAGAAAAAGCTTCAGACGCGACAGACCGGTATACCGGTTCTGGACCGATGCGTTCTCCAAAATCCAATCCCGAAGTTTCCCAATAGCAAGCGCTACCCCACCTTCAGCATCCACTGCGACATCGTCTCACATCCGTTTTCTGCGCTGTGGTCAGACGCGCCGCGTCCCCGCCGCAGGCTTTTTCAGGTTCACCTGGCCGGCTATTTCTGCAACTGGCACTCCTTGTCCCACTCCGGACATGCGGTTTTCCGGTCGGCTTCGTATTTCAGCATGCATTCGCCGCACTCAAGGTGAAGATTGGGCATGTCGCCGTAACGTTTTTTCATTTCCTCGTCCGAGAGAACACTCAGAAAACTGCAGCCGCATTGCGGACATGCCGATTTGATCTCATATTTTTTCTTTTTTGCCATCTTGACCTCCGTGGTCCACAGGACCGAAAATACGGTTCAGAAGTTCTTGCGCTGCGATCTGTTGCTCCTCGGCGACCTCTCTGACGGTACGGCCTTCGGCATAGGCCCTTTTGGCGATGCCGGCCGCTTTTTCGTAACCGATATGCGGCACCAGGCCGGTGGCCATGGCCAGGCTCTTTTCGATGTTGGCGGCGCAGAGCTTGCGGTTGGCCGTCAGCCCTTTTATACATCTTTCGGCAAAAATTTCAACACTTGACGTCAGCAGGCGGATCGATTGCAGCAGGTTGTGGGCCATCAGCGGTATCATGGCATTGAGTTCGAAATTTCCCGACTGACCGCCGATGGTGATAGCCATATCGTTTCCGGTCACCTGAGCCGCCACCTGGATGACCGCCTCCGGAATCACCGGGTTGACCTTGCCGGGCATGATGGAAGAGCCGGGCTGCAGGGACGGAAGGTTGATTTCTCCCAGGCCGCAGCGCGGCCCGGAGGCCAGCCAGCGGATATCGTTGGCGATTTTCACAAGGCCGGCCGCTACTGTTTTGAGCATGCCGCTGGTTTCCACGGCCGCATCGCGGGCCGCCTGGGCTTCGAAGTGGTTGACGGCTTCGACGAAGGCAAGGCCGGTGCGCGCGTTGATCGCGGCGATGACCCGTCCGGCAAACTCCGGATGGGCGTTCAACCCGTTGCCGACCGCCGTGCCGCCGAGGGCCAGCTCGGATAGGTGCGCCTCAACGCTGTGCATGCGCTCGATTCCGAGTGCGATCTGACGGGCGTAGCCCGAAAATTCATCTCCGAGTTTGATCGGCACGGCATCCTGCAAGTGGG
>JBFYWB010000089.1:0-30465 GCA_041299015.1 Deltaproteobacteria bacterium
AAATCGACATAGCCCGCAGCCGGAAAATCGATGTTGCGGTGCTTCCGGATGACTGGGACGCGGCACCGGCGGTTGCGGTTTCGGCCCTTCACGGTGATGGAATTGACCGTTTGAAGGCATGCATTGCCGATGCCGTAATCCTCAACCCGCGGGATGTGCGCGATCACAGCGTCGTTCCCAGCCTCAGGCACCAGCAGGCACTTGAGAAATGTCACCAATACGTTATGTGCGCCATCAACGGCCTCCAGGAGGACCGCACGATAGAACTGGTGGCGCTCGATATCCGCGAGGCCATCGGCCGATGCGATGAGATTCTCGGGATCAACGTCGATTGCGAGATACTCGAACGGATTTTCAGCCGTTTCTGCATCGGCAAATAACCAATGTTTCACGTGAAACATTAAGATCGGTCAACCGGAAGCGATGTTTTGACGGGCACGGTATGGCTGATGATACCCCCGAGACCATTTCGGCAACGGGGGCCGAATATGAATGAAACCAACAAGTCGCCGCAGAGTTGATTTAACGGTCTGCAGAGGCACAGAGGAGCGAGCGGATGGATTTTGATTTTACGCCCTACTTCAGGCGCTATGAAGCCCTGCGCAGTCAGGCAGATAAGGCGTTCGAGCGGGTTTCCAAAGAGTATCCCGAAAACGTCAACTGCCGAAGCGGGTGCGCGGATTGCTGTCACGCGCTTTTTGATCTGACATTGATCGAGGCGCTCTATATCAATCAAAAGTTCAACGAAAAATACCAGGGGCCGGAGCGAGAGGCATTGCTCGAAAAGGCCAACAAACTCGATCGTCAGATTGTCCGGATCAAGCGCCAAGCCGGCCGCGACCTTCAAAACGGTAAACCAGAAAAAGAAATCCTGGAGGAATTGGCCCGGGTGCGGGTTGCGTGCCCGCTTCTCAATGACCGGAATCTATGCGCATTGTATGAGTTCCGTCCGATCACCTGCCGTTTCTACGGCATCCCGACCGCCATAAACGCCGCCGGCCACACCTGCGGCCTGTCGGGTTTTGAAACCGGCCGCGCTTACCCGACGGTCAATCTGGATAGCGTTCATCGACAATTGCAGCAGATCACCGCCGAACTTGTGCGGGACATGGGATCCAAATTCATCAATTTGAGCGACCTGCTCGTTCCGCTCTCGATGGCGTTGGTCACGTTGTTCGATGCAGAATACCTCGGGATCGATTACAAGGCTGCCGTTCAAGGCGAGGGCGGGCCTAAATAGGGGCTCAAAAGGAGATCAACATGTCTGAATTTTCGCCGGAAGAGATCGAACAGCGCAAAAAAGCCGTCTTTGATGCCATGTCGCCGCGACTGCAAAAACATATCCTGAAAAAAGGCTACCAGAAATGGGACCCGTTCCAGGAACCGAAGGACCCGATCGAAATTCGCCGTGATAAAACAAAACGCACCACCCAGATGCTGATTCGGGAATTCCTCCAATCCCGGAGCGCCGAAAGTTACAGCAACGCCTATGGCAGAGGGGTGCTGGAAATCGCGATGGGAATTATCAACGAGGATGAACGGTTTGTCGCGATGTATGAATTTGCGTGTTGGTATCGCGATTTATTGGCACAAGAAGGTCTAGCCTAGCATCACACCAACAGCCCATCAACCAGAGAGTCGGCGGGCCGTTGTTATTTATGAAAGGGGGTTCCCAGGAAATATTCCTCGTATACCGTCGGTTCCAACTGAAAGATTTCGAGCATGGCCTCGATGTTTTTTCGTTCCGGGTTTTCCTTCCATTTCAGCCACTCTTCCATGCTCTGCCACGTAGCGATAACGCACACATACTGTTGATCCGCATAATTCGTGAGCGTCTCGCCGGAGATGTATCCGGGTTGACCCATGGCAGCAGAGCGCAATTTTGTCAGGAGCGCGATAACCTCCCGGGTCTTAACCGTTTTAAATTTGCGTTTGATAAAAATTTTAGCCAGCATGCCGCATCTCCTTTGCCAGCGGTGGGATGGTGTGACGAGCAGATATGATAAGCCGTGGTCAATTTAATCGCGCATCGGTGAAGCCAAGTCAAGAGGGAATTGATAATGCCTTCACAAAAGCGGGAGTCATTTTACCAGGAAACTCCACAGGATGCCGGCGCAAATCGCCGAACCGATCACACCGGAGGAGTTACAAGCCACGGCATGCATCAAGAGATAGTTTGTCGGGTCGGCTTTGAGACCGACCATGTGGACCTCGCGGGCCGAGCCGGGCACGGCTGAAACGCCGGCGGCGCCCAGAAGCGGATTGATCTTTTCTTTCGAGAAAAGATTCATGATCTTGCCGAAGAGGACGCCTGAAGCGGTGGCGATGCTAAAAGCAACGGCGCCCAAAAAGAATATCCCGACCGATTTGGTGGTCAGAAACACGTCGGCCTGGGTGCTGGCCCCGACAGTAAGGCCGAGAAAGATCGTTGCGGTGTCGATGATGGTGGTGCGGGCGGTCTGCGCCAAGCGGTTAACGACGCCGGATTCCTTCATGAGATTACCGAAAAAAAAAGTTCCCAGCAGCGGAATCGATGCCGGTGCCAGAAAACAGCTGAGGATGAGGCCGGCCGCTGGAAAGATCAATTTTTCGGTGCGCGAAACCGTGCGCATCTCGGGCATGTGGATTCGGCGCTCGTTGCGGGTCGTCAACAGCCGCATGATCGGCGGCTGAATGAGTGGAATCAGGGCCATGTATGAGTAAGCGGCAATGGCGATGGGGCCGATCAGATGCGGGGCCAGCTTGGCGGTCAGAAAGATGGAGGTGGGGCCGTCGGCACCGCCGATGATCCCAATCGAAGCGGCCTCTTTCGGTAAAAAACCGAGGGCCAGGGCGCACAAAAACGTAAAGTAAATGCCCATCTGGGCGGCAGCACCCAAAAGCATCAGTTTGGGCGTTGCCAGGAGTGATGAAAAGTCGGCCATGGCGCCCAACCCAAGGAAAACGATCGAGGGGTAGATGCCACTGGTGACACCGAAATACAGATAATACAATACACTGTTGGGTTCGTAAATCCCCAGGCCAAAACCCTTGAAAAAAGGGATGTTGCCGACGAGAATACCGAAACCGATCGGCAGCAGCAGCAGGGGTTCGTATTCTTTGGCGATGGCAAGGTAGATAAAAACAGACCCGACGATCAACATGATGACGTGGCGAAAATCAGCCAGGTAATATCCCGTGTTGGTCAAGAACTGGATGAAGAGTTCCATTTAAGGGTATTCTTCCCGATTTTTGTGGTTGATATGTTGCCAGTGAGATGGAGATGATCAGTGTTGCCACGTGAACCGGCCGTCGCCGGCCGGAATAATGACCCCGGCTTCCCTCAGGCTTCTGATCAACAAATGCACATGCGGCAAGGCGCTGCTGTTGGCGAGTTTATAGAGATGCTGAAGCTCGAAAGAATCGCCGAGGCCTGCCGTCAAAGGCTCCAGGTGTCTTCTGGCCTCACCGAGATCCAGGACCGGCGGTTTAGGTACGGCGCTCGCTTGCGGTCTGGCTTTAATCTCGGAAGTCTGGTTTGGTTGTTTGTTAAATCCGCTTTCCAGCAAAGTAGCGACTTTGTGTAGTTGTGAGATGACGAAAGCCAAGATGGCGAGACCCGCCATCACGATCAATACGCCGGTTATCGCCATGGCCCAGCCGTTGTGGGCCGATATCGCCTCGAAACCGTACAAGCAAACCTCCCGAAAAAAGATGTATTTTGCCGATGACGGCGGCCAAATTTCGACCCCTTCAATCGCAATGGGCCTACATTAAATGCAAATTGTTTCTAAAATCAACACATTTTTCTGATTGATCATGAGGAATTTGACAAACACCGATTTCGGCTTTGAAGATTAGCGGCGCATCGGGTAAGATGCGCCGGTTGTTTTGCCGCGCTTCTTTATCCGCTGCTCTCATAAAACAAGGAAACCATTCAATGTCGCGAGACGACCGCGGTAGCGCCCACCGATCGTTTGCCTGGCTGTTGACCATCTGCTGTCTGGTTACATTCGGATGCTATTTCGCCGTATCCATGCGCCTGCCCGTGGTTCCACTTTACGCGAGCGATCTCGGTGTCACCACATCTCAGATCGGCGTGATCAATGCCGGCTTTTATCTCATGGCGGGCCTGTTGGCCCTGCCCTTGGGTATGCTTTCCGATCGTATCGGCCGCCGGCGTTTGGCGGCTGCCGGAATCCTGATTCTCTTCGCCGGCATGCTGCTTCTCTTTTTCGCCCGATCGTTTTTTCATCTGGCCGGTATCTATCTGCTTCTAGGAGTCGGCATCGCGGCTTTTGGTCCCACCATGATGGCATGGGTGGCGGAGATAGCACCGTCAACCCACCTGGGCCGCGCTTACGGCTGGTACACCACCGCGCTTTTTTGCGGGCTGGGTCTGGGGCCGGCCGCCGGCGGCGCCCTGAGCGACGGGTTCGGATATCGTACGGTATTTCTGGCAGGTGCCGCTCTGTCTGTCGTCAATATCGGGGCGGTGCAACGGTATTTGCCTGCTCCAGCACCAGTCAACGCTGACGAAAAAACCAATCAGATGGGGCGATCGAATGCAAAACGGATGCTTGCAAACCGTCCCCTGATCGGATGCTGGCTGGTGACCTTCGGAGCCAATGTCATCGGCGGCGTCTTTTTTACCTATCTGCCGCTTCTGGCATACGATAAAGGGCTCGACGTGTTTCAGATCGGCGTGGTGTTTCTCCTCCAATCCGTATCCAACGCCTTGTCGCGTATTCCATTCGGTGCACTCAGCGACCGCTGGGGCCGGAGAAAACATCAGGCCCTGGTCGGTGCCGTCCTGACGACCCTGTCGATAGCCGGATTTGCAACGGCCCGGAGTTTCTTCCATTTCCTGGTCGCCGCCGTGTGTCAGGGCATGAGCCTGGCCATCGCCTTCACCGCCATTGGCGCGTTGATTGCCGAAACCACGGAGCCCCGGACCCGCGGCTTGGCCATGGGGGGCTACAACAGCTTTATCTATTTTGGCTTGATGGCCGGGTCCTTGGGGTTGGGGCCACTGATCGAGACAGCTGGTTTTACGATTGGGTTTTTGCTTGCCGGTGCGGTGAACCTTTTCTTTGCAGGCTTTTTTGTGTACTGTACGCGCGACTATTTTGTAAACGAGCTGAGAAAAACAGATTGACCCATTGGCGCTCCTAAAAGGGTGGTGCCAGGACGAATCCTCTGCGAAACACGAGAGTTTCAAATAATCGACACGCCGTCATTTTTCTGTCGTAACTTCCGACTTGGATGGGCACTATAGAATATAACTATTTGATTATGTGCGTTATTTAATCACTCCTGTTTTTCCGGCACACTCCTTGCGTTAATCGTTCCGAACCCTTTGGCGCAGCGGCTGGCAAGAAAAATCGAACCACGCCCGGTGACAGGGCGCCGCAACCATCATAGGTTTTTTTGTTGTATTTTCAGCTGTATATTATTAATTGCGCCCGTAATCGAGCGCGGGCCTGACCCAAGTGCCGCTGATTGGCAGATGTGCAGAAAGGAGACATTTTCATGACGGAACGAAAGAACAAAGACCAGGCAACCACGGTCGCCGATGAAAAAGCCGCCGAGAACGACATCGGTGCAAATGATTCGATGAAACCCAACGATACCAGGGTGAACGCGATCGGCGTTGACATCGGCACCTCGAAGATCGTTACCGCCGTTAAGAAAAACGATCACATTGAATATGCCTCGCATCGCAATGCGTTCATTGCGGTGGAGTATTCAAGCTTTACAAAACGAATCCTGAATCAAAACCAGATCAAGCATCACCAGATCGGCAATTCTCTGATCGTTTACGGGGACGGGGCCGAGACTTTCGCAGATATGCTCAATACCGAAACCCGGCGGCCGATGCGCATGGGGCTCTTGAACCCGAATGAAACCCACTCTGTGGAGATTATCAAGAAAGCCATCGATGACCTGATCGATCCGACCGAGGGTCCCACTGGTAAACTGATCTTTTCAGTTCCCGATGCGCCCAAAGACGCTCCTACGGACATCATTTACCATGAGTCGTTGCTTAAACGGCACCTGTCGGACAAAGGCTTCGCGACCCGCAGTATCAACGAGGGGTTGGCGGTTGTTTTTGCCGAATTGGAAGACGAGAATTTTACCGGTTTGGGCATCAGCGCCGGCGGCGGCATGTGCAACGTGTGCCTGGCGTATCTGTCGATACCGCTGGTAACATTCAGCATAACCAAGGGCGGCGACTATCTCGACGATGCGGTCGCGTCGGTCACCGGCATGGTGAACACCCGCGTGAGGAGTTTCAAGGAGAACGGTTTCGATCTCAAACGATCGCCGCGCAGCAGCGTGGAAGACGCTCTTCAGGTCTACTACGATGACCTTATCGTCACCCTGGTAAGGGCGCTTAAACAAAGCATCATAAAGACTTCGACCACCAGCAAGGTCGATCGGCCCATTCCGGTTGTCCTAAGCGGCGGTACGGCGAAGGTGAGCGGATTCAAAGATCGCTTCGAGCAGGTCCTTAAAGCCGAAAACATTCCGCTCGATTTCAGCAGGATTCGCGTAGCGAAAGATCCGTTGACCGCAACGGCCAAAGGCGCCCTGATGGCCGCCATGCACGAAAATTAAAGTTTGCCCTCGCCGGAGCGTAACCGCGAGCAGCGCTTTACGGCCTTTAACCATCACCGAGGCCCGCTCTCAGCTGCACGGGAGCGGGCTGTGAACGCAGAGAGCGGCTTGACGACGGCGTCGCACGGCGATCTTTCAGAAGGCTTCAGGCAATCGCCGGAAAGGCCGGCTGGGGCGCAGCACATCAGCGGGGGATGAGCGCACCCTTGGGCGCCTGTCCGTATATTCAATCACGGACGCAAGCCAGGGTCGATGAGCGGATTTATGCGCGCGATACAGTGCGGTTTGCTATATGAGGAATTACCCCGGACCCGAGCTTCGGTGCCCGTGATTCTGTATTGACGCATGGACATGGCAGATCCCGCAAAGCTTCCTCCGCAGAACTTCCGCCGGATTATCGAAGAGTTGTCCGTCGTCATTACCGATCCGGCTGCAAAACTCAAATTCATCCAGCATGCGATTGACGAACACGAGCGCCTGCCCTTAACCTATCGATCGTATCCTCCGCTGGCCGAGATTGCTTTTCGCAAACGCCTTCTCGACAAGGCGGAGAGAATATGCCCCGGTAGTCAAAAAAACGCCCAACACCTGGCTGAAATCGGAATCATCACCACCCCCCCGCCCGGTATGTGGCGCCTGTACCGATTTCGCCACGTCATTGCCGTCATTGTGCTTCTAGTTTTTACATGCGGCTTGGGCACAGCCGTGGCCTCGTTTTTTGGAACGGTCAACGTTCTCAGCGGCTTTAAAGAGAAGCAAAACTCAGGTTGGAAAAGAGGCGTCGTCCGCAAGCCGATCCTGCAACCGCAAACGCTCATGGCGGTTGCAAAACCGAACACACCTACGGCCATCGAAGCAAAGCCGCAGTCGCGCGAGCCGTTTGTCGCCGTTGCCGAGACGGCGGTCGCCACATATCTGACCCAGCCCATATGGCGCGTCGAGAAGACAACCGCTTCAGAACATTACAGCAATCGCCTGCAGATTTTCACAGAATACACGGTCGCCAACATTCCCAGAAGTTACCGGCCGCTCTTTCGCCAGTTCAAGCCGGCACCTGAAGAAGTCCAAAATTCAGACCGGATTGCCGGGATTCTCTTTCACGCGTCCGAAAGCGACCTTGTCCCCTTCAGACCCGAGATGAATATCTCGATTAAGCAAAAAAGCAAACGGTTGATCAATTATCTTCAACGACGCAAATCTTATAATTACTTCATCGACAGGTTCGGTCGGGTCTATCGCCTCGTCCAGGAGAACCATGCCGCTTATCATGCCGGAAATTCAATTTGGGCGGACGACGAAGAGTTTTATCTCAACCTCAATCACGCCTTTATCGGGATCTGCTTCGAAGGCCGGGATTTCGAAGAGACTGAAATCCATGACCATGTTGATTCGTGGAGCCCGCTGGCAACTGCACCGCGCATGCGATTGACCGGAACGTCATCGTTAACCGAAGCCCAACTGCGTTCAGGCAAGGAATTAACCGACTGGCTGCGAGTAAAGCACACCATTTCCCAGCACAATTGTATTCCCCATGCACTCGCCTCCGTAAATCCGGAGAAGAAACTCATCGGCTATCACCTCGATCTTTCCAGGGGATTCCCCTTCGCCAAGTTTTCCTTGAGCAACAAGTACAACGAACCGCTGCCGTCAATCGTCGATTTCGGCTTTTCCTACGATGACTATTTCGAGAAGATTTTCGGCGGTGACATCTGGCCCGGCATTCGGGTTTCCGAATCGATTTTGCGAAAACGCAGCGAGCGGGACCAGATCAGCTTGGGCCAGTATCGGAGACGGTTAAACGCTAAGTTCGACGAGTACACCGAAGAGCGTATCGCCGTTAATCAAAAAAATCACCCAGCCATACCGTCAAGAACTAGCGCCGAACCGGATGGGCGTCTCTGATAAAACTCTCGAAGGATTTTAAATCGCTGACGTTGAAGACGGTTGCGGGATAGTCTTTGGGAAGGTTTTTGCGCAGCAGTCCGGTAAGTACCTTGCCCGGACCGATCTCAACGAATGTCTCGATTTGCATCTCAAACAGGCGCTGCATGGAAGCGTACCACCTCACCGGGCTGCAGAGCTGGCGGGACATGATGGTGCGCATTTTCACAGGATCGGATTCGGTATTGGCCGTGACATTGAAAACCATGGCGGACTGAGGGGAATTAAAAGCGATGGAGTGGAGAAAAACCGTGAAATCTTCTTCGGCGCCGCGGATGAGTTCGCTGTGCCAGGCGCCGCTGACCTTCAGCGGGATCGACTTGGCGCCGTTTTCAACCGCAAAAGCGGAGGCGGCCGCCACGGCTGCCGGTTCCCCGGTGATGACGATCTGCTGTTCGGTGTTGTGGTTGGCGATCGATACCGCGCCGCGCTTCCGGCTTTTCTCTACAATCTCTTCAACCGCATCGATGGCAAGGCCGATCAGGGCGCTCATCGCGCCGTTGTTCTTGATCGCCTCGCGGTGCATCAGCTCACCACGCTTGTGAACCAGGCGGATGGTGTCCTCGGCCGACACGACACCGGCGGCGTGAAGAGCGCTGTATTCACCGAGACTGTGGCCGGCCGATATCGCCGGCCGGGCGTTTTCGCGCTGCACGGCTCCAAGGAACGCCAGGTTCACCACCGTGAGCGCCGGCTGCAGGTTGACCGTTCGCGTAAGGTCCTCCATGGGGCCGTTGAAGCAGAGGCGTCTCAAGTTTATCCGGGTGACTTCCTCGGCCATGTCGAAGAGTTCCCGCACGAAGCCAAACTCATGGTGGAAATCCTGCCCCATGCCCACAGCCTGGGACCCCTGCCCCGGAAACAAAAAAGCCATCTTTCCCAAAACGCCATCCTCCAATCGTTTTTCCCCAGTTTCATCTCATCGCATAGCGGTGTCACTCATCCAGTTTGAACAGCTTGCGCGTTATGTCGAGATACGTCGAACGGTTGCCCTGGCAGCCGTTGCGTTTGAGCACATCGGTCGGATCATGCAGAATCTTGTTGAGCATGGCCTGGGTCATTCTTTCGACCGCATGGCGGCCCTCATCGGACAAGCCACCGGCCTGCAGTGTTTTTTTGACTTCCAACGCGGCGATGTCCTCCAGTTTTTTTCTCAAGGCCTTGATGGTCGGGACGACATCCAGACTGTCGTACCACTTCCGAAAGTTTATGACGGCCTCATCCACGATACGCTCGCCCTTGACGGCTTCGCGCTGGCGGTCTTCGATGTTGTCATCGATGACACCGTTCAGGTCGTCGATATCATAGACGTATGTATTGCTCAATCGGTTAATGAGGGGGTCGATATCGCGCGGAACGGCAATATCGATAAAAAAAAGCGGGCGGTTACGACGTTTGCGCAGCACCCCCTTGAGGTGCTCGCGCTTGACGACAAATTCTGGAGCACCGGTGGAACTGATGACGATATCGACATCCGCCAGGCTAGCGAACAGTTCCTCGAACCTGATCGGGCGACCCCGGAACCGCCGGCTTAGTTCGACGGCACGCTCAAAGGTGCGGTTGGTCACCAGAATGTCGCCTGCGCGGTTACGGATGAGATGGGTAACCGCCAATTCGGCCATTTCGCCGGCGCCGATCAGCAGAATCTTTTTACCCTCCAGACTGCCGAAGATTTTGCGGCCCAGTTCGATCGCGGCATAGCTGATCGATACCGCGTGACCTCCGATACCGGTCTCAGAGCGGATCCGCTTGGCTACGAAAAAGGCGCGGTGGAGCAGGCGATTCAAAACGACACCCGTCGTGCGCTCTTGAGTCGCCAGACGATAGGCTTGCTTGATCTGGCCCAGTATTTGGGGTTCGCCGACAACCATCGAGTCCAGGCTGGCCGCCACCCGGAAAATATGCCGAACGGCTTGGTCACCGGTGTGGATGTAAAGGATATTTTCGAATTCGGGCAAGCTGATTCGATTGAAGTGTGCGATCAGCCGCTTGGTTGTATCCACGGCTTCCGACACCTGTTTGGTGACCAGCAGAACCTCAACCCGGTTGCAGGTGGAAAAGAGCAATACCTCGTTGACCGTCGGCTCGTTTTTCAAGCTCGCCAGGGCGGCGGCCGTCTGGTCCGGCGAAAAGGCAATGCATTCCCGGAGTTCGATCGGCGCGGTTTTGTGATTTAATCCGAGCAATACGATTTCAGACATGATTCGTTTCGACGGCAAAGCGCATAGCCGCTGGCCGCCATTTTCATTAGGCTGGTTGGGGTTAAACCGGCACGATTACACGCTCGTGCAACAACATAAATCCACCCGTGAAGTTAACCACTTAGTAAAAATTAAAAAGCCGTGAAAGGGTTATGGTGCCCTTTGAGCCAAAAATTGACCCCCAGAAAAGTGAAGAGCAGAATGGCAAAACCGATGATGGCCATAATGGCCGCCCGGCGCCCGCGCCAGCCGATGCTCAAGCGCGCGTGGAGCATGGCGGCGTAAAAAAGCCAGGTGATGCCCGACCATACCTCCTTGGGATCCCAACTCCAGAACCGGCCCCAGATAGACTTGGCATAAATGAATCCGCTGATCAAACCAAAGGTCAGCAGGGTGAACCCGACGATAATGCAGATATAGGCGGTTCCATCGAGCATATCCAAAGACGGTAGGCGCCGGAAGAAAAAACCCGGATTTTTGGTTTTTATGGCACGTTCCTGCAGCAGATAGAGGATCCCGATGCCGCAGGCCAGAGCGAATGCCGCATTGCCGATAAAGACCGTCACCACGTGCGAGATCAACCAGAAGTTTTTAAAGATACTCTGTTCCTCAGTGGGCGTGTTGGGCACTTGGGCGACGGCGATCATGATCAGCGCAACCAAAGGGGCGGCGTAAATCCCCAAAACTTTTAGGTTGAACTTTGACTGAAAGACCAAAAAAAAACCGGCGACGGTCCACCCCGCGATGGCAAGGGTTTCATGCAGGTTGCGCACAGGAAAGTATCCGGACGTGATCCCATTGTAGACAATGGCCAGCGTATGGCAGATAAATCCGGCCAGAACGAGAAGATAGCCGGCACGGTGCAGGTAGTTCTTTTGTAAAAAGAGAAACGCAAAATAACCGGCGGCGCTCAGCATATAGAACAAAATCGTGACGATGATCAGCACATCCATGAATGCCTCACCTCATGTCGCGGAAGAAGCGGTTTTTTTCATCAGGGTGGCGTAGGTGAATCCTTGGCCGAGGACCTCGTGGAGCAGGCGATCGATATCGGCCTGGCGATCTTCGCGGATCATGGCGGGCAGGTCGCTGTTGACCAGCTTCTCGAAAAGCGGCTTGTGGGCTTCGGGCGCATGGGTTTCGGCGAGCAGCTCGCGGCGGATAGCGCCCATGAGCTGCAACAGCGAACTGTACTCTTCCCCGAACGTCTGTTCCAGTTGCCGGCGCAGTTTCTTTGCAAGCGCCGGGCTTCGACCGGAAGTGGAAACGCTGATGGTCAGGTCTCCACGCCGAACGACCGACGGCAGGATAAAATTACATATTTCCGGACGGTCGGCTATGTTGCACAGGATACCGCGGGTTTCGGCATCTCGGTGAACCCGGCGGTTGAGTTCCTCGTCGTCGGTGGCACCGATGACCAGAAACACATTATCCAGGTCTTCCGCGCGGTAGGGGCGTATGATGAGCTGGAGAAAGCGGTTATCGGCGAGGTCAGCGAGTCTGTGTGTGACTGCGGGACTGACCACCGTTACCCGGGCACCGCACGCCAGCAAGGATGCTGCCTTGCGCGTTCCGACCGCTCCTCCGCCGATGACCAGGCAGTTGCGATCGCGGATGTCGAGATTAATCGGATAGTAGCGCATAATTAAAGAGCGAAGTTCATCAAATCCCGGGCCAAAACGAGCGGCCCGGCGTAGGTTCGCCGGCATTCTTTGGCGATATCCACCTGGTCGCATTCCGGGTAAAAATGGGTCAGCACCAACCGGCCCACATTGGCCCTGGTGGCAATCTCACCGGCCAGGGACGGCGTCAGGTGACCGTCGACCTTGAGAGCGTCCGGCAGCGCGGATTCGCAGATCAATAGATCGGCATCCCGGGCGATGGTTACCAAGTTCTCGCAGATATCGCTGTCGCCGGTATACACCACCGAGCGGCCGCCGCCGGCGGTGATCCTATAGGCCAAGCTTTCCGGGCTGTGTTTGACCGGCAAGGATGCGACGGTAAATTCGTCGAAGCGGACGGCATCCGCGGCACCGGTGTCCAACTCGAAGAGGTTCAGCATTCCTTCATCGAGTTCGATCATTCGGCCGTAAACTCTTTTTAACCCATCGAAGAACTTGACCAAACCGGATCCGGCGCAGATCGTCAGCGGATTCCGGCGGCGCCGGTTGTCCGGATACTTGGTGGCGAAGAGCAACGGCACCAGCTCCCCGCTGTGGTCAGGATGAAAGTGGCTGTAGAAAATGTGGGTCAGCTCGAAGATCGTTTTACCGGATTCGAGCAGACGCCGCATCGTTCCGGCTCCGCTGTCGAGGAGCGTCTTGGACGTGCCGATCTCGACCAGCACGGCGCAGGTGCTGCGCTGCAGAGACGGTACGCAGGTCCCCGAGCCCAGAATGGTAACGGTTATATCGCTTGGCATGTCACGGTAAGTTCCATGAAAAAGATCTTTTGTTCCGGCCCGCCGCAGACCCGCCCAAAGAACGGTCTATTTTTTGTCGGCCCTGCGTTCGATGTGACGCATGATCCACTGCACGAGCTTCCGGTCGTTCTTGACGTCGACCTGGTTTTTGAGGGCATCTAAATCGATTTCGGCGCGGGCCGTGCTTTTGTGTCCGCCGGCCGACCCGATCTGGCCGAATCCTTTCGCGGCCACGGTCCCGGCGTTTTTTCGAATACCGTCATTGCGGAGGATCACGATCAGCTTGCGCTCGAAAACGCCGGAAACGATGCTCCAGTTGACGCCGTCGACGCGCATGAAAAAATCCGCGATCAAAACGCAGACATCCGAAGCCGGAACGGTTCCGAGGTGCGCGAAGACCCGGCCGCTGCGCAGAATCATGTTCTGCAGCGCGATCTTGTAGAATTTCAGAAAATCGAGACGAATTTCGGCCTGTTCAATTTTACGGGCGATATAGATGTTGGCGTGGCGGAACAAAAACTGAAAAGCCCGCACGTCCTCCAAGAGGGTGTGCCGTTCGAAATCACAGGTGTCGGTCTTGATGGCGTGGAAAAGACCGGTGGCCAGCTTGACCGAGGGGTTTATCTTGGCAGCGCGCAGATATTCGGTCATGATGCTGGCCGTAGCGCCGTATTTCGGTCGGATATCGAGAAACGGCGCCTGGACCCCGGTGTCCGGGTGATGATCGATGATCACCTGGGGGGCGAAGGTCTCAAGGACCGGATGATGCTTCGGCTGGGAGTCCACCATGACCACCCGCTGATGGTGTTCACGGTTGATCTGGTCGATGTGCGTCAATTTGATGCCTAACAATCGGATCATGGCCAGGTTGTCAGGCCGTTTGATTTCGTTGACGTGGCCGATCGTGGTTGTGGCGACCTTGTGCCACAGAAGGCGACTGACGGCCATAGCGCTGGCAATGGCATCCGGATCCGCGTTGATCACAACCAACACGGCGTCATTGTTTGAAAATTGGTCGTAAAAACGCCGCAATCTTTCGCTCGCGGATTTTGGCATAGGAGGTCGATCTCCCTAAGTTCGGCGCGCCCGCATCATAAGTCGAGCGCGCCTGGATTACAATACAAATTTCGATTTACGCCTTCCCCATCCAGATGGCGCAGCCGTTGCCCCGCCGACCGATGCCGGCGGTGAGTTGCCGCCTTCCGGCCTGCAACCGGCTCCAAAATCAAAACGCCCGGGGGGATGCCAATCCCCCGGGCGTTGATGGTGTTGTTTTGCCGTCACGCGGTCTTGAAAACGATCCGCTCGCCCTGCCGCTCGGCGCTGACGCGATCCCCCGCGCGGATGTTACCTTTGAGAATGTCCAGCGAGAGTTCGTTTTCGATGCATTTTTGAATGACGCGTTTAAGCGGCCGGGCGCCGTAAACCGGGTCGTATCCCTTTTCGGCCACAAAAGCCTTGGCGCTCGCCGAGAGAACCAGGTCGATGTCATTCTCCGCCAGCCGCCGGGCCAGCCGATCGATCTGAATATCGACGATTTCGCTCAATTGCTCCCGACTCAGGTTGCGGAAGATGATGGTTTCGTCGATCCGATTCAGAAATTCAGGTTTGAACTGGCTCCGCAGCGCATCCATGACCCGCACGACCATGTCCTCGTACCGCAGGCCGCCCAACTCCTGGATGTATTGGCTGCCGACATTTGAGGTCATGATGAGGATGGTGTTTTTAAAATCCACGGTCCGGCCGTGTCCATCGGTCATGCGTCCATCATCGAGAATCTGGAGCAGCACATTGAAGACTTCCGGGTGGGCCTTTTCGATTTCGTCGAACAGCACCACTGCGTAGGGACGACGGCGAACGGCCTCGGTTAAATAGCCGCCTTCTTCGTAGCCCACATATCCCGGCGGGGCACCGATCAGGCGCGCCACGGCGTGCTTTTCCATGTATTCGGACATGTCGATGCGGACAATCGCCTGCTCGCTGTCGAAAAGAAATTCCGCCAGGGCTTTGGCCAGTTCCGTTTTTCCAACACCGGTGGGCCCCATGAAGATAAACGAGCCGATCGGACGGTTGGGGTCCTGCAATCCGGCGCGTGCACGCCGGACGGCATTTGAGACGGCCACGATGGCTTCCTGCTGGCCGACGACGCGGCGGCCCAGGCGTTCTTCCATGTGAACCAACTTGTCCTTTTCACCCTCAAGCATCTTGCTGACGGGGATGCCGGTCCAGCGCGAAATGACCTCGGCAACGTCATCGGCATCGACTTCTTCCTTGAGCATCTTACGAATTTCCTGCTGGGCGGCGAGATTGCGGTTGGCTTGCTCGAGGCGCAGCTGCAGTTCGTTCAGGCGGCCGTAACGGATTTCGGCCACCTTGGCCAGGTCTCCCTGGCGCTCAGCCTTTTGGGCTTCCACCCCGAGGTGCTCCTGCTCTTCCTTGATGGCCCGGATATTTTGGATCAGCTCCTTTTCGTTCAACCAGTGACTTTTCATTTCATGCAGCTCGTCCTTCAGGTTGCCGAGTTCGGCTTCGAGCTTGACCAGACGCTCCCGGGAGGCCGGATCACTTTCTTTCTTCAATGCTTCCCGCTCGATTTCGGCCTGCGTGATGCGGCGTTGAATGTCATCGATATCGGTCGGCATGCTGTCGATTTCGATCCTCAGTTTGGATGCGCACTCATCGATCAGATCGATCGCCTTGTCGGGTAAAAAGCGGTCGGTGATGTAACGATCGGACAGAGTGGCCGCAGCCACGATGGCCGCATCCTTGATCCGGACACCATGGTGCACTTCGTATTTTTCCTTCAGCCCGCGCAGGATGGAGATCGTGTCTTCCACGCTTGGCTGCCTCACCAGCACCGGCTGGAATCGCCGCTCGAGAGCGGCATCCTTTTCGATATACTTGCGGTATTCGTTGAGCGTCGTTGCACCGACGCAGCGCAGCGTCCCGCGGGCCAGAGCCGGCTTGAGCATGTTGGAAGCGTCGACCGCGCCCTCGGCCGCACCGGCGCCCACAAGCGTGTGAAGTTCATCGATGAAGAGAATGATCTCGCCCTCCGATTTTTCCACTTCCTTGATAACGGCCTTCAGTCGGTCTTCGAACTCCCCGCGGTATTTGGCGCCGGCGATCAGTGCCCCCATATCGAGGGCCACCAAGCGTCGGTTTTTTAGGCTCTCGGGGACATCGCCGGATACGATGCGCTGGGCCAGGCCTTCGACGATTGCGGTCTTGCCTACCCCGGGCTCGCCGATGAGCACCGGGTTGTTTTTTGTCCGGCGCGAAAGCACCTGGACGATCCGGCGGATTTCCTCATCTCGTCCGATGACCGGATCGAGTTTGCCCAGGCGCGCCAGATCGGTCAAGTTGCGGCTGAACTTATCCAGGGCCTGGTATTTTTCCTCTGGATTGGGATCGGTAATGCGTTGGGAGCCCCGGATATCAATGAGAACCTTCAGAATGGCATCGCGGTTGATGCCGTGGCGGTGCAGAATCCGGGGTGCCTCGCCATCTTTTTCATCGCACATGGCCAGCAAAATGTGTTCGATGCTGACGTATTGATCCTTCATCTTGGCGGCTTCGGCAAACGCGGCGTCCAGTATCTTTTTGGTCCGTGGCGACACATAGACATCGGTTGACTGGCTGACCTTGGGCAGTCGGTCGACTGCGAGGGTTAAATCACGCGCCACCTGCCCGGGAGCGATCCCCATTTTCTGAAGGATGGCCGCCACAATGCCCTCGGTTTCAGCGAGCATGACACTCAGCAGGTGTTCCGGTTCGATCTGGGAATTCCTGTGGCGCGAGGCCAGATCATTAGCGTTTTGAATCACTTCTTGGGATTTGATCGTAAACTTGTCATATCGCATTGGATATCACCTTATTTGGGTCGCAGTTAAACCGGCCTCTAATTTTTCATGATGAATATAACCACCATGGATACCCTGTCAATGACAATTAATAATACATGGGTGTAAGTAATGAAATGGGCGGGCTAAGAGAATCTTGAACCCGTACGCAAGACGGATAGCGCGCTTGCGGGTGTCCGCCTTGCGTTGCGGTTCAAAGGGTTTGACTCAGTTGAACACAGTGGCGGCGGAGCTCGGGAAGCCCCCAATAGCGGGGCTTGATAAGGCTGCAGTACAATATCAGCTGCTTGATACCATCGCGCTTTGCGGGACTCAAATGGCCGAAGGCCACACAGCGACGCCGCAAGGGAATCGAGCTGAAAGAAAACTCCTGCGGCAGTGGAAAATCGGCGACCGTACGATAAGGTACGCAGTCCAGGTACAGGCGGGGCGCCGACATCAGAATCGTCAGTTCATCCGAAGGACTTTCGTCAATGGCCGAATCGATGTATTGAAAAGACAACCCGCCAAGGCCTACATCGATCATCTGACCCAGGATTTCAGCCCGCGGACGCACGGCAACAATGGCGCCCTCGACCCCGGGATACCTTTTGTGGGTGCGTTGCTCCATTTTTTGATCCAGTCTCGTCATTATGCTGGGGCCTTTCGATTTTGTCATAAACCAAAGTATCCGTTGGGGAGTGGGGAAGATATTGATATTCATTTGTCATACAATCGTAACATATTGTATACAAAGTTATCTTGTATGTCAATATAATCACGCCACAAGATGTGGTGTTTTTCAATGTTCCGGTCTGAAGGGCCTGGTTGTCTTTTTTATTGACTAAACCCCCCGGGAATGATTTAGGGTCAGGGTACGATACGAAAGGGAGGTTAGTGTGATGCGCTGGAAAATTTGCGAGGTAATGGTGATGGTGCTGCTGGTGATGGTGTTTTTCGATGGGGTATCTGTCGCCAACCAGCCGCCCCCGGAAGGTGGCGTTTTGCCGAAATTCGAACTGCCGGTTCCCGAGACAGCCAAACACCGCCAGTATCTCGGACTGGATCAAAAGACCGTTTTTTCGATTCCGGACATCGAAGCCGAGGTGGTCATCATCGAGATCTTCAGCATGTACTGCCCCCATTGTCAGCGCGAGGCGCCCACGGTCAACAAGGTGTTCCAGAAATTGGAAGCAGATCCCAAGACCAAGGGCAAAATCAAGCTGATCGGCATCGGCGTTGGAAATTCGGATTTCGAAATCGATTATTTCAGAAAAACCTACGACGTTCCCTTTCCCCTGTTTTCAGACGGCGATTTTGCCATCCATCGGCTTCTGGGCGAAGTCAGAACGCCGTATTTTATCGGCATCCGAATCTTACCGGACGGCTCTCACCGTGTTTTCTATTCAAAGCTCGGCGGATCCGAGGACGCCGGCAAGCTGCTGCAGGATCTTCTGTCCCAATCCGGTCTTTGACCGGATTTTCCGCTGCCGCGGGTGCTTCTGGAACGATTCGATCTGTCGAAAACGAGAGGATAATCATGAACCCCATCGGAAGAGTTGTGACCCTCTTTTGCGCTGTTTTAATCCTTGTACCCGGCCCGGCCTTCGGATTGTCGGAAACGTTCAAGGAAAACATCTATGACACCGGAAAATTAAAACCGATCGACAGCCAACTGAAAGTCAAGACCGGCGACCCGGCCCCGGATTTCACCTTGCCCTCGATAACGGGCGAAAAGGTCACGCTCAGCCAGTATCGCGGCAAGAAAAACGTCGTGATTTCCTTTGTCCCGGCGGCCTGGACCCCGGTCTGTTCCGACCAATGGCCGGGCTACAACATCGTCAAGGACCTTTTCGACCAAAACGATGCCATTTTGCTCGGCATCACGGTCGACAACATTCCCACTCTCTACGCCTGGACCAAGCAGATGGGCGCGTCTCTCTGGTTTCCGGTGCTCTCGGATTTCTGGCCTCACGGTGCCGTGGCCGATGCATACGGTGTCCTGCGCACGGACGGCGTTTCGGAACGGGCGCTGTTCATCATTGACAGGCAGGGGATCATCCGGTCGATCAATGTTTCGGACATCAACGTCCGGCCGGACCTGGCCTACTGTGCGGCCGAATTGGAAAAGCTGAACCAATGATCTGCCGCAAGAGGGCCTTGTTCGTGTGGATTTGGCTGTGTCTTGCAGCCACGGTATTTTTGGCGGAGTCGGTCCTTTCCGAAAAGCGCAACCCGGTGCAGAAACTCGAGCTGGCGCAATTTAAGAATATGATTGCCGGCGATGGACACTTTTTGCTGGTCTTTATGGCCGCCTGGTGCAGCCCCTGCATCAAAGAACTTCCGGACTTGAACGCCCTTTACACCCAATACCGGTCAAAAGGACTGAGCATGGTGGGGGTCAGTGTCGACTTCGATGGACCCTCTGCCATGCAGCCGATCGTGGACCGCTTGAAGATTGATTTTCCGATATTCTGGCTGGGAGAAGCAGCCCTGGAGGCCTATGGGATAAACGGCATACCACTGCTCGTTTTCGTCAAGGACGGTATGGTTGTCGGTAAAGTGATGGGCTTGCAGTCAAAGTCCTTTTTCGCCGAAAAAATCGAGGCCTTTCTGGCGCGGCCCTGAAGAAGGCGCTTATCTGGCGCTGTCTGGGCCGGCGGCGCCCTCCGCGCGGGCTGTCTCGATGGCCGCGATGACCTGATCCGCCGTGTAAAAATCGCTTCTTAGGATCTCTTCTCCCGCCGGCGAGTAAACCACCAGCAACGGTATGGTCAGGTGGCCCGTCTCCTTCAGTCTGGCCTTGCCGTCCGGGTTGTTTCCGGTGAGATCCACCTTGATCGGCGCGACGTCCTTGCGGGAGAACTGCGCGGCCACCGGCGTACTGGTCAACACCGCCTGCTCCAGGGCCTTACAATTAAGGCACCATTCGGCCGAAAAAACCATGACCACGATTTTTCGCTGGTCAAGCGCTTGCTGAAAGCGTTGCGGCGTATAATAGACCCAGTCGACCGGCCCCCGATCCGTCAACCGCATTCCGCCATATACTGAACCCGCGATGACCATCGCACCCAGCCCGACAAACAGCACCCGCAAAAAATTCGAGGGGACGATTCGGAACATGCGGCAGGCCGTCCACAGGCCGCCCAGGGCGATAAACCCCATCACCGCCCACCAGTAGCCTCTTCCAGGCGGAGCCGGGGGCGTCACCAGCAGAGCGCTGGCCCCGCTGCCGATGAAATAAGCGGCCGCCGACAGCAGGAACAGGCCCATCACCTGCTTGACCAACACGCTGGCGGGTCCTGCGTGAGGGATTTTACCAACCTTTTCGGGAAAGGCCGACAGCAGGAGATAGGGCAGCGCCATACCGCTGCCGATGGCCGTAAAAACGGTCAGCGTGGTGAAGGGGTGCTGGACCGCAGACCAGGCAGCGGCCGCCCCCATAAAGGGAGCGGTGCAGGGGGTGGAGAGGACGGCGGTCAAAATGCCGAGTCCGAAAGAACCCATCAGAGCTTCCTGTTTCGGGTTCAGTAGATAGATAAAAGAGGGCAGGCGGATCGAGAAAAGACCACTCATGCCGATGGCCATCACGGCGATGATGAGACCAACGACAATGGTGAACAGCGGATACTGAAAGAGTTGACTCGTGGCGGTAAATCCGTTGATCAGGGCAATGGCGGCGCCGAGAATCAGCCAGAAAAAAAGCACTCCCGAAAACATGGCCAGCCCCAATGCGAAACAACGGGTTTTATTCCGTGCGGCGTTCGACAGGCTGATAATCTTGATCGGAATCAACGGCAGCACGCAGGGGGTCAAATTGAGCAGCATGCCGCCCAATGCAGCGGTGAGAAGCAAAATGATGAAGCCCAATCCAGCGACGGTGCTGACCGTGAACTCCCAACCGAAAAGGGAAAAGCCGACTAAATGACCGGTACTGTTTGCGGCAGCCGCCCGGTAACCCGCAAAAAGGTCCGGATTGACATTTTGAGGAGCCGACCCTGCTGCACCAATGGGCAAATCGGCCGTTGTGACAACCTGGCGCGGAAAGAGGCACATCTTGTTATCACAGGCCTGGTAGGAAATCGTCAAGTTGACCTGCACATTTTTGGCGCGGCTCTGTTTTGCCAGCATCATCGGAACATATACGATGGTCCGCCCGTTAAAAGCCATCAGCGGGTTGCGGGTAAATTCGACTGTAACGGGGTGGGCCTGCGGATATAAGGGTGCTTCGATGATGAGCCCTTCGGAGGCTGCCGTGATGGTCACGCGGGTGGGGTGCGGCTTGAAATCAGAGCGCGGTGTGATTTGGGCGCTGTCGGCATTGATGTGATGGTTGGCGGCGATGTCGATCACCGCCGCGAGAGTCAGGCGGTCTCCCGGCCGGGCGCGATCCACCGGCCAGGCCGTGCGGACGGAAACGACATCCGTGGCCTCTTCTTGAGATACGGCCTGCGCCGGCAGAACGGGATTATGATCAGCGACCTGCCCCGCCGCCAGCTGCCACCCGATCAGGACGATCACGGCGCTAATGACTAGACATTTCAATCGCATCATACCGGCAGTGCTTTCATACAACGGTCGAGCAGCGTGATATTATTCGCTTGCGTCCGGCAGCACCAGCTCCATGCCGCTCTCATACCCCTTTTGCCGGGCAAGAATGTCGAGGTGCAGGGAGGCGATCTGTTCCATGGGAGGGTAGATGATGCGTGCCGCTGCCCGGCTGTCCACGGCCTTAAGGTATTTTTTACAGTCACCGCAGACGTCCACCCGCAAATCTTTTTCCTGTTCACTGTAGAGGGAAAGCAAGTTTTTCCCGCCTGTTTTTTCGCAAAAGGGGCAAAAAACCCGCTTGGCGGGCCAGACCGTCCAGCAGAAACTGCAATGCAAAAAGCGCCGACCATCATGGTCGAGAACGGCCAATCCCGGAAAGTTGCCACAGACCGGGCAATACCCCTTTTCCCAAACGGTGATGTCCTCCACGTATATCGACAACTGTTCGGCAAAAAGGGTCACGGAGGGCTTCAGGCTGTTGTACGCCACAAACGCCAGAGCGGCTTTATCGGTGTTCAGAGCGACGGCCGTTTTTTCAAAGTAGGCATCATCGCCCTTTAGCAAACAGTTGAACAAGGCTTGCGGCTTGATTTCTTGGTCTAACCCCCGCACGATGGCTTCGGAAGCATCGGATATTTCCCGGTTGTCGGATTGAATGATGGCGCAAATTTTAATGAGCAGATCTCGTGCGCTCGGCAGATCGAAAGTAAAGTCAGTGACGTCCACCAAAGGCAATTTTTCACGGTGCTTGATGGCGCGCAATTCAGACGAAATCTGGAAGGGCTCCAGCTTGACACCTTGTTTTGACGCTTCTTGGGCGGTGAAAATTTTTTCGTAAAACCGCAGCAGCTTTACATATGCCGGCCGCAGTCGCTGAAGCGCCTCGGCGGCGGCGTGGATCTGTTCGGGTGAAAATGCGGGGCTTGGGTTCAATGATCCTCCTTACGGGCAGCCCGAATATTTTTTTAATGCCGGGAATAAAGTCGGTTCTGCAGTGAGAATCAATCCGTCCGGATGGGGTGATGCTGTTGCACAGCCGCCGGCAGAACGTCAAAAAGAACAGGGAGAAGACGAGGCGTCTTCCCCCTGTCGCTTATCTGCCGGCGCAATCGCCTGACGCTTCTATGGCTTATGGGCTCTATACGAGCCGGGAAATCAATCCGGTAAACGGTTTCAGCATTCTCCGCAGCGCGACTTGCCGCGTCATATTGAAGCTGCCGTTAGAAGCGACGGCAAACTCGTGATAGGTCTGCGGCGCATAGGACACGAGAAAAACGACCCGGATATCTTCAGGGTCGAGGAGCGTCGCCTGCGGGTATTTCTTCTTGACCACCTCCAGCCGGTTCTTGGCGAGCGCCAGGATTTCATCACGCTCACCAAAGTTCATGGCACCCGTCGGGCAGGTCGTGACACAGGCCGGTTGAAGACCGTTTTGAACCCGATCCAGGCACATGTCGCACTTGGCCAGAGTCCCGTCCGGTGCTTGACGCGGGATATTGTACGGGCAGGACTCGATGACATCATCTATGTTGCCGAGCCCTTTTGTGGCGGCCGTATAGATGACCGCACCGGTTGCCGGATCAGAGTAAATGGCACCGGGATCGCCGGCGGTTGCCTCGCAGGGCGGTTCGAGGCAGTGTCGGCATTGGTCGGGGAAAAAGAGCCACTTCAGCTGGCCGTCTACGACCGCCTCGTTCATCCGGACCAGCTTGTAGGTGGAGAAGGACAGATCCGCCGGGTTTTGGAAAGACCCCCGGTTCTGCGTTTTTTCCGCAGGCAGGTTGTGCCATTGCTTGCAGGCCACCTGGCATCCCCGGCAGGCCGTACACAGGGTGGTGTCGACGAAAAATGACTTGCTCATATCAGATCACCTCCTTAGATTTTGGCCACATTGACCATGAAGGCCTTGCTTTCAGGGATCCGGGTGTTGGGATCGCCGGTTGACGGGGTGAGCAGGTTGGCGCTTTCTTCTTTTCCACTCTCAGGCCAGCGCCACCCGAAATGCCACGGAATGCCAACTTCATGCACCACGGTACCGCTAATTTTGAAAGGCTTGAAGCGTTTGGTCACCATGGCCGTACACTCCACCGCCCCGCGGGCCGAGGCCACTTTGACCCGTTCGCCGTTGGTGATGCCCCTGAGTTTGGCCAGCTCTTCACTTATTTCCACGAACATCTGGGGCTGAAGCTCGAGCAGCCAGGGCTGGGGCCGGGTCATCAACCCGGTTTGCCAGTGTTCGGCAACCCGGTAGGTGGTGCATACGTAGGGAAAGCGCGGGTCGCAGGTAAAGTGGGCGTCCGCATCGCTCCCGTACACCGGGGCGGTCGGGTTCAGGAGCAGCTTGCCGAATACGTTCTTTTCGACGGGGCACTCCAGGGGTTCGTAATGTTCCGGGAAAGGCCCGTCGTTCAGACCCGGCCCGTATAGTTGAGAGTGCCCTTCCTTGGTCATGATAAAGGCATACCGACCCGCTTCGTTGAGGCTGCCGTCCGGGTTCTGCAAGGGCGGCCATGGGCCATCGGGCACATCGCCGACCCATTTCTTGGCCTCGGTATCCCATTTGACCACCCAGCGCTTGGGGTTGTACGGCTGGCCCTTGGGATCGCAGGAGGCCCGGTTGTAGATGATCCGACGGTTTACCGGCCAGCACCAGGCAAAACCGGGATACAGGCCGATATTGTTGGGCGCGTCTTCCTGGCCCCGACGGGCCGCCATGTTGCCCTTGTCCGTGTAGCTGGCCGTGTAGAGCCAGTTGCCCGCCGAGGTCGACCCGTCGGCCTGCAGGAGGGCAAAACTGGGCACCAGGGACCCGGCCTTGTAGGTCACATCGCCGATGGTCTTGTCCTTGAGCCAGTACCCGTTGATCTCCTTGGCCACTTTGTGGGCATCGAATTGATGATCGGTCATGTAATCCCACTTGAGGTTGAGGATCGGATCGGGATAGGTGCCGCCTTTGGTATAGAGTTCCTTGAGTTTGAGACCCAGTTCAACGATGATGTCGCCGTCCGGGCGGCTGTCGCCCAAAGGTTTGGGACCCCGGTAGCGCCATTGCATCCAGCGGCCCGAGTTGGTGATGGAGCCTTCTTTTTCAACCGAAACACAGGCCGGCAGCATGAAGACCTCGGTCTTGACCTTGGCCGGATCCATCCCCGGTCCTTTCCAGAAGGATCCGGTCTCGTTGTCGAAAAGGTTGACGTTGACCATCCAGTCCAGTTTGGCCAGGGCCTTGCGGGTCTTGCCTGAGTTGGCCCCCGAACAGGCCGGGTTCTGGCCCCAGGCGAAAAAGCCCTTGAACTTGCCCTCGTACATGCTGTCGAAGAGATCCAGCCAGGAATAGGACTTGCCGTCGTCCAGCTTGGGTAGCCAGCCGAAGCCGAAATCGTTTTCAGCCGTGGCCTTGTCTCCGAAAAAGGACTTGAGAAGGCTGGTGACGTACTTGGGCCGGTTCTGCCACCAGTTGGCCGACCGCGGATCGTTGCTCTTGGGGGTGAAATTCGCGTTGTAAGCGGCCAGTGATTCGATGGACGCCGAGGGCATGGGCAGATAGCCGGGCAGTAGGTGAAACAGCAGGGCTTGGTCTGTGGACCCCTGGACATTGGATTCGCCCCGCAGTGCGTTTACCCCTCCGCCGGCGATGCCCATGTTCCCCAGAAGCTGCTGAATGATGGCCATGGTGCGGATATTCTGCACCCCCACCGTGTGTTGGGTCCAGCCCATGGCATACATGATGGTGGCGGACTTGTCCGGCTTTCCGGTGGCCCCGTAAGTCTTGTAAATCTCCAGCAACTGGGCCTCGGTGGTGCCGGTGACCTCGGATACGCGCTTGGGGGTGTAGCGATCATAATGCTTTTTGAGCAGGTTGAAAACGCAGCGCGGATTCTTTAAGCTGGGATCGCGCTTGGGGACGCCATTGTCATCCAGCGCAAAAGCCCACTTGCTCTTGTCATAGCTGCGTTTCTTCTCGTCATACCCAACGAACAGGCCGTCGGAGAAACCAAACGCATCGCCGACGATGAAAGCGGCGTTGGTGTAATTGAGGACGTATTCTTCGTGGTAGAGCTTGTTGTCCAGGATGTATTTGATCATGCCGCCCAGAAAAGGAATGTCCGTGCCCGAACGCAAGGGGGCGTAGATGTCCGCCTTGGACGAGGTCCGCGTAAAACGCGGATCCACGCTGATGAGGGTGGATCCGTTTTTCTGGGCTTCAGTGACCCATTTAAAAGAGATGGGATGGTTTTCCGCGGCGTTGCTTCCCATGATGAGAATCACGTCCGCGTTTTTCAGATCGATCCAGTGGTTCGTCATTGCGCCGCGTCCGAACGACTCTGCCAGAGCCGCAACAGTGGCGCTGTGTCAGATACGCGCCTGGTGTTCGACATAGACCAGTCCGAGCGCGCGCAGCAGGGCCTGATAAGCCCAGCATTCCTCGTTGTCCATGGCCGCCGAACCCACCGAGGCGATGGCGGCGGTGCGGTTGACGGCCTGCCCCTTGGCGTCCTTGGCCTCGAAGGTGGCGTCCCGCGTGCCCTTGATCCGCTGGGCGATGGCGCTTAAGGCGTTGTCCCAGCTCAGCTCGACCCATTTATCGGAATAGGAGGCGCGGTACATGGGCCGGGTCAGTCGATTTTCGTTTTCCGTGAGTTGGGCCAGGGCGGCCCCCTTGGGGCACAGCGCGCCACGGTTGATCACGTGGTCCGGGTCGCCCTCGATGTTGATAACGCGGCCGTCCCCCTTTTGGCTGGTGTGCACGATGGCGCCGCATCCGACGCCACAATAGGGACAGATGGTGGTTGTCTCCTTGGCGTACTTGGTCTTGAGCATCTGGGCGTGGGCCTTGACCGGCTTCAGGTCGAAACCCAACCCGCTAACGGCCAGGCCGGCGGCGGTTGCCCCAGTGACCTGGATAAACTGCCTGCGGGTGAAATCCATGGCGCTTTTCTCCTTTCATTTTTGGGTTCAGATGGACGGATTCAGTCTGTCTAATCGCAATCAATGCTTCGAATCGACCCAACAACCACGCTGATCCCCTATCGCTGAACGCCGCCGCGCGACGGCTTCTTGACCTAAACAGCCTCAAGCTCCTAACGTCACTATCCGTGTCCCGATCAACAAGAAGCCTGGTTTCAGAGATAGCGGGCGGATTAAAACATCTACTTAACAATAGATTTGACGTCATGTCAAATGGAAATCCGGGGTTCGTCTGGGTTATCCTGTTCGGGAGGGATAATGACAGGGCCGCGTCCCCGGTTTTCGACAAATGCATACCCCAGGATCGGGAGCGCCCATGCCAATGCCGGCCAAAGGTCAGTATCCGCGGCCGACGGCATCTGGATGCCAGGCATGGACCGGTGCGGCGGGACGCAGGCTCTCGTAAAGGGCGACCCCCACAGCCGTCGAGAGGTTCAAACTGCGGATGTCAACGCTCATCGGTATATAAAAGGTGGACAGCCGGAAGCGGGCCTTGATCGCCTGCGGCAGGCCGCGGGTCTCAGAACCGAATACCAGAAAGAGTCTTTGAGGCTTCGGCAGCGACCAGAAATCTTTTTCGCCCGACTTGGTCAGCAGCGCCACCTCATCGGCTGCCGGATGCAGGCGACGTTCAAAATGGTCGAAGTTCTTCCAAACGAAAAGGCTGACCCTGGGCCAGTAATCGAGTCCGGCCCGCTTCACTTCGCGACTGTCGAGTGAAAAACCAAGGGGTTCGATCAGATGCAGGCTCGCGCCGGTTGCCAGGCAGGTGCGCCCGATATTGCCGGTATTCCAGTGGATTTCCGGCTCAACCAAGACGACGTGACGCTCTGTTTTCATGGGGGCATTTAACTGTTCCGCGTTTTCCGGGTTGACTTTTCGAACCGTAAAAACATACAAAGTCGAAGCAATGCGGCCGCCAATCCAGCCGGCCCATTCTGTTCAAATCCCGGCCGCCCGTCAATACAAAAAGATCGGGCTCTCGCGGGTCTGACGCCGCAACGAGAGTCTTCGATGGCGGCGGGAAACCTTCAGCAATGGTACGGATTTTACCCCACCACCCGGAACCGACACAATGATCATCGATTTTCATACCCACATCTTTCCGCCCGATATCCGGGCCGCCCGTGAGACCCATTTTTCAGCGGAACCAGAATTCGGCCTCTTGTACAACTCCCCCAAGGCCAAAATTATCGGGGCGGCGGAGATGGTTGCGGCGATGGACCGCCAAGGCGTCGACAAAGCGGTTGTTTTCGGTTTTCCCTGGAAATCCGAAGACACCTTCAAACGCCACAACGATTACATCCTTGCGGCCATCCGGCGGTTTCCGGACCGCCTGATCGGGTTCGGCTGTTTTGAACCGTGCCATCCACGGGCGCCGCAGGAGGCCCGGCGCTGCATCGAAGAGGGGTTGTCCGGCATCGGGGAGCTGGCCTTTTACCAATGCGGCATCGATGCGGCCGCTCTGGATCATCTCGCGCCGGTCATGCGCCTGTGCCGTGAGAACCATCTGCCGGTACTCATTCACACCAACGAACCGGTGGGACACCACTATCCCGGAAAATCCCCCAACACCTTACTGCAGATTTACGAGCTGATCCGCCGGTTTCCTGAAAACATCCTCGTTCTCGGACACTGGGGGGGCGGTATTTTCTTTTACAGCCTCTTGAAAAAAGAGGTCACAGAGAGCCTCAAGAATGTGTACTACGATACGGCGGCTTCGCCGTATCTCTACGATGTGCGGATTTACTCCACTGCCGTTCAGTTGGTCGGTCCTGAAAAGATTCTGTTTGGCACCGACTACCCGCTGCTGCCCCCGTCGCGCTATCGGGAAGAATTTATGCAGGCCGGACTGTCGAATGCCGCAATCGAACAGATATGCGGCGGCAACGCCGTTCGCCTGCTCGGACTTTGACCGACAGGGTTAAGGGATAGACAGGCACGGTCATGACGGATCGATCGTGAGGTTTCCAAGTGCATCGAGGATGGGCCGAAGGCGGCGGCGATGCTCCGGCGGTACCATGAGCACCGTCAGCCGGTGGTTGCCGATCAGACGGGATGCGCTGCACGCCAGACGACCCTCCCGGTAGGCCTGGCGGTTTTCATCGGACAGGAGGCACAGCAGGACATCGGCCAGATTGCCTGTGCAGCCGCCGGCGTCCAAGTGCTCGATCATTTGCAGAAACACGGTATTGACGGTCAACACAAATTCGGGCATGGCGGCGCTGCCCGCTGCCCCGCAAGGGACCCCGGAAAAGAAGCAGCGGCAGCCGAACGGTCGCAGCGGATAGATTGGACAGGCATTCTCTTCCAGCAGCAGGCAATGTTTTTCCGCGGCGCCGAAGGCTTCCTCCGGAATTTCCTGCCCTGCCCGGCAAAGCGCCGCGATCCGGTTGGTGGTCAATAGCGGTCGAAAGAAACGTTGCGAGGATGCCTGCGCCAGGCAGCGCCCGAGGGTTTCACGGCGAGCCGGTTCGAGGCCGCTTATCAACCGGTATCCCTCGAGGGTGGTGAGGCTGACGTTGGGGGTGCAGCAGTCAGCGCAGTATTTGTGGCACGCCACATCCAGACCGCTGGCGAACGCGTCGTAAATGCCATATATTTGGTTCAGCACATCGAGTTTCTGTTCGATGGTCATCGGGCACCTCACACTGCGGTGCATGGTATCACATCTTGGCCGAAGCGATGCAGCAAAACAGCTTTTAACGGATACCGAACCTCAAGGAGGCGCAGATGCGCAGCACCGTTTATTTTGCCGACCTCAGATCGACGCCAAAAGAAAGTTTCGTGGCCAAGATCGGGCGTCTGGTGGACACGGCCGGCCTTGCCGACTGCCTTAAAAAGCGGGATCTGACGGCCGTAAAGCTCCACTTCGGCGAGCTGGGCAACACCGCATTCATCCGCCCGGTGTTCCTGGGCAAAATAGTCGATCGTATCCGCCAAACCGGCGCGGTGCCATTTCTGACGGATGCCAACACCCTCTATGCCGGAACACGCAGCAGCGCCCCCGCGCACTTGACGACGGCCATTCGCAACGGGTTCGCCTATCCCGTCGTGGACGCCCCCCTGATCATCGCCGACGGGCTGCGCGGCAAGAGCGAAACACCCATAAGAATAGACCAGAAGCGGTTTGACACCGTGTTCATCGGCTGCGAGATCGTCGAAGCCGATGCGTTGATTTCCGTCGCCCACTTCAAAGGGCACGAACTGTCGGGATTCGGTGGGACGATCAAAAACCTCGGCATGGGCTGTGCCTCCCGGAAGGGAAAGCTGGCGCAGCACTCCAGCGTTTCTCCGCAGGTAAACGAAGCGCAGTGTGTCGGCTGCGGGGATTGTGTTGCGCACTGTTCACAGACGGCCTTGGCGCTGGTGGAGCGCGTTTCTGCCGCAACCGCGGGAAACCCCGCACGCACGGCCGAGCGCAGCCGCAAAAGAAAAAAGGCCGCCATTGATGCCAGTAAATGCATCGGCTGCGGCGAGTGCATTTTGATCTGCCCCGACGGCGCCATCGACATCGCTTGGAATCAATCGATTCCGGTTTTTCTGGAAAACATGGTCGAATACACCTTGGGGGTATTAAAAGACAAAACCGACAAGGCGTTGTTTTTGAATTTCCTCACCGATGTCTCGCCGGCCTGCGACTGCTATGCGCACAACGATGCTCCGATTGTCAGGAACCTGGGCGTGCTGGCTTCGCGAGACCCGGTGGCGATCGATCAGGCCTCGGTTGACCTGGTGAACCAGGAACCCGCCTTGGCGGGCTGCTGTCTGAAGACCAACCGGGAACCGGGCGAGGATAAGTTTTCCGGATTGTATCCGAAAGTCGACTGGAAGATCCAGCTGGAATACGCCGAGCAGCTGGGACTTGGCCGGCGGAGCTACCGGATCGAAAAAATATGACCTGAACTTCCGATTTTCCGGTGTATGCCGGTTGTCGACT
>JBFYWB010000105.1:0-9922 GCA_041299015.1 Deltaproteobacteria bacterium
CCATCGGGCTACAACATAAGTTGTATCAACAATTTTTTTTGTAGGATGACCGATCCCTTTTAGTACACGGCAACCGGGGGTCCCGGCAACCCGAACCACAACCCAGGTTGTAGCGCTTTAGCCGGAGGCTCTGTCGGGAAAACATTAATATCTATATTATTACAGATGGTTATACTGATTTTATAACAGTGGCACTTTTTTTGCTAAATAGTGCTCACACGTGACTTGTGACTTTTTTACTAATGCAAAAAAGAAAAATGAATGTCATTTAGTAAATTATATTTATTCTTTTAAGTGTCTGTTTCAAACCAATTTCAAGGGGGGAGGGTTCGGCGCATGGAAAAGATCAAAAACCGCGGCTGGCAGGTGGTTTCGGCCGGTTTGGGAATCAATCTGGCTCTTGGTATTCTTTACACCTGGAGCATATTCAAACAGGAAATCATGGAGTCGATTCAAGCCGGGGACGGTCGCTTCAACTGGGACATCGCCTCGTTGAATGATCCCTTTGCGGTGTGCTGCCTGATGTTTACCCTGGCCATGCTGGCGGCCGGCCGACTTCAAGACAAGGTCAATCCCCGGCTGACGGCCATATTCGGGGGGCTTTTGACCGGTGCCGGCCTGCTGGCCACTTCCCAGAGCACCATTCTGGCCAACTGGATCCTCGGTTTCGGCGTGCTCACCGGCCTCGGCCTCGGCTTCGGATATGCCTCGGCCACACCGCCGGCCATCAAGTGGTTTCCGGCATCAAAGACCGGCATGATCGCCGGCATCGTGGTGTCCGGCTTCGGGCTGGCCTCGGTTTACATTGCGCCTCTGGCCAATTTTTTGATCGCCCGCTTCGGCCTCAGCACTGCGATGATGATTTTCGGCATTACATTTCTGGTCGTGGTCTGCGGCCTGTCCATGCTGCTGGTCAACCCGCCCGAAGGATACAAGCCCGTTGATAAGGAACCGAAAAATGTAACCACCCTGAGGCCGGTCGTTAAAACCGAAGACTTTCCGCCCAGCGAGGTCATTAAAACCAAAACTTTCTATAAGCTTTGGTTCATGTTTTTCGTGGGTTCCGGCGCCGGTTTGATCATCATCGGCAGCGTGGCCGGCATGGCCAAACAGAGCCTGGGGAATATGGCTTGGATCGTCGTTGCCCTTCTTGCCATCGGCAATGCCGGCGGACGGGTCGTGGCGGGAATCCTTTCGGACAAAATCGGTCGCACCCGAACCCTGTTCACCATGTTGAGCCTGCAGGGATTGGTCATCACCGCTTTGATCTTTATCAATGAAAGTCAGGGTGTCCTCCTGGTTCTGGCCGCCACCTTGATCGGATTCAACTACGGCACGAACCTGTCGCTGTTTCCTTCCGCCACCAAGGATTGCTTCGGCCTGAAGAACTTCGGCGCCAATTACGGACTTGTGTTTTCGGCCTGGGGCATCGGCGGGTTCATCTTCCCGCGGGTATCCCAGATGATCGTCGCGCATACCGGATCACCCGAGGCCGCTTACATAATGGCCGCCTTTCTGCTGTTCTGCAGCGCCGCAATGACGTTTTACACCAAGGCGCCGCGCAGCCTGCGTGAAAAAGCGCAAATCGTCGGCCATCTGGAACCCGGCCGACTCTATCATGGATACTTCATTTATCAGCCCGGATTTGTTTCGGAAACCGGCGATACGGCTGTGGATGCCAAGGTCAAGTCGTCCAATGCCATCGTCGAACGCTTACCGCGGCTCTTCACGAACCGGAAGGACTCCGCTCGCAAAACCGGGTAAGTGTCCGCATAGGTAAGTTTCTTTCAGGTCGGGCGAGCCTCCACGATGGCCGGGAGGTCCGCCCGATGCCGATTCAGGGGAGGGGGCAATATGACCGACACGGCACTCGCTAGCAACGCCAGCCGGGGGGAGTCCGGGGAAGTCGATCTGGCACTTGCCATGCGGCTCGAGGCGTTGAAAATCAACCAGGCTCTCGGCAGCCGCATGGGTATTGCCAAAGACTTCGGGCGGCTGGCCGTGCTCTATATTCAGCAGGGCGATCTGGACCAGGCCGAGAAAATGCTCTCCCAGGCCATCGAGATCGAACAGTCCCTGGGTCGCAAGGACAATATGGCCCGCCATTGCGCCGATCTTGCGCGCGTGCACCTCTCCCGCGGCGAGTTGGAGCGGGCCGAAAACCTTTTCAGACAGTCCCAGGAACTCGATCTGGCCTCCGGGCGCAAGGAGAAAGCGGCCGAGAGCGTTCGGGATCTGGCAAAAATAATGGAAATGCGCGGCGATCTGGAAGAAGCCGAAAATCTCTTGCTGGGGCTCGCCGAGATCGAAAGGGGCCGCTCCGATAAAAAATCTCTGGCAGCGGTTCTCGGCCGGATCGCGGGTATTCGACTGGGTCGCGGCGCCCCGGCGCAAGCCGAAAAAGTGCTCGGTGAAGCGGAAAAAATCTACCGGGAACTGGGCGACCCCTGCGGCATGGCGGAGACCCGGGGACATCTGGGCATCGTCTATGCCATTCAGGATCGCGCCGACAAGGCCGAGGACGCACTGATATCGGCCCTGCAAATCAACACTGAACTCAGCCGAAAAGCCCACCAGGCCGACAATTACGGCAACTTGGCCAACCTCTACTGGTCTCAGGGAATGCTGCGGGAGGCCGGAACCTGCTACGAAAGGGCCCTGGTCCTTTTCAAGGAAACCGGCAACCGCGTCAAGGCCCGCAAGGTACGGGAACTGCTTGACAGTTTGCGGGCGACCCACCCATAATTCAAATCAGTGATCGAGTTTTCGGATGCGATCGTCTTGTCGGACGATCCGATTTTGCCAATCGGGATCCCGGCCCAGATGCAGGTCGGCCAACCGATTGAATTCACGGGCCTGGCGGATATTTTGCTTTATCAGCCAGGCTTCGGCCAGATAGTAGTAGTGTTGGCCGATGGTCGCATCGAGCGCAACAGAGCGTTCCAGGACCCGAATCGCTGCATCGGTGGCCCCTTGGGCCAAATACTGGCGGCCTTGCTCGACCAATGCCTGGGCGGCCTGGACCTGTGCGCCGTCGGGTCTCGCGCTCGGTGGCGCCGGCGTTTTCCCGGCCGGAGGGAGCGCCGGCGGAATCTGTCGATCCGGGACGCTGACATTGGCTTTCGGCATGCAGCCGAACAGAAGCAGGCCACAGAGCAAGCCGATGATAAGGCCCTGATTTTTATGGGCCGCCGTCGTATAGGTCTTTGATGCCATCGATCAGGTCCCTGATTGGATTTCGGGGCGGATGGAGCGGACAGCGTTGAGCGGGAAGGTTGTCCTCGAGAAAAATTTCCGCCACCGGCGCCGGACAGGCGCGGCCGGCTGCCAGCAATCCGGATTGGCTGCAGACGGTGCGTGTGACCACCCCGGCCGGCATGCTGAAATCCGCGCCGGAGAAATGCTGGGGAATCGCCTTCATCAAATCCGCCCATATCGGCATAGCGGCTCTGGCCCCGGAGGCGTTGACCGGATCTCCGGAGTCGAATCCAACCCATACCAGAGCCAGGATATCCGGCGTAAAGCCGACAAACCAAGCATCCCTGAAGTTGTTGGTGGTGCCGGTCTTTCCGGCGATCGGGCCCACCAAGTCCCACGCGGAAAGCGTCCGGGCGGTTCCTTCGCTCACCACACTCTTTAGCATGTCCGTCATGATATAGGCTTTGGCCGGACTGATCAAGCGTTCGATGTCCAGGTGGGCCTGGTTCAGCAGCCGCCCGTCGCTATCGGCCACATCCTTGATCGACACCGGTTGGGGCAACACACCGTCTCCCGCAAACACGCAGTAAGCCCGTGCCAGTTCGAGCGGCACGACTTCGAAAGCCCCGAGTGCCAGGGACGGATAGGGCTTGAGCGGTGTCGAGAACTGCAACGGCGCCGTTTTTGCCACCACCTGCTCCAGTCCCGTCTGCATGGCCAGGTCGACCGTGGCACGGTTGTTAGACGCCGCCAGCGCCTTCCGCACGCTCACGTTGATCTCGACATCCTGCTCGGCGTTTTCAGGCGTCCACGGTTTGCCGTCTATCAGATACGTCCTGGGTTCGTTTGACAGTCTGGATGCCGGCGTCAGTCTGTCCAAAGCCGCAAGGTAGACGAACGGTTTGAAGGCGCTGCCGGGTTGGCGCCGGCTCTGGGTTATCCGGTTGTATTGGCTGGAGGCGTAATCGCGACCGCCCACCATGGCCAGAATAAAACCGGTCCTGGGCTGCATGACGATCACGGCCCCCTGCAGCTTCCGGGCCGGGTCTTTTCGCTGCAGCGCCGCCATCGATTTCTCCAACCGCGTCAGACCCCGATTAAGGGCCTGTTCGGCGGCACGCTGAACCCGAGTGTCCAGAGTGGTGTAAATCGAGAGCCCGAGGCGGGTGAGATCGTCCGGGGAATAGAGCGACGCGAGCCGATGGGCAAGGTCGTCCATAAAGTAAGACGCCTTTTTGACGGCAACCCTTTCTCCGGCAGTCTCGAGCGGCTGTCCAAGTGCGGACTGAAGTTCGGCACCGGAAATCCAGTTCTTGGCGGCCATGGCCGTCAAGACCGTATCACGTCTTTGCCGGCAGCGTTCTTTGTCGACGAAGGGCGAATAACGGCCGGGCGCACGGATGAGCCCGGCGATGGCCGCCGCTTCAACCAGGGATACCTCTTTGACCGGTTTGCCGAAATAAAAGATGCAGGCCTCGCCGACGCCTTTGATCGCAATCGAACCGCTTTGCCCGAGGTAGATGTCGTTCAAGTAGATTTCAAGTATCGCCTCCTTCGCATACTTCACCTCGATGATCAGCGCCATGATCAGCTCGTTGAGCTTTCTGACAATCGTGCGCTCGGGAGTCAGAAAAAAGTTTTTGGCCAGCTGCTGGGTAATGGTCGATCCCCCCTGGCGAATCCGGCCGGCCCGCAGGTTGACGGAAAGTGCCCGCAGGATGCCGATCGGATCGAAGCCGGGGTGTTCGTAGAACCGGCTGTCCTCGGCGGCCAGCACGGCGCGGATAAATAGGAGGGGCACCTGGCGGATTGAGACCAGCTGTCGGCGCTCTCGCTCCAGGCCGTAAAACTGGCCGATCTCCTCCGGTTCCAACTCCAAGATGGGCAAGCGGTCGCCCGTGTCGATCCGTTCGATCGATTGGATGCGCTCCCGATCGAAGCGCAGCCTAACCGGATGACCCGTTCGCTGCTGGGATGGAATCTTGAAATCGTTGAGGTACACCTCAACGGCCCCCTTGGCCATGCGCATCTCGCCCGGGTGCTGCGGGCGACCGGTAACTGTCCGATACCCCAGACTCAGCAGTTTCTCCGCCAGGTTTTTCTGATCGAACCGCTGACCGGGATACAGCAAGGTGGTGTCGGAATAGACCGTGGAGGGCACACGCCAGAGTTGGCCGGAAAACCGCTTTTCGATTCGACCCGACAGGTACCAGCCGTAAAGGCTGACGGCACCCGAGGCCATAACCAGAAGAATCGCGATCCATTTAATCGATTTTTTGAGCATGCTGATTTTAAAAAAATCAAATGCGTGCTATCGGAAGGGACCGTATCACGGTGATGCATTCCGGCAAATGATTCTCGGCGGCACCTCCGCGGCCTGACGGCGATAGTCCTCAAAATATTCGAAAGCGCAGATGCGGTCGTAATCATCCATGATGGCCCGCATCGTGTGCCCGCCCAGGCGGGCCGTAAGGATCCGCCGCACCTCTAAAAGCGTCTCGATATCGATCGCCTGTTTGACAAAATCGAAGACGCCCCGCGACAGCATAAAACCGGTCTTGTGCCGTAATAAAAGCGTCCGGTAGGCGGTGGCCGTTTTGGTATACACCATCTTCGTGTTGAAGGCCATTTGTCGATTGCGGATATCCGCCAGGGCATTTCTTTCGTACAACCGCCTCCGGCCCGTATCAAAAACCACCGTATTCATCGTAAAATCAAGGGACCTCAGCAGGTTTACCAAATTCGGCCTCAGGCCGTATTTTTTGATGATGATAAAATCTTGCAACAGGCAAATATCGACGCTGTAAATCGAGTCCGCCGGTTTCCAGCGAACCCCGCCGAGATCGGTTCTGTGACAACCTTGTGAGGCTAACCGTTCCGCCAAGCATGTATCGCCGGCCACATTGTCGACAAATAGATCGATGTCTTCTATGGGTGGCCGACAACCGTGAAAAAACCCGATCATCAGGTTCCGGATCGCTCCACCGACCAGATATATGACGGCTCCTTCCGGAAGCACGGCACCAAGATGGGTCAACGCCGCTTGAACCGGAAGCTGAGATATGAAATGTCCGATTTTAATCTCTATGGTGCTTAAGTCCGTCACGCTGAGCTTTCTTGCCGGCCGGCCTTAGCGGATGATATCTCAGTCATACTATCGTGTGGAAACCTGAATTGACAAACGAAAAGTGGCCGGAAGGAGTTCTGGAATGCAGCTGGTATTCAGAGGCAAGCGCTGGACATCATGGCCGAGGATTCACGGATCGGGCACTTCCCGATCGAAGCTCGTATCCGGCTCTTCGACCCTCTCGCTTAAATCGCCCCACGGGATTGATCTTTTGAACTCTTTTTCAATCATGTCTTCCCAGTTGTATCCGGGCTGGTACTCTTCATGCATAATGCCGCGCATCTCTCCTCTTGCGAGCAGTCACACTGAAGTCGAAGCATAAGGCCTAAAAGCATAACTCCCCGGGTGACGCACCTCAGGGAGTTAGAAAATGGTATAAAGGATGTTTCAGCTTGACAATTGTTTCAGGCTTAGGGTTCGTCTCAGTTTCAAAGGGTTGAAAGTTTTGTTCAGGTTACCGTTCCGACTGGTTCCATTTTGGGATGAGAAGGTTAAGTTTACCGTTCCAAATTCAACTCATTTCCAACGACAGGCCCTGAAACATCCTTTATACGCTTGGAATTTTTTATACAATTAATGTACCAATCAAATAAAAATTATATTTTATTTGAATTTGTAATAGTTAGCATCACATAACCAGCCGGCCGGCGGACCTGAATGACAAAATTCGGCCAAGTTAATGACAAAAAACGTCATGAGACATCGCCGGCTCTATTTGGCGACCACGATCAGGACAGAATTCTGCACGCGCTGCACAACGCTTTCCAAATCTCCGGGATCACTCGGCAGGGAGTCGATATCGGTGCCGTGGGTTGGCAGATGCGGAATGAGTTCCTTCAGACATTCGATTTTTACCGCGCAGCTAAGGTTGGGCAGCTGCGATATGGCGCCGCTGGCTTCGTCGCGGATACCGACCATTGAAGAGACAATGCCGACAACCTCGCCGTTCATGTTGAAAATGGGTCCGCCGCTGTTGCCCGGCTGAATCGGAACCGTCGTCTGGTAGCTGCAGGGATCGTCCCGCAGACCTTTCAAGCCGCTGATGACACCGTTGGAGAGTTTCGGCGTCTTGCCCATCACATCGACGCGCGGAAATCCGATGGTGAAGACGCTGCTGCCGAGACGGGTGCGTGCGTCGGCGAGGGGCAGTGCTGCCGGCAGTTTCCGGGGCTCGGCAACCTGCAGGAATGCAAGATCGTTGACATCGTCGCGCAAGACCGGCCAAGCGGCGAACTTGGCTCCGTTCTGATCCAGCAGCGCGATAATCCGGCTCCCGACCACAACGTGGCTGTTGGTGACGACAAACCCGGAGGCCAGCGGCCAGGCGGTTCCGATGGATGCGCCCTGGAAGAGATCGTCTTTCCCCGTGTCCTCGTTCAGAGAAGGACTGAAGGCCGCTGGAGACGGCGCATCGCTCAGGAGCTGCCCCTCGCGCAGCGGTCTTGCGCCCGCTGAATCGGCGACGGTGGTTCGGATCGATTCGCACTGTTCGATTTGCACAAGTGCAAGCCGGCTGAATTGCGCCCGCGGTTCTTCCTGAGCCTGAACGCCGGCACTGCAACACAACGCCAGCATCAGATAAAATACGGCCAGAACGGCACTGTACGCCATATACATGGCTCCTTTGGGGAAAGATCGGGAATCCGAATGGTCAGCATCAATGCAAGAGATGTGCCTCGGCCAGTTGAGGTGCTGGTATGGGTAGGAACCCGGAAGAGCTGCCCGATATCGCCGGATCCGCCGACCTAAGCTCGGGTGGATCCGCAATGGACGGCACGCCCTGACGGCGAGAGATAGAAGGCGACACTGATGGCCGCGGCGGGAGCGGATGACGGGGCGCTAGCGGCAGTCTCCCCGGAAGGCGCGCGGCCAGTCAAGATTTTGACGGCTGTCTTGAAACCACGGCGCCAAGCGCAGGGTAAGGAAAACGCCCCGCCGATCAACTGTCGGCGGGGCGTTGCGGCTCGAATCTAAGGACCTGAATCAAGCGGCGGCTCAGCGCAAGCGAATACCCAGTTTTTCCACGGTTTCGTAAGTCATCGCGCCGACGCTCAGTCCGTTTTTCTGCTGGTAGGCCTGAATTGCCGTCTGTGTTCGCGGCCCCAAGGACCCGTCGATCGTGCCCGGGTCAAACCCGGCATCGGCCAGCGCTTTCTGCACCCGCATGACGAAATCCGGTGTGGTGTTTGTCTCGCAGAGGATTCTCGCCCATTCGAACCGCCCATCACTCACCTTCTCGGTACGGGTGACGGTTTGGTATTCCTCCGGTATCGGGATGCGTTTCTCCTCCGGAGGGCTGACCATTTTTCTCACCTTCACGGTCTTGTGTACGGCCGGTATCTCGATCTTTTTTACCGTCGGCGGCGACACCAGCGCCTTTTGCTTCACCGTGCCGTATTCCTCCGGGATGTCCACCTTGACGATCTTGGCCGGTTCCACAACCACCTGCTTCTTGACGGTTTTGTAGGTGGCCGGCTCCTCTACCAGGCAGAGGATTTCGCCGGTGGAATAATCAATTCTCTCGATCGGACCGCGGCCCTTTTTCCAAACCGTTTCGGCCGGCTTGACCAGAACATTTTCCTCTTTCCACTCTAGTTTGGCCGGGATGGATTCGAGACGGCTCGAGGCCTCCTTGATGACGACCTTCTCCTCAACCCATTTGTACTCGGCCGGAATAACCTCCCAACGTTCGGAAGCCGGTTCGACCATAACTTTTTCTTCAACCATCTCGTACTTGGCGGGAATGATCTCGACCTGCTCAGACGCTTCTTTCATCAATACCTTCTCGGTGACGGTTCGGTATTCCGGAGGAACAAAGACTTTCGCATAACATTCCCCCGGCACGGCATTCTGCGGAATCCAGGTCAACGGCTCGTTTTCGGCGGCGGCGGGACCGGCCCACAACCCGGCTGATACCAGCACAGCCATAGCGACAGTAATCGTACAAAAAATCCTCTTCGACGGCATGGTTCTGATCTCCTTTCTCTGATTTATTGATTTTAGCAAGGATTGCGAACTGCAATTGATTCGGATGAAGGATCGAATTCAAAAAGGTGTGCTGTCATCCCTAAAAATTAGTCGGTCATATTTAAGATGATCTCCGGACCTGTGTCAAGATTTTCTTGATTAATGGCAGCTGGAAAAACGTCGCCGCTTATTTCGGCCGCTGCTTGGAACGGCTTCGGGCCATTTCCGGTGCTGTTGAACCCGGCCCGATGGCTTAAGCGACTTTCAACTTCTTCGCGTAAGAAGCCGCTTCCAATCCGGCCACGCAGCCTTCTCCAACGGCCTTGGCCATCTGCCAGGGCGGTCCGCAGATGTCACCGGCGGCATACACCCCTGAGATGCTGGTCTGCTGCTTCTTGTCGGTTTGGATGTACTTGCCCTCATCGTCCAGCCGGATGCCCAGGGCGGTCGCCAGTTCCATGACGCCTTTGGCCCCCTGCTCGATGAACACGCCGCTGACGGGAATCCGGATCCCGTCAGTGAGGACCAGCCCTGTCACCTCTTTTTCTCCCTCGATCGCCGTCACCGTCGCCCCCTGGTGAAGGATCACGCGGCTGCGCTCCAACTCCTGCCGCAGAGCATCCACCACCT
>JBFYWB010000106.1:0-6679 GCA_041299015.1 Deltaproteobacteria bacterium
TGGTGAAGGCTACTTGCGGTTCTGTTATGCGAATTCCATGGAGAGAATTGCCGAGGGGATGGATCGGCTGGCGGCATATCTAAAAGGGGAAAATCGGGATTAAAAACATCCAACCGGCGCCAAGCCGACTGCTTGCGTGTTGGTGCAGCCGGGCTGTGGGCGTCAGGCGCATTTTTTCAGCCAGCATGATCATCAAATCCGCCGAATTTATAAAAAGCGCCGTCACACCGGCTCACTACCCGCCGGCCCGGCTGCCGGAAGTTGTCTTTGCCGGTCGATCCAACGTCGGCAAATCCTCCCTGATCAATATCCTGGTCAATCGCAAGCGGTTGGCCAAAACGAGTTCGACGCCGGGGCGCACTCAGTTGATCAACTTCTTCGAGATCAATGGAGAGCTCGTTTTCGTCGACATCCCCGGATTCGGCTATGCGAAGGTACCCGGTGCCATCCGGCGCAGCTGGGCCCCGATGATCGAGACCTATCTTACCGTGCGCCGGACCCTGAAAGGTCTGGTTCTGATCATGGACAGCCGCCGAAAACCGGGTGTTGAAGAACTGACCCTTGTCGACTGGCTCAGCCGACACCATATTGCCACCGTAATGGTGTTGACCAAGATCGACAAGTTTTCGCGCTCCCGGCAACTGGTTAGCGCGCGCAGTGCCGCCGCGGCGCTGGCGGTGCCGGAAGATAATATCATTTTATTTTCGGCAAAAACCCGCCAGGGCCGAAAAGAACTATGGCAGAGGATAGAAGGGTTGGTGGCTCCGGCTCACGACGATTCCATCAAGGAGCGGCCGACCTAATCATGGTTTTAAAAGATGCCGCCGAATGGTTTTAGATTAATGACAGACCGCCCGTGCGACGCAACTCAATTTTCCTTCAAGTCCGGCTTCGTGGCCATCTTGGGTGCGCCCAACGCCGGAAAATCGACCTTGCTGAACCGGATTCTCGGGCAGAAGATTTCGATCACGTCCAATAAACCGCAGACGACGCGCAACCGTATTCTGGGCGTTCTGCACCGGCCCGCGGCCCAAATCGTTTTTATCGACACCCCGGGTGTGCACAAGGCCACCGATCCTTTGAACATCCGCATTGTCGAAACGGCCTTGTCGAGTTTGGCAGACGTGGATGTCATATTGGTCATCATCGATGTGGCCCGGCCGGACCCCGTATCCGAAAGCCTGATGGTCAAGAAGGTCAAGGCCGGCAAGCAGCCGGTCGTTCTGGCATTGAACAAAATCGATATCATCCCCAAAACCGATCTGCTGGCGATCATCGACCACTGGTCAAAGTTATACCCTTTCAAGGACATCGTTCCGATATCGGCCGAAAAAAACACCCAGACGGACCGTCTGCTCGCATCGCTGGAAGCCCTTTTGCCGGATGGCCCGCCGTTTTTCCCGGAGGATACCGTGACCGATCTTACGGAACGCTTCATCGCCGCCGAGATGATCCGTGAAAAGGTATTTCGTTTGACCGGAGAGGAGATTCCGTATGCCACGGCGGTGACCGTGGATACCTTCGAAGAGGAAAAAGAGGGGGCCCTCGTCAGAATTCACGCCACCATTCACCTGGAGCGCGATTCGCAGAAAGGCATCGTCATCGGCAAGGGCGGCCGCATGTTGAAATCGATCGGTGAAAAATCCCGCCGGGAGATCGAGCGCTTTCTCGGCGTTAAGGTTTTTCTGAAACTCTTCGTCAGGACCCAGAAAAATTGGCGCAAGGACACGCGCGCCCTCAGAAAATTCGGCTATTGAAGGCCAATGATTCTATCGTTTCATCCCCTGATTGCGGCGGATCGACAGATCATCTGCGCCGGGCGTGCGCCGGGCGCAGATGAGCGCCGGGCCATCGCGGCGGCCACAGCGGTGATCCTGCCCCAGGGGTGCCGTGAGGATCTCTATGAGATGGTTCGCGAAAACTGCGCCTTGTGTTTCCCCAATTACGACGCCCGTTTTGCCTATCCCGGAAAAATCGGACAGCTGGCGCTTTTCAAAGAAGTCGGCGTGCCGCACCCGCGGACGATCGCTTGCGGCGATACGCTGGCCTTTCACGGGCAATGCCGACGGCTACCGGCTGATCTTCCGTTTGGATTTCCGTGCGTGTTTAAATTCGACTGGGGCGGCGAGGGTGAAACCGTGTATCCGGTAGACTCCGCGGCGCGGTTGAAAGAGTTATTGTTTACGGCGTCGGCTTTCGAGCGCACCGGCCAGAGCGGTTTTCTGATCCAGGAAATGATCCCGGCCGGCAACCGCAGCCTTCGAGTAACCGTTATCGGTCGGCAATGTGTCGCCTACTGGCGGGTGCAACCCGACCGGCGGATCTGGTGCGCCAACCTATCCCACGGTGGGCGAATCGATGTCGCGACCGATCCCGGGCTTCAGGCCGCGGCCGTTTCCGCGGTCAGGAAATTCTGCCGATCCACCCGTATCGACCTGGCCGGATTCGATCTGCTGTTTCCGGATGGGGACCCCACCGCTCCGCCCTTTTTTCTGGAGATCAACTACTTTTTCGGCCGGCGCGGGTTGGGCGGCTCGGAAGCCTATTATCGGACCCTGATTCAGGAGATCAACAACTGGCTTCGCCGGCATGGGCTGGAAACCGTAAGCGCCGAGTGTTAAGAAAAATCATGCTGAGCAGTCGTCCTGCCGGGAGCAGACCGGTGCTAGTCACCGCGGAGAGAATCGCCATGAGAGCATTGCTTGACCGGGTCCAGGTCAATTGTCCCTTCACCATGCTCAGGGATCGCTACGCGGAAAATTTCCTGACGCGTGGTCTGAATCCCGAGATCGGCATCGATGCCGCTGCGCTGGACCGCTTCTCACCGGCGGAATTCGGCGAGGTGGCCGCTCGGCTACGCGAGTGTGGATTGACAATCACGCTGCATGGCCCGTTCGTCGACATGTCGGCCGGTTCTATCGACCCGCAGATCCGCGCGGTAACGCGTCGCCGCTTCGAACAACTCCTCGAGGTGGTGCCGTTGTTCGCCCCCAAAACCGTGGTGTGTCATGCCGGCTATGATTGGAAGCGCTATGCCTACCTGTTCGATAAGTGGCTTGAGAACAGCCTTGCCATGTGGGGCTGGCTGGCGCAGCGTCTGAATGGGCAGGGCTGCCGCCTGATGCTCGAAAACGTCTACGAAGGCGGCCCCGAAGAACTTCTGCCTCTTTTCGAACACCTGACGTCTCAGGGAGTGGGTTTTTGTTTGGACACCGGGCATCAGGCAGCCTTCGGTCAGGCCCCGCTGGGGGCGTGGCTTGACACCCTGGGGCGCTATCTGGGCCAGGTGCATCTGCACGACAACCACGGGCAGCGGGACGATCACCTCGCTCTGGGTCAGGGCACGATCGACTTCGCATTCCTTTTCAGGCGCTTGAAAGATCTCCGCGACACACCGCCGGTCATAACTCTCGAACCCCATACCGCAGAGGCCCTCGATCCGAGTCTGGCGTATCTGAAGGCTATCTGGCCGTGGTAATCGAAGTCTCACGACAGGCGGCCATTGATCGAAAGCCGCACGCTCTTTTGAACCGGTCCGCCGAAGCCACCCTTAAAATCATGGTTGACACGTATAACCGCTTCGGATAGTTGGATAATATCGGTCTCTAATCAATCGGTGCCTTTCTCGGTCGAGCAGAGGACCCCGCACCCCCGCCGGCACCGCGAGGTTGGATAGCCGAAAGCGCACGACTCAACACACCGCCGTTGGCAATTCCGCCATCCGGAAATTCGCTCGAAATAGGGCGGACTATGTCGTTACCCGAAGCCATGAACCAACCTTCTTTTTCGATCCCCTTTGAAAAAATTTTAACTGGGGTGCTTGCATTTTTCAAAGTGCTCGCAGTTTTGGGGCGGCCATCGTGTCCCATGCTGCGAGCGGGTTTTCTTGCCGCATTGGTTGTATGGGTCTCTCTAACCGCCTGTAGACCCGCGGATGAGCGTGTGGTTTCGGTGATCAACACCCCAGGTGTAACCGACAGCGAGGTCCTCCTGGGTTCATCGCTGGCCCTCCTCGGCCATGCCAGTTTTCTGGGAACTCAAACCCTGCGCGGCGCAATGTGTTATCTTAACCACGTCAACGCTCAGGGTGGAATTCATGGTCGCACCATCAAGGTCATTGCCCTCGATGACAGTTACGACCCGCCGAGGTGTCTTGCCAATACCCAGAAACTGATCATTGAAGACCGTGTGTTCGCTCTTTTTTGTTACGTCGGGACTCCGACCACAGTACGGATTCTCCCCCTGATCGAGGAAGTCCACATTCCACTGCTGGGTATGTTCACCGGTGCAAACGCACTTCGCGATCCGTTCGATCGATATCTGATCAACATTCGGGCATCCTACTACCAGGAGACTAGCGCTGCCGCAAGCCACCTGGTCAACGATCTGGGTATTCGAAACATCGCTGTTTTCTACCAGTACGACACCTATGGTTTCGATGGTTTGACCGGGACCGAACTCGCTTTGAAAGGGTTTGGTTTGGCTCCGGTTGCGGGAGGATCCTATGCCAGGGGCACTCTCGATGTGGAGGAAGGATTGAAGAAAATCATGTCCTCGAGAGCCGAGGCCGTTGTAATGGTCGGAACCTACGACCCGTGCGCCAAATTCATCAGGCTTGCGCACGAAAAGGGCTTTCATCCTGTTTTCTATCTGGTATCTTTCGTGGGAGCCGATGAACTGGCCCGGCGTCTCGCAAACCACCAGGACATCACGGTCATTATGTCACAGGTGGTGCCTCCTCCCGATCGAAACGACCCCAGCCCCCTGCTCACGGGAGAGATCGGCTATGTCACGTTGCTTGAGCGTTACTATCCCGGTGACCAACCCAACTACGTCGGGCTGGAGGGTTATATCAACGCCCGCGTTTTGGTCGAAGGCCTCGAACGGGCCGGGCCTGACCTTACCCGCGAAGGGTTCATCGATGCGATCGAGTCGATCCGTGATTTTTCGCTGGGCCCGGGCATCAACATCGCCTTCAGCCCCAGCGACCGCCAGGGTCTGGATCGCGTTTATTTCACCAGGTTGGAGAACGGCCAGTTCTCCCTGATAAAAAACTGGGCTGACATCAAAGTCCAGCTGGTTAGCCCAGATTGAGACGGCCATGCAGCGGAATGTGATCCGGGAAGCGGCGCAAAGCTTCCGCAATACCAGCCTTAAAAACAAAATCTTTTTTTCCATTATGGTGGTTATCCTGGTCATCAGCGCCGCTATCGCGCTGCTTGCCCGCTGGATCCTTGTATCGACTCTGATTTCAGAGCTCGAACTGCGCGGGATTGCGATTGCCCGAACGATTGCCGGACGCAGCAGCGGATACATTCTGGACAAAAACTATCCCGAACTCCTCAACCTGATTTTCGATGAGGCAAAACTCAAGGAACGCGAGTACCTTGTCTCTTACATCTTCGTGAGCGATCCTGAAGGACAGGTCCTCAGTCACACCCTGACCCAGCCGTTTCCCGAATCCCTGCGCCTGGCCAACAGCGTCCCTCCGGGCGAGTCCAGGAGTGTACGCCTGTCGCAGTTCGGCGAGCAAAAGGCCTATGACATCGCCATACCCATTACCCAAGGAATTTACCGCATCGGAACGGTTCATGTGGGTCTCAACGAGACTCACATAGATCAGCTGGTCGCCAAACTGCGATTTACGTTTCTCGGATTCCTTTCCCTGGTGATTGTCATTATTTTCATTATCAGCCTGCGCCTGGCCAAGAATATTACCATGCCGATCTCTAAGCTGACCCGGATTTCAGACGAATTGAGCAAGGGCAACTTCGACGTGAAACTTGATTTCGAGCTGGGTTCCGACGCCGGGGAGCCGCCGGAGTGTCCCGCATTTGCCAACACCGACTACCCTTGCCTGCATCTGGACGGGATCGGGGACGCCCTTCCGGAAACGCTGACGATTTGCCGGGATTGCCGCTTCTACAGACGTCAAAAGGGTGACGAGGTCACGCAGCTGGCAGATTCTTTTCACAACATGATCTGGAGCATCCGGCTTTACCGACGGCGCCTGAGAGAGTCCGAGAGAAAATACCGTTCGCTTTTCGACAGCGGTCCGGACCCCATTTTTGTCATAAACCAGAAAACTCTTGACATCATCGATGCCAATCCCCGGGCCGTGGAGGTTTACGGCTATCATCGGGAAGAATTGATCGGGAAATCCTTCACGGATCTGGCATCGGAGCAAACGCATGAGTATTTCCAATCGCTGCAGGAGCAAAGCGACGACCAGGGATTGATAAGTTATCCCAAGGCGCTTCATTATCAGAAAGGCAACAAACCGTTTTACGTCAACTTGCACGCCTGCAATATTACCTATAAAGGTCAGCCGGCTATCGTTCTGGCGTCGACCGACATCACCGAAATGATCGAAAAGGACGCCCAGCTGATTCAGGCCAGCAAGATGAAATCCTTGGGGGAAATGTCAGCCGGGATTGCTCACGAATTGAATCAGCCGCTGAACGCCATCAAGATGGGCAGTGATTTTCTGGCCATGATGTCCGAGCACAATCGCGATATCCCGCCGGCGCATCTCCATCAGGTGGTCAGCGAGATCAGCACCCAGGTCGATCGGGCGGCCGAAATCATCAATACCCTGCGCTCGTTCGGCCGAAAGGCCGATCTGGTTATGGAGCGGGTGTGCGTCAACAAACCCATTCGGGCAGTATTCTTGCTCGTC
>JBFYWB010000113.1:0-4111 GCA_041299015.1 Deltaproteobacteria bacterium
GAAACCGATTGTCTGCTACCTCACCAGGGATTTCGACTTGACCTTTAACATCCTGAACGCCGCGGTCCTGCCCCGCAAGGAAGGCGTCATGGTGCTCGAGCTCTCGGGCGACAAAAAAAAGTTCAAAGAGGGTGTGCGCTATCTCAAGGGTCAGGGCATCCAAGTCGACTACGCATCTCAGGTGGTCCAGCGCGACAGGTACAAATGCACCCACTGCGGGGCCTGCACCGCCGTTTGTCCCACCGGGGCCCTCGCCATTCAGAGGCCCCAGATGACGGTGCGGTTCAATCAGAAAAAATGCAGCGTCTGCGAACTCTGCATCCCGGCCTGCCCGACCCGGGCCATGGAGGTGCACTCCGTCAATCAGACCTTTTTCGAATGAAACCGCTGATTGCCGTCGCCGTCAGCGGAGGGGTGGATTCCCTGGTGGCGGCCGCCCTGTTGAAAGTTCGAGGCTATCCTGTTTTCGGCATCCATTTTGTGACCGGCTACGAACCGAGGAATCTGGATGTCGCCGCCGTCACCGACCAGCTCGGTATTCGTCTGCACGTCGTCGACCTGGCCGACGTCTTTCGCTCCCAGGTCGTCACATACTTTTTGCGGACCTATCTGGCTGGAAAAACGCCCAACCCGTGTATGGTGTGTAACCCGGCCATCAAGTTCGGGGCCCTTTTCGAACACGCCCGACACCTCGGGGCCGAGCGTTTGGCCACCGGACACTACGCCCGCAGCGTTCAGGACACCCGGCAGCAGCCTCACCTCCTGAGGGGCGCCGACCGCCAAAAAGACCAATCCTACTTTCTGGCCTTCCTGACCAGGCCTCAGTTGGCCGGGGCCTGTTTTCCGCTGGGAGAGATGCAAAAATCGGAGGTAAAGGCTTGGGCCGCCTCAGAGGGACTGCACCCGCTGGCCCGCCAAGAGAGCCAGGACGCCTGCTTTATCAGCGATCGAGGCTACACCGATTTTTTGACCGACCAGCTCGGAACAATTTCGTCCCCAGGAGAAATCGTCGACCGCGACGGTCGCGTCCTGGGCCGGCACGCTGGGCTGCACCGGTACACCGTGGGCCAGAGACGGGGCATCGACTGCCCGGCCGCCGAACCTTATTACGTGTTGCGGCTCGACACCCGCAACAATCGCCTGGTGGTGGGGTCAAGAGAGGACACCCGTGCATCGCACTGCCGGGTGCAGGCCATCAACTGGATTCAGCCGGAACCCCCCGGTCCGATCCGGGTCCACACGCGCGTGCGCTACCGGCATACCGCCGCTTTGTCCACATTGACCCCGCAGCCGCAACACCAGGCCGTCATCCGCTTCGACGAGCCCCAATCCGCCATCACCCCCGGTCAAGGCGCCGTGTTCTACCTTGGTGAGGAAGTGATCGGCGGCGGGTGGATTTGGGGTGATTTTTAATAACGGCTCAAGGTTAAAAAAAGAAGGTTCAGGGTGCAGGGTACAAGGGTTTAGGTTCAAGGTACCCGGTTCAGGGTTTAACGAAAAAGAAGATATTAAACCTTAAACACTACGCCTCGTACCTTAAACCCCGGGTTCTCGATCCCTTGCCCACTCTCTTCCTCGTTGAAGAGAGCAAAACTATAAAAATATAACTATTATTTTAAGTTAGTTATCCAAATTTCATAATGCTTAAGTTTAAGATTATTACCCTCGGTTGCAAAGTCAATCAGTACGAGTCCGAAGCGGTAGCCGCCCAGCTCGAGCGGGCCGGCCTGATAGCGGCCGGCCCCGGGGACAAGCTCGATCTGTGCATCGTCAACACCTGCACCGTCACCGGCCGGGCCGCGATGCAGTCCAGGCAGGCCATTCGCCAGGCCGTACGCACCCATCCCGGCGCGCAAGTGATCGTCACCGGCTGTTATGCTCAGACGGCAGCGACAGAGATCAGCGGCATCGACGGCGTGGATGCCATTTTGGGGATTCGGGATAAACCGCATCTGATAGACCTGGTCATCGACCGCTACCGCCTCTCGCCCGACCGCCTCAAGGGTGCCGCCGCCCCCGGGATGGACCCGATCTTTAGGCCTGCGCCCGGCAACCGATCCCGACCGTTTCTTAAGGTTCAGGACGGTTGCGAAGCCTATTGCACCTACTGCATCGTTCCCTACGCCAGAGGACCCAGCCGGAGCCTGACCCCCGACAAGGCGATCGCGGCCATCGGCCGGCTCAAGCAGGCCGGTTACCACGAAGTGGTCCTGACCGGCATTCATCTCGGGTGCTACGGAAACGACCTGGATCCGTCGACGCATCTGCTCGCCCTGCTCGAGCAAATCCGCCAGACCGGCGCCATCGGCCGGGTGCGGTTGAGTTCGATCGAACCCCGGGAGTTTTCCGATGCGCTGCTCGACTTCATGGCGGACGACACGGACGCGCCCGGCCGGATCTGCCCCCATTTTCACATTCCGCTCCAGAGCGGGGATGACGCCATCCTGCAGAAAATGCACCGTCCCTACACCAGCCGTTATTTCGCAAAGCTCGTCCGCAACATCGTGCGCCTGATGCCCGAGGCCGCCGTCGGGGTCGACATTCTGGTCGGTTTCCCCGGCGAAACCGAAGCGGCCTTCGCGCACACCCGCCGACTGATCGACGACCTGCCGGTGGCCTATCTGCACGTTTTTCCTTTTTCGCCCCGCCAGGGCACACCGGCCTACCACTTTCCGCAAAAGGTTTCGGCGGCGGAGATAAAAGCGCGTTGCGAGGTTATGCGGGAGATTGGAAAGAAAAAGAAATCGGAGTTTTACAGACGATTTGTTGGCAAAAAACTTGAGATTATCGCCGAACACCGCCAGCACCTGCCGGAGGGATATGGCGTGGGCACCTCGGCCAACTACATCCCGGTTCTGGTCAAAAAAGCGGACCATCAAAAGAGACGCTCAGCACCCTTTACGGTCGTTGTCGAAAAGGTCGCAAACGACCTGAAGGTATTCGGCAAACCGGTGTAAACGGCTTGGCGGCCCCTTGTGCCCACTCGACAATACCGTCACATTTGAGGCGCCGCCGCATCCCTGTTTTACCCTCTCTGAAATCGAAAAGGAGCTTTCATCCTGTGAACGAGGCCCTGGCTGAATATTCGATCATTGTGCCGGCTTTCAATGAAGAGTTCTACCTGCCGCAAACCCTTGCGGCCCTGCGCTCGGCAATGGCGGCCGTTGCAATGCCGGGCGAGATCATCGTCGTCGACAACAACTCGACCGACCGCACGGGCGATATCGCCCGCCGCGGGGGGGCCAGGGTGGTCTTCGAGCCGATCAACCAGATCTCCAGGTCGCGCAACACCGGCGCCAGTCTCGCGGTCGGGCGTTATCTGATCTTCGTCGATGCCGACACCCGCGTCTCCGCCGAACTGCTGCAACTGGCCCTGGATCGACTCGCAGGCGGGACTTGCGCCGGCGGCGGAGCCATCGTGGCGCCCGACAGGCCGGTTAAACCCTTTTACCGGATGGCGATGAACACCTGGAACCGCTTCTCGAAAACCTTCAGGATCGCCGCAGGGTGCTTCATCTTCTGCACGCGGCAAGGCTTCGCGGCCGTCGGCGGGTTCAGCCAAAAAGTGTATGTGGGCGAAGAAGTCTGGTTTTCAATCCATATCCGCCGCTGGGCCAGATCACGGCGTCTGTCGGTTGACATCATCGAAAGGGTCCCGGCGGTGACCTCCACCCGGAAGTTGAGCTGGTTCTCGAACCGTCAAACCCTTGCCCTTTTGGTCTCCATGATCTTTTTCCCCCTGGTCATGCGGCACCGCTCGCTTTGCCGCTACTGGTACCAGCGGCCGTCTCCTTCGGCCGGCAAAAGGGCCGCAAGGAAATAAATGCCGCCGGCACCGCGAGAACCCCTCAGGGGCGCATGCGGTCGCCCGCCCGCGAGAGAGCCGTCTTGATTTCTGCGCTCCAGTTGTTAGAGTTCGCCGAAGAAGGATGCTGCGAAAGGGGTCGCAATGGGTAAGGATTTGCCGGATCTAAAAGAAGATGTCGCTAGCAACGTCGAAGAGGAGCTGGCCGAGCCGCCGATGTTCAAGGTGCTCCTGCACAACGATGACTTTACCACCAAGGAATTCGTCGTCAAGATCCTCGTGACGGTCTTCGGCAAATCCCTGGAG